>PMBZ01000087.1 GCA_003153975.1 Hyphomicrobiales bacterium
CCCAGCGGCATCGACTATCTGAATGCGCACGGCACCGCGACAGCGGCCAACGACATTAACGAGACACGCGCGATCAAGGCCGTGTTCGGCGAGCATGCCAACCGGCTGCCAATATCCTCGACCAAATCGATGCACGGCCATTGCCTCGGAGCCGGCGGCGGCATCGAAGCCGTTGTCTGCATCCAGGCGATGCTGGAAGGCTTCGTGCCGGCGACCATCGGCTTCGACGAGCCGGGTACCGGGTGCGACCTGGATTATACGCCGAACGAGGGCCGGAACCGCGAAATCGGCTACGCGATGTCGAATTCATTCGCGTTTGGAGGGTTAAACGCGGTTCTTATTTTCGGTCCAGCGCCCAAATAGCCTGCCAAGCACTATCCTGTCCGAATTGGCGTTTTGAGCGGTTTTCCAGCTCATGAGCTGGATTTTATGGGCGCCCAATGGGTATGTTATGCTTGGCTGCCGAGCCCGGCGCGCGCATCGGGCAGTTTTGTAAAGGAGAGCGGACGTTCCGATGATTTTTTCCGAGCACTCATTCTGGGCCTGGGTGGCCTTCAACGCCTTCATTCTGGGCGTTCTTGCGCTTGACCTGGGCGTGTTTCACCGCAAGCCAGCGGTGATTCCCGTCCGCGAGGCCCTTTGGATGGCTGCCGGCTACATCGCTCTCGCACTTTGCTTCAACGCCTGGGTCTATTATGCGTTTGGCTGGGACCCAGCGATCCAGTTCCTGACGGGCTATTTTATCGAGAAGGCCCTCAGCATGGATAATATCATGGTATTTGTCGTGATATTTGCCTATTTCCAGGTGCCGGCCCTGCACCAGATGAGGGTGTTATTGTGGGGTATTATCGGCGCTCTGATCCTTCGCGGCATTTTCATCATTGCCGGCCTGGCTCTTATCGAAATCTTCGATTGGGCGATGCTCGTGATGGGGCTGTTCCTTATTTACACGGGCATCAAGACCATGGCCACCGGCGAGGAAACGGTGGACCTGGAAAGCAGCCGCATCATCAGGGTTGTCCGTAAAATCCTTCCCGTGACGCACAAATTCGATGGTGCAAAGTTCTTCACGAAGGACCAGCATAACCGCACCTTGGCCACGCCGCTTTTCGTTGTGCTCGTAGTTTTGAACGTCACGGATATTATATTCGCTCTGGACTCAATCCCGGCGGTCTTCGCGATCACGCAAGATCCGTTTATCGTTTTCACCTCGAACGTTTTTGCCATCCTCGGCCTTCGCGCCCTGTATTTCGCCCTGGCGGGCATGATCGACAGGTTCCGCTATCTCAAGTTTGGGCTGGCGCTCGTTCTGATCTTCATAGGCTTGAAGATGGCTTACAACTATCTTCCCTACCCCGACATTCCCACTTCCTGGGCCTTGATTGTGACGGCCGGCTTGATCTTTGGGTCGATCTTTGCGTCGATCGTCCAAAACAGGAGAGAGGATAGAAATGGGGGCGAGTCTTCGCCCCGATAGGCAATTTGCACCGGCTGGAGCAGTAGCCGTTCATCCGTCCAGCATTGTACATCCGCGCGCCTCGCTCGCACCCGCGGGGCGTGTTCCAGCATGTATCCATTTGTTGACGGCTGACGATTAAAAGTTTATTAATATTCTACATTAAAGTTCCGAGTGTCTGCTGGTGGGGGCGACGCCGATGGGGTTTGGTAGCAGTTTATTGCGCCTTTTCGGCTTCGGCCAGAAGCCACCTGTAACCGAACCCAAACCAATTATAGTCCCTCCCAAACACCGCCGCCGGCCAAGGGACGCGCAGTGCTATTCCCGGCGCTATAACGAGATCATGCGGGTGGGCCACAACAGCCCGCCACCTGTCTTCGGCGCGCCCACTCTTATCTGGCACATAGCCCTTTGGCCGGAGAGGGAATCTGACCCGCTTGCCGACGGTCTTCGCCCTGCCGATTTCGAGACAAGGCGAGGCGACTTTGCCGGCATCGTGCAAAACGTGCTGGATACACTGGCGCGGAAAGCAAGAAATCCCGCGGTTCCCGAAGACTTATGGGAGCGCATGAAGCTGGAGGAGGTTGGGAGCCTCGAAGACGAAGACGAAGCCGCCGGTGCGGCGGTACCGAGGTTGTATAAAATCATTGAGCCGGAATCTGTCAGTTTCACCGTTTGGTGGAACCGCAACGCCGCTTCGGGGGAGGGGGTGCCGGAGGAAGCGCTGCGCGTTCATGTGCAGTCCGAAATACTCATGGATCATGCCACAATCAGCATTTTCATCGATGCTGGGAGACCGTGGAACAAAACGCAGGTCTACGCCGCGGCCGAGGCGGGTGAGGGCTTGCGCGGAGAAATCTTCGGACATGCCGAATGTGTCCGCGAAATTTGCGAAAGAGACGGCCGCCGCGGAGCCGAGCACGATCTTACGCCTGAAGTCGGAATCAGCGATGAGGACCGCGAGAAGCTGCTCAAGGCAGCGGAATATTTGTACGATTCCATTTGGGAGGAATTCAAGAGCGCATTTGAACTGGATTTCGATACCCTGCTTAGGAACGGAGATGTGCGCGCCAGCATATTTGGCAGCTTCCGGGGTCTGGTTCTTTCCGCGGATGGCTACGGAACGGAGGAACTCGCCGGGAAGGAACGTCTTGCCGCCCGGATCGCCAGCGCCAATCGCGGCAGAAATGCTTTCGATTACTTCAAATCGGCGGAGAACGAGCCGAATTACATACTCAAGGCTTATTGGCCGTTCATTCGAAGGACGACCCGCTGGGCGGATTTCAAGGAATTCATCGCTTGCGGCGTGTTGGATTGGCGGGCGCTGTATGTAACGTCGCTCGGCGCCCGGAAGCCGGTGAAGGGGGCGGATGACGGATCGATCGCGGACGCGGTCTTCGCCGCCGACGAGAGCGCAAGCAGAAACGCGGAAATTGGGGGCGAGGCCTTCCTTCCCGAAACGGTGCGCCGCCCAAGGCGCCATGCGCCGCTGCGATATCTTTTGATCACCAAAGGCGAGCCCAACCGGAGGCAGGTCGGCCGGATGGTGGAGCGGGTGAACTCGCTGGAAACGATGCGCCTGTTTGCGCTCAAGGATTGGGCGGCAATTCGCAATACGAGCGATCACGTTCGTGGTCTCGGTCAAGACCTCAACACCGTTCTTACGAGCTGGATGGACAAGCGGACGGAAATTGGCAGGAATTTCCGCCATTTGGAGCAAAAGGAAAAGCAGGCGGAAGCCATCGAGCAGAGAATAGAAAATAGCCAGAAGAAGCGGTTTTCTTTCGGGAAGTTCGTAACGAATAGGTCTAGAAGGAGATTGTTGCTCAAGAAGAAAAACGAGATACAAGTGGAAAAGGATAAGCAGATAGATTTGCTACAGGTTGAAAACAATTCTGCGGAACTGAGCTTGATTGGGATAAGCGCCGATCTGGATCACCTTAGCAAGAGGGCGACCGGCGGCATCAGTTATTGCATTACAAGATCCGAGCTACACTTTAAAAAATATTATGCAATGATAGACCACCTCGATTTCGGAAACATCCCAACCTGGGTTTCTTACAACTCATTTGCCGAGCGTAACCTAAGGCCTTATTCCGAATTCATATCGGGTGTCGGCGAACGGCTTCGCGCGCTGCGCCAGCGCCTGCAAGCGGTCACGGGCAGCGTTCAAACCGCCGCACTCGTCAATCAAACCAGCGCCACGCGCAGCAACACCGCGGCACTGCGCGAGATCGCCCATCAATGGATGCTGGCGCAGGTCGGCGTCGCGGGCGGCATCCTGGCGGTGGTCTATTTCGCCTGGAAGGTTGCCAGTTTCTTCGCCGGGCACCTGTGCTCGGTTCCACTCTTGAACTTGGTTCCATTCTGCCATTGAGGAAAGTGCCTCGGTTTGGGCCGCACCGCTGCTTCTGAAACCGAACGAAGCCGTAGCGGTGCGGATGTTGCATTTGGGTTAGCGCGCGCGCTCCAGGATGGAGCAGAAGTTCGCCACAGCCGCGCCCCCCATGTTGAAGACGCCCGCGAGCTTCGCGTCCGGGATCTGCATGCCGGAGGCTTCGCTCATGAGTTGCATCGAGGCCATGATGTGCATGGAGACGCCGGTTGCGCCGATAGGGTGCCCCTTGGACTTGAGGCCGCCCGACGGGTTCACCGGCAGCTTGCCGCTCTTTTCCGTCCAGCCTTCCAGGATGGCGATATGCCCCTTGCCGGGCTCCGTCAGGCCCATCGCCTCGTAGTGGATCAACTCGGCGATGGTGAAGCAGTCGTGGGTCTCGGCAAGGCTCAAATCGGCGAGCGACACGCCGGCCTGCCGCAGCGCGCCCGCCCAGGCCCGGCGCGCGCCCTCGAAGGCCACCGGATCGCGCCTGGAGAGCGGCAGAATGTCGTTTGCGTGGGCTGTGCCGCGGAAGCGGATCGCGCGCGGCGCGTTGCCTGCCGCATCCCCGGCCACCAGCACGATGGCCGCGGCGCCATCCGAGATCGGCGAGCAGTCGCTGCGCCTTAAGGGATGCGCCACGTAAGGGTTCTTCTCCGAGATCGTGTTGCAGAACTCGAAGCCCAGATCCTTGCGTATCTGCGCATAGGGGTTTTCGACGCCGTTCTTGTGATTCTTGGCGGCGATGCGCGCCAGTTCCCCGGAGCGGTCGCCATAGCGCTGGAAGTAATTCCGCGCGATGCGGGCGAAGATGCCCGCGAAACCGCCTTCCACCTCTGCTTCCTCCTTACGGTAACTGGCGCCGAGCAGGATGTCGCCGGTCTCGGCCGTGGGCTTGGATGTCATTTTCTCGGCGCCCACCACCAGCGCGACCTTGCCTTGCCCGGCTTCCAGGAAATTCAGCGCCGCATAAAGGGCCGCCGAGCCGGTGGCACAGGCATCTTCAAGCCGGACCGCGGGCTTCGATGCAAGCGCGGGCTCGTTCAGCGCCACCAGCGCGCCTTGGAAATCCTGCTTCTGGAAGCCGTTGTTCATCACGCCCACGAAAATCCCGTCGACCTCTTCGGGCGCGACTTGCGCATGGCCGAGTGCTGGGCGGACAACGCGCGCCATCAGCGCCTCGGTGTCAGGGTCTTCGAGCTTGCCGAAGGGCGAATGAGCCCAGCCTGTGATGAGTGCCTTGCGCGCCATGCCATTCTCCTTCCAGCCGTGACAGCATCAACATGGTCGCGAACCAAAAGTTCGCATAGGTGGAACTAACGCATCCGTGATATGCGGATACAAAGGATTACAGGGTTGAATTCACTTAATTGCGTTTTTGTTCTTGTTTGCGCCCGAAGCGGGTTGCATTCTGTGAGCCGTTCGCGATCCGGGGTGGGCCGGTTTTGCGGGGCCGGTATCCTCGCGGGAGTGCTCGAATGTTGAAGATTGCCCGATATGTCCTTGGCGCCGGGCTTTTGATTGGCGCGACGGCCGCCTCGGCTGGAGACCTGTCCTCCGATGTGGCGGATGGCGTCATGGATACCTGCCGCGCGGACTATCACCGGATCTGCTCGCGCGTGGTACCGGGCGACGGGCGCGTGACGCGCTGCCTGCTCGACCACGAAACGGAGCTTTCGCCGCCATGCCTGCAAACGCTCAGGATCGCTTCCGCGGTCGAGGATTGCCTGCCCGATTACGACCGCTACTGCCAGGGCGTCCCCAAAGGAAAAGAGGCGTTCCAATGCCTGGCCGGCAAGATCGAGCGGCTGACGCCCCCCTGCCGGCGCGTTGTGGACGCGAACGCCCCCTACATGCTGCCGCGCGGCGAGCGTTACAGCTACAATGGCGGCACGCCTCCCTACCATGGCACTCCGGCGCCCTATTCCAGCCATGCCCCTTACGGCGAGCGGGAGCCCGCTCCTTACGGTGGCCTGGAGGAGCCGGGCGCGGGCGGCTATGCCGGGCCTGGTGAGCCGCAAGGCCAATCCCAAGGCCAGCCCTATAATGGCTATGCCTACCCCGCCGATCGGAGAGAGGCCGGCAGCTACTCCTATTCCGGGCCGCCGCGCGAGCCCAGCGACCCCTATGCCTATCACTACGGCCCTGGCTATGGCGGCCGGTACGCCGAAGGCGCACCGCGCTTCCGGTCCTACGACGGCAGCGACACCGGCAGCGCTTATGCGCCGCCATATTCCCCCGCTCCCCGCTCGCCTTACTGAGCTGCACGGATTGGCGAAGTCCCCCTCACTCTCTCTCTTCCAGAGGAAAGAGAGAACGCCAGAAACATCCGCAGCGGGTGCAACACCGTCCCCTCTCCCCGAGGGAGAGGGACAGGGTGAGGGGTGGAACGCTTCGAGCATGCCNNCCACAGCTCCCTCACGCTTCCCCATAGAGTTTGTTCACCCTTTCGACCTCGAAGCCATGCTGGCGGAGCTGCTCGACGGTAGCCTGAGCGTGGGCGCGGTCCTTCGTCTCGATGGCGATCTCGACCACGGCGCCCTTGGCTGGCACGTCGAGGAATAGCCGGCTGTGGTGCACTTCGAGAATGTTCGCGCCGCAGCGGCCAATCCCGGTTGCGATCTCGCCCAGCATGCCGGGCTTGTCGGGAACGGAGATGCGCAGCGAGACGATCTTGCTCTCCCGCTCCAGCCCGCGCATCAGGATGGAGGCGAGCACGCGCGGATCGATGTTCGCGCCGGATTGGAACAGCCCGACCCGCCTGCCGGCAAAGCGTGTGCGGTTGGAGAGCACGGCGGCGAGCCCGGCGGCGCCTGCTCCTTCGGCGATGGTCTTTTGCAGGCTGGCCAGGCAGAAAATCGCCTCCTCGATGGCCTTCTCGCTGACCAGAACCACGTCCTGAACCAACTCGCGGATCATGGGCAGGGTGCGTGCGCCGCAAGACTTGACCGCGATGCCTTCGGCCAGCGTCGGCCCGCCGCCATGGGCGGTCTCCCCACGCAGGGCAGCATGGGCCGAGGGGTAGGACTCGACCTCGACGCCGATAATCTCGACGCCGGGATTAAGCGCCTTGACCGCGGCCGCCACGCCGGAGATGAACCCGCCGCCGCCGATGGGTACGATCATGCAGTCGAGCGCGGGGCAATCCTCGATAAATTCGAGCCCGGCAGTGCCCTGGCCCGCGATCACGATTGCGTCGTCGTAAGGGTGGATCAGGGTGAAACCGCGCTCCGCGATCAGCCGGCGGGCATGGCTTTCGGACTGGCCGATATGCTCGCCCGCCAGGATCACCTTGGCGCCGTAGCCCTCCGTGCTGGCGACCTTGTTGAAGGGCGTGCCTTCGGGCATGACCACCGTCACGGGGATGCCGAGCCGGGCTGCGTGGTAGGCGACGGCCTGAGCGTGGTTTCCGGCCGAGATCGCGATCGCGCCGCGCTCGCGTTCGGCTTCGCTCAGCGACAGGAGCTTCAACAGCGCGCCGCGCTCCTTGAAGCTGCCGGTGGCCTGCATGCACTCGTATTTCAGGAAAATCCGCGCGGCCGTCAGCACGGACAGCTTGGGCGCCTCGACCGCCGGGGTGCGGATGATCGAGCCCTTCAGCTTCTCAGCGGCGGCGCGGATCGTTTGCAGCCATGCGCCGCTGCCGGAAGATGGCTGCGCGTCCTGGTTTAACGCCATGTTAACTCCCAATCGTTCCGGTTGGCCCGCCGAAGGGTGCTTTTCGATCTTGAAGTAATTTAGCAGAAAAACCTTGAGTATACGTTAAGCGTGGATGTTGCGATGTAACCTATTGATATGGAGCGAGAAAAACTGGTTCCGGCGTCGCCGTAAGCAGCGCGGCCGGGCCAGAATTATGGTTAAACGCAAACATTCGCTTATATTTAACGGTAGTTTTGAATCGTAGAAATCGACCCAAAGCGCGGAAAATTTCGCAGAAATGCGCGTGTGGAACGCATGCGCTTCGCGCGTTAACCTTGTCCTCATTAACTATGATTGCATCCCGTATCGAATCAACCATCCGTTTAGGAATGGCGCGCGGGGATTCGCGCGATCCCCTGGCGGAACTGCGCGCGGCCCAGGAATAGGCGGCCCTACTCCCGTTCGCGGTAGAGCGCGACGCCGCCCGGCTCATCGGCGATAGCGAGCGGCGCGCGCGTATCGTCGCGCAGCCTCTGCCGCAGATAATGGCCCCAGCCGGGAGGGGCCGGGCAGCAGCATTTGCGTGGCACGATGGCTCCGTGCAAGCGGGCGAGATCCTGCATGCCCGCGCAACGGCTCCCGGTGCAGGGGCCGTAGGCCATGGCCGGAACGCTGGCTGCACAGAGTACGGTGGCGCAGGCGAAGACGGATATGACGCGCATTTGAGTTCTCCGGGCTGCTTCGTGCACGGATGCCAGCATAGCGCCCGCCCGCGCCTTGAACAGAGGGAATCTCCCCTCACCCTGTCCCTCTCCCCATGGGAGAGGGAATGCCTGAACTTTCCGCAGCGGGATTTCTAGCGTCCCTTCTCCCAGGGGGGAGAAGGACAGGATGAGGGGAGATCCCCTCGATCGTTACGCGCTATGCCAACAGGCCTAGAACTGCTCCACCGCCATTTCCATCACGACCTTGCTGCCGGCGGTGAGGCTCTTGAAGCGGCTATCCACCTCGGGCAGCATCTTTTGCGCGAAGAACACGGCGGTCTTGAGCTTGGCGTCGTAGAACCGCGCCGGAAGGCCGTCCGCCGAGCCTGCGTTGCCGTGCGCGGCGCGAGCCATCTTGAGCCACATCCAGCCAAGGCTTACCAGCGCGAAAATGCGCAGGTAATCGGTTGCGGCGCCGCCTGCCTCGTCGGGGTTCGAGAGGCCGTTCTGGGCGAGCCACATCGTCGCCTGCTGCAGCTTGCCCATGGCATCGCCAAGCGGCTTGGCGATCGCGTCCAGCGCCGGGTTGGCTTTCGCCTCGTCGAGATCGGCCTGAACCAGTGCGAAGAACGCCCGCACCGCGCGGCCGCCGCCCTGCGGCAGCTTCCGTCCGACGAGATCGAGGGCCTGCACGGCGTTAGCACCCTCGTAAAGCTGGAAAATGCGCGCGTCGCGGACGAACTGCTCCATGCCCCATTCGNNTCGCGGATGTAGCCGTGGCCGCCGTACATCTGCTGCATCTTGACCGTGGTTTCGAGGCCCATGTCGCTGTAGTAGGCTTTGATAACGGGAGTCAGCAGCGCCACGAGATCGTTTGCCTCCTCGCGCACCGCNNGGGTGCACGATGATCGGATCGGCCGGCTTATCGGGCGCTTTCGTGCCAGTAAGCGCGCGGCCTTGCAGCCGGTCCTTGGCGTAGACGAGCGCGTTCTGCCGGGCGACCTCGGCCACGCCCAGGCCCTGCATGCCGACGCCGAGCCGGGCCGCGTTCATCATGGTGAACATGGCGCGCATGCCCTGGTTCGCCTCGCCGATGAGCCATCCCTGGGCATCATCGAAGTTCATGACGCAGGTGGCCGAAGCCTTGATGCCCATCTTGTGCTCGATGGAGCCGCATTGCACGCCGTTGCGCTGGCCCGGCTCGCCATTCGCGTCCGGCAGGAATTTGGGCACGATGAACAGCGAGATGCCCTTCGTTCCGGCCGGAGCGTCCGGAAGCTTGGCCAGCACGAGATGGACGATGTTCCTGGTGAGGTCGTGTTCGCCGGCGGAAATGAAGATTTTCGTGCCCGTGATCTTGTAGGAGCCATCGCCCTCGGGGATGGCGCGGGTCTTGACGAGGCCCAGATCGGTGCCGCAATGCGGTTCGGTCAGGCACATCGTCCCGGACCATTCGCCAGCCACCATTTTCGGCAGATAGAGGCCTCTGAGGTCTTCGGAGGCGTGGGCGCTAATGGCGTTGTAGGCGCCAACGGTCAGGCCGGTGTAAATGCCGAAGGACACGTTGGCCGAGCACATGAACTCCTCGATCGTAAAGGCAACCGTATCCGGCAGACCCTGGCCGCCATACTCCGGCGAGCAGGCAAGTCCCTGCCAGCCGCCCTGAACGAAGAGATCGTAGGCTTCCTTGAAGCCCGAAGGCGTTCTGACAACGCCGTTTTCGAAGGTGCAGCCTTCGGCGTCGCCCTTCTGGTTGAGCGGCTGCAGCACGGTCTCGCAGAACTTCGCCCCCTCTTCGAGAACGCTGGCTATCAGATCCAGAGTGGCATCCTCGAAGCCGGGCAGGGCCGAAAGCTCTCCCCCGTCGAGAACCTCATTCATGATAAAGCGATACTCGTCAAGCGGCGCTTTGTAACTAGGCATAAGTGTCCCCTTTTACGGCAGTTCGCCCCTATTTAACGCAAAAGCGGGAACGCGGAATAGGACAAAAGCGGCAGGCTTTGCGTGAATGCCTTGGCAAGGCAATTTCCAGCCGCCTGCCGCTCCGCGAATATTACAAACTCTGCTTGAGCGCCGCCCCAAGCATTACAAAATTTCAAGAGGCACTTCTCCCAACCGGCGTTGCGCGGGCCGGTGGAGAAGCGCTGCCGGGGGCAGCAATTCCGGCAAATGGACCGGAAAGAGGGCTCCGGCGCTTGACGTGCCGGCGTAGGTTGCCTTTATTATTGCTTACCGTGGTGATTTGGCCGGCCGGCTTGCAGCCACGTAAAAGAATTCGCTAAAAGGCTGAGGTCCGGGGGACCCCAACACGTAAGCGGCCGGAATGGGATTAGTGCCTACACGGAGGCTGGCCGCGTATTTATGAATAAGCCGATCCTTCCGGGCCGCGAGCTTGGCGCGGCTCCGCAGCAATCGCTCATCTACCGGAGCGAAATAGCCCTGCCGCTCGATTGCGGCCGGGAGCTTGTACCCTTCGACATCGCCTACCAGACCTACGGGACGCTGAACGCGGAGCGTACGAATGCCGTTCTTGTCTGCCACGCGCTCACCGGCGACCAGCATGTTGCCAGCCTGCATCCCGTGACCGGCAAGCCGGGTTGGTGGGAAACCGTGGTGGGTCCCGGAAAGCCGGTGGATACGGATCGCTATTTCGTGATCTGCGCCAATGTACTGGGCGGCTGCATGGGCTCGACGGGGCCGGCCTCGGTCAATCCCGGCACGGGCAAGCCCTACGGCCTCGACTTTCCCGTCATCACCATCGCCGACATGGTGCGCGCGCAGGCCCGCCTCCTCGATCACCTGGAAATACCGGATCTGTTCTGCGTGATCGGCGGCTCGATGGGCGGCATGCAGGTGCTCCAGTGGTGCGCGAGCTTCGGGCGGAAGGTTTTCTCCGCCGTGCCCATCGCGACCACGCCCCGGCATTCGTCGCAGAACATCGCCTTCCACGAGGTGGGCCGCCAGGCCGTGATGGCGGACCCGGATTGGCGCGGCGGCAGCTATCTGGAGGAGGGCACGACGCCCGCCAAGGGGCTCGCGGTCGCGCGCATGGCCGCGCACATCACCTATCTCTCCGACGAGGCGCTGCACCGCAAGTTCGGCCGCAATCTGCAAGACCGCGACAAAGTTACGTTCGGCTTCGACGCCGATTTTCAGGTGGAGAGTTATCTGCGCCATCAGGGCATCAGCTTCGTCGACCGCTTCGACGCCAACAGCTATCTCTATATCACCCGCGCGATGGATTATTTCGACCTGGCGGCGGATTGCGGCGGCGTGCTCGCCGGCGCTTTCAAGGGCACGAAGACGCGCTTTTGCGTGGTCTCGTTCACCAGCGACTGGCTTTACTCGACGCGGGAGAGCCGCGCCATCGTGCAGGCGCTGAACGCGGTGGCNNGCGGCGGCGCAGCGGCGCGGCCTGATGCAGGGGGCGCGCGGAGGCAGCCAATGACCGCACACCAGAATCCCCTGCTTACGTTCAAGGAACGCGCCAAGGCCGAGTTGGCCAAGACGCCGCGCATCGACTTGCTCGTGATCGCGGGGCTTGTCGAGCCCGGCGCGCGCGTGCTCGATGTCGGCTGCGGCAAGGGCGAGCTTTTGAAGCTGCTCGAAGAACAGAAGCACGTGGACGGGCGCGGCATCGAACTGAAGCAGTCCCGCGTGAACCTTTGCGTGGCCGGCGGGCTTTCGGTGATCCAGGGCGACGCCGACGGCGACCTCGCCACCTATCCCGACCAAGCCTTCGACTACGCCATCCTCTCCCGCACGCTGCAGGCGACGCGCCGGCCGAAGGAGGTGCTGAAGGAGCTGTTGCGCATCGCCCGGCACGTGATCGTCTCGTTCCCGAATTTCGGCTTCTGGCGCATCCGGCTGCAAATCCTGTTCAGGGGGCGCATGCCGGTGACGTGGAACCTGCCCGAGGCGTGGTACGAGACGCCCAACATCCATTTCTGCACCATCCGCGATTTCTACGCGCTCTGCGACGAGATCGGCGCGCGGGTGGAGCGGTCGTTCGCGCTGTCGCCCTACGGGCACCCGCTCGGCATGAAGGTGCCGCCGCCGCTGCATAACCTCATCGCGCAGCAGGCGGTGTTTCTGCTGACGCGGGAGCCGGGGAAGCGGGGGTAATGGCGCGGTAGTACCTGTGGCGATTGCCGGGGTTTACGGTTTCAAGCGTCCCTTTTGGAAAACGCTGGAACAGGGTTGGGCGCCAATATGTAAGCACCTAAGATAAACGAAGGTACGATCCCCAATGCTATAAAGACAAGCCTATCCTGTAGGTAAATGTTTGCAACTCCAAAAAGTGAAATCATTGCTATGCTGTATATCAGGAGAGCAAAGCTTCGGCGCCATATGAAACTAGGTCCGCAGAGTAAGGAAAGGGCAAGCACAAACGATAAACAATACAAAACCTGATATGCTGTGAACAGTATCGTTTTGCCAGTCGAAGGTAATAACATCATAACCAAGTGTAACATATTTTGTGCAATGATCGGCACCGCAAGCAGTAAGCCATATGCAAGCGCAAACCCATAATCTTCATCTATATGGCCGCATATATGCAGGAAAACGGAGGCCAGCAGCGGCAAAAGCATTACCGATACGTTGGTCCTCCATCCTATTATGTCAAATGTGCCAATGTCGTAACTTATAAGATTAACGGCAAGCGATACAGCGGCGTACGTCAAACCGGGGTGCGCGTTAATGAATGCCCCAATTGCGGCACTATCGCCTCGATGCTGGCGCCCACTCTCCATTACCTTCCCCCCTCCATTAAAGGTGCGCCTGCAACGCAGCCCTCACCCGTCCCGGAAAATACGGGCAAGATTTACATCTAAGTTCGCGGCAATAAAATGCGCCGGAAGACGCGCGGGGCCACCGTGCGTGGCTGTGCGCGATGAGCGGCGCGGTTAGAATTTCACGCTGGCCAGCGCGATGAGTCCGATCACGAGCGCGACGATGCCCAGCATGATAATGAGCCCGAACGCCTCGCCCTTGCTCGCGCCCTCCCGCCGCAACTCCTCGATCCGCCGCCGGGCGCGCTCCGCGTAAGCTCCGTTGGGCCAATCCGCGATGAACTGCTCCAGTTCGCGGAGGCTGGTGGTCGTGGTGGCGCTGGTCCAGGCCTCGGACTCGCTGGGCCGCTTTTCCCCGCCCAAATGCCCGCCATCGTGCGCATGCCGCTGGCTGGCTTGTCCGGCTTGCAGCGTTTGAACCCTGTTGAGTGCATAAGTCTCGGTGGGGCCGCCGGGGAAGCGGTCCAGATGGCTGCGGTAAACATCCGGGTCCTTGCTGCCCTTGATGTAATTCCAGTTCGCGAGTTCTTCCGCCTCGCGGTCATCCTCGCGCGCGCTGGCAGCCGGAGCCTGCCGATACGCCCCTTGCCCGGCCTGAGGCGCATGCGCCGCCTGCCGCGCGGCTTCGGGCCGCCGGTTGGCACGCCCGGCCGCCGCGAAAGCCTGCTTCAAGGCATTGATCAGCGAGTCGCAATCGGCCTCGAACTCACCCGGGCGCAGGCTCACCGAGCCCCGGCGCACGAGGTCGCGGATGGCTTCGGGCAGATCTTCCGCGCGGGGAAGCGTGGCGCCGCCGACGAGAACGGGGATCGCGGGCCTGTGCTGGTAGAGCGCTGCCTCGATCTCGATCTGGACGAAGTCTTCCGGGTCGCCCGCGCGCATCGCGAGCCTCTCCAGCCAGCGCGGCCCGATGACCGCCAGGAGCACGTCGCCCCGCGCCACCATCGCGGCCAGCTCCCTGGCATATCCCGGACCCGGTTCGGCGTAGGCTTCCTCGTCCATGAGGACATTGTCCCGGCCGAATTCCTGCTCCAGCCGCCCGTAAAGCGCGCCGATAGAGCGCGGATCGTCGCTGCGCCTGTAGTTTATGAAAATTTTGCCCGCCACGCGTGCCTCGCCCGCCCCGGAAAATATTGGGGGAAATTTACATCCAAAGCGCCATAAAGGGAACCGTCTATCCTGGCCCGGCGGAATACTTTTCCGCTATCATGGCGTGGCGTATTGGCGCGGCGGCGGTCCGGAGCGGCTCGCGCCCTTTGCGGCCGCTCCGCCTTGAGGCTTAGCCTCAGCAATGAGGCCCTGGCGAAACGGCCGGCCCGGCGCTACTTCGCGGGCATCGCCTGGCCGCGAATCTCGCCGCTCTTGTGCTGGGCGGTGTGCACGTTGACGTACCATTTCCCGCCTTGCAGGTCTGCGGCCTGGGCCTCGGTAAGCGTCGCCGAGCCTACGATGGGGCTCGCCGGGTTTTCGAACTTGATCGCCACGGGGGCATCCTTGCCCGGGTCCGCCGGGCCGTGAATATGGGCGCCGGTGGCCGGACCGCTGAGGCCGGAATAGGTGATTTTCCAGGCGAGCTTTTTGGTAGCGGGATCGTAGGTTAATTCAGCGGCGCCGGTGCCCTTGCTATCGTTTGCCGGCACCTCCCGCGAGCCTTTGAGGTCCGCCTTATACATGGAGGTTGCCGCGAATGCGCCTGCGGCAAAGGCCGCTGAAAGAAGCGTTCCCGCGAGAATGGCCCTTATGTTCATGAGCGCTCTCCCTGAGCATGTGGAAGCACGGCTTTTTCACCGTGAACTCCGCTGCTCCGGGATTCGTTCCACGGCTGCGCTTTACATTTTCGCGAAATAGTGTCACCCTGGAATAACAGTAACAACGGAAAGGAGGTGACTCGATGTCAAGTGGGAATTCTGCGCCTGAGCAGCAGTTAGCGCGCGCCACGGCAGCGTTGGAGCAACCTCTTGCGTCTCCTGGCGCGCGCGGGTAAGCGCTGCGCAATGCAGCCAGATCGGCTGTTGCTTTAGGCCAGTCTCACGGGCCGCGGAAAACGACCGCGGCCTAATTTTTTGTGCGCCAGGCATGGCGCGCAGCCTCTGGCAGGCGAGCCCCCTGGCGGCATCTTAGGCCAGCGGGCTGGGCGATGCCTGTCGCCCCCCTCTCTCTAATGCTTCTGGGCCGCTGTCTCTCCAACGCCGGTGCCCCCGCGAGAACATCGCCGCCTGAGCCGTCCTATGCGGAACCGTATCCGTGGCGGCGCCGGAGGGGAAAGCGCGCGCCAAGGCGCCCCTCCGCCCGGTTTGAACCGCTTTTCCACTTAATAGATCCTTGGGTTGTGCATTTTGGATGGCTGCAACCGGGAATCGCCCTAGCTTGCCCGGCGGCACGATGGATGATCGCATCTCGCGCCGCGTTCCTTCCGCCGTAAGCGTTGCGTCTGTTGTTTCAGGCAAACCTGGAGAATTTATTCAATGCGGAACACTATTCTCGCTGCGGCCGCCGCAGCGCTGTGCGGTATAGGCAATGCTTCGGCGGCGGATCTGAGCGGAATCAAGGATACCGTACCCGATTACGGACCGGCGGTCGGCTGGACACCGATGGTGGTTGACTGGAGCGGAGTATATGTGGGTGTTGCAGGCGGCGTAGGCTTGCAAACGGAGAAATTCTACGATTCCGAGGGCGATGCCTGCGCTGCGCCGGGAATTTGTCCAGACAAGCAAGGGGTTGGCGGCCTCTTCGGCGGAACATTGGGCTACAACTGGCAGATCCGCAACTTGGTGATTGGCTTCGAGGGCGATTTCAGCTGGGCGGACATCGACGCAAAACATGCGCCTCGTAACAATACATACCTGTCGTCCCGCATCGACGCGATCGCTACGGCTAGGTTGCGCACCGGCTATGCCCTTGGGAGCAACCTCTTCTATGTAACAGGAGGCGCCGCTTTCCTGGAGACGCAGTACAAGGCGATTGGTGCCGGAATCCAGTATAGCCCGGCTAATCCTTCAGACCCATGCAACACGGGGGCCAGCACTTGCGACGGCGACCGCTGGCACACCGGCTTCGCCGTTGGAGCCGGTTACGAGGCGATGCTTACCAACAGATGGAGTTTGAAAGCCGAATACATGTATATCGGCGACGCAACTTATGCCCTGACAAACCACATAACTCCCGGAGACAACGAATATAACTTCCATGAGAACATTCAGGTTTTTCGCGCCGGCCTGAATTATAAGCTTGGCGGCTGGACCCCGGCGGTCTTGCCCAGCAGCATGAAGGACACAGCGGCCTACGATGCAGCCGACGGATGGAGCGGAGCATATGTGGGCGTCGCAGGCGGCATCGGCTTGCTGACAAGCCAGTTCGACGATTCTCTTGGCCGGGTCTGCATTTCTCAGAATATTTGCCCCGATGGTCAGGGAATTGGCGGCCTCGCTGGCGGAACCTTGGGCTACAACTGGCAGCTTCGCAACCTTGTGCTTGGCGTTGAAGGCGATATTGGCTGGGCCAATTTGGGAACAAAAGTCACAACGCTCGGCGATAGGTGGGATCAGTCCCACATCGATGGGATTGCAACCTTGCGGTTGCGTGCTGGTTATGCCACAGGGGCCAACCTGTTCTACCTGACAGGAGGCGCCGCTTTCCTGGACACGCAGTACAAGGCAACAGACGCTGAGTCAGGTCACGAGCAAAACAGCGCGACGGATGGCGGCTGGCGCACCGGCATAGCCGTTGGCGCCGGCTACGAGGCGAAGCTCACCGGCAATCTGAGCTGGAAGGCCGAATACATGTATATGGGCGACCCAACGCGCAACGTAACGAACCCCGGTTCCCCCAACGACCATTATGGCTTTTCCGACGAGATACAGACTTTTCGCATCGGCCTGAACTATAAGCTCGGCGGCGAAAACGCAATATATATGCCGCTGAAATAGCCCCGAAGAGGCCGCTCCCGTTGGCGCTGTCAAACACGAAGCACACCGGGGCCGGCGTTCTTGACGACATGCAGTAGCTTCAATGCGGCGCCCGGCGGGCGCCGCTCGCCGCGTTCCCACTGGCTCACCGTGCTCACCGCTACGTTCATGAGCGCCGCCAGCACCGCTTGGCTCACCTTCGCCTCCTGCCGCACCTTCACGATTTCCGCTGGCGCCATCGCCTCCACCTTCGGCAAGGCGCCGCCGGGTGTGGACGAGCGCTCCGCCAAGCCGTATGTGCCGGCTCATCTTTTGGTCATTCTTTTGCTCGAACCGCCGATAGACGGTTTCGAGGACTCTCCCCGCCCGGCACAAGCCGCCTGACAAGGCCCGGCGCGCGGCGCGTTCTACTGCAACTCATGGCCACACTCCTGCAAGCCATCGTGCCGCAGCCCTCGCTTGCCGATTTGCAGCGGGCGAAGGACAAGCTCCGGCGCCATCTCCACGAGCCACCCCGGCGGCGGCGCAAATACCAGTGCATGACCCGCTTATTTCAGCGCATATGCGTGCGAGCGGGAGCCCATTGCAAGCACAGGCGAGACCTGCGTTCTTTGCCAGCATGGATTCCCGCCTTCGCGGGAACGGCAGTGCGAGCTTGCCCGGATTTTTGCCCCTGTTACAAGCTTATTGCCCAATACCGGCGGGCAGTGGCGGCAGCTTCATCCGGCCAGGGCTGTCTTGTCCGAGCGAGCCGAAATAGAGGTTTCCGTCCGGACGCTCGCGCACGGAAGTGACAGGGAAGAAGGCGTCCGGCCCATCGTATTGCAGATTGGCGACGAGTTTTCCTTCGGGATCGAAGGCCAGCGCGAAGGCCTGGACCTTCACCGGCGGAGGCAGGTAGCGCAGCGCCCGAGCCAGCATCTTGCGCAAGAAGGGATGCGGCCCCATCCAGTCCACAATCGCGGAGCGCGGGGCATAGAGCGCCACCCAGAAGCGGTCCCGGCCGTTGAAGGTGATATTGTCGGGGAAGCCCGGCAGGTTGTCCGCGAAGACGTCCGATGTACCGGCTTTTTCGCCCTTCAGCCAGTAGCGCAGGATGCGGTAGCTGCCGGTTTCGCCGATCAGCGCGAACGCCTCGTCCGGACCGAGCGCCACGCCGTTCGCGAACTGGAGGCTCCTGATGAGTACCTGCGTTTTGCCTGTCGCGAGATCATGGACAAGGAAGCGGCCATAGCCGCCGTGCTCGGCAATGTCTTCGTTAACGTGCGGAAAGCGGAATTTCGTCGAGGTGTCGGTAAAGTAAACCTTGGACCCGTCCGCTGTCACCGCGAGGTCGTTGGCAAGGCCAAGCGGCACGCCCTGGGCCGAAGTGGCAAGCACCGTCACCTGCCCATCCTGGCTGACCTTCAGAAGCCCCTTCCTGGCATCGCAAACAATCGCGCTGCCGTCCGGATGGATAAAGATGCCGAGCGGCCGGCCGCCAGTGTTCGCTATCGCCGTGAAGCCGCCGCCATCCGCGTCGAAGCGGACGATGCGGCCATCTTCAAGCCCCGCATAGACCCGGCCCTGCGCATCGAACGCGACCGCCTCCGGCCCCTTGCCGCTGCCGGGTGCGATGCGCTCTATCCCCTTGAGCAGCCCATTGGGCGCATAGGGGCCGGCATCGGTGGCGGGTGCGGGCTCCGGCTGCCACGCCACCGGCTCGACCGGGATCGGGGCAAACAGGAGGTAGGCGAGGACCGCCCCCAGAAACCCTAGGAAAGAAATCAGCAAGCTGCGCATGAAGGCTCCGTTTGGCCGCCGGAAAACTCCACTACCACGCCGCAGCCCCGGGCGGTAGCCACAGCAAGGCCGCAGTCTAAGCGAACAGGTACGGAAAAGTGCGGTATCCGCAGGACTTCTGCACGCTACGAAGGGACGCCATATCGAAACTCCTTGCACCCCCAAAAGACCATTTCGAGCACTTTTCGAATTTGAACCAATTGTAACAGATGCGCTTTACCGATAGGCAAATGACGGCCAAGCGATATCGCTCAGCCTAATGATTGACGGCCCGGCGGTATAACAAAATTGGGCGAAACCCTCATGCCGGGGCGAGCTTGTCCTCCCACTCCAGGTTTTCGCCGGTGACGCGGCCCGTCTTGTAGGCGTTGGCCAGAAAATTCTTCCGGCCGGTCTGGAGAACTTTAAGCCGCATGCCTAGAGCTGCGAGTTCGTCCTCGATCACGTCCCGTTTGACGGGCACCAGATCCCGGCTTCCGCTGGCGCGGAAGGCCGCGTTGCGTTCGGCCTTGAGCCTGTTGAGCTTGGCGCAGATGCCGTGGCCGAGGCCAGCTTGAAACGATGTCGTGGCGCTCCGGCGCTGGGCGGACGGATGCGAATCGTAAAGTTCGCTTCGCTTGAATGCGCCCGTTTCGGTTTCGAACGCCTCCGCGATCTTCTCATAGAGATAGCGCGCGCCCGCCACATCGGCGGGAAGGCCGAAAAAGATATGCCGGATATGCCCTTGAGGCGTCATTTCGTACCAAGTGCGGCAATCGCAGAAACCAGCGATCGCGCCCGCGCATTCATCGAGGGGCGACCGGCGGCGCCGGTTGGTCTCAATGCCTTCGCCCGCGCAGCTTTGCGACTTCATGTCGATCGTGCTGAGCGTCAAACCGTACTGGTCGAGCAGTTCGGCGACCTTGCTCGCGGCCAGCAGGGCTTCCGCCTCGGTGCAGCCCCGTTCCACGGTTTTGCCGCGCAATGCCTGAATGCGGGATAAAACCTTATCCAGTTCCTCGCGATTGCCTTTGTTGGTCTTGGCGGTCCCGGCAAGCTTCGCGCGGCGGCACATTTCCTCGAAATGCGCGATGGCATCCGCCGGAACTTCCCCTATTGCCCCGCCTTCCCTGAGTTTTGCGGCGAGGCTGTCCAGGGTTTCAAACGGCGTGCGGATTCCTACACTCGCCCGCCGGTGGACGGTTTCAAGCTGAAGGGCGAGAATGCGGTCGTAGGCGGCGGCCAGGCGGGCTTTCCCTGCTTGCCGTGCATGGTAGCTGGCGCGGTGTATCTCCAGCACGCGATCCTCGTAAACCTCGGACCGGATCAGTTGCAGGACATCGGCGTCCGGCTCCGGAAGCTGGCTCTCCCGAGCCCATTCCGCCGCCAGGGCGTGAAGCGGGCCGTCCGGAACGTCGAAGGGAAACGCATCTTCGCCGCCGACCAAATCGCCCAATAAGCGCGGGTCCACGCCGGCCAAGGGGGCCCCATGCCGGATGAAGCGTTCGTAGAGCGCTTCCGCGCAGCGCAACGGTTTTTTCAGTCCCCGCCCTCCATCCATAAAGGGGGCTGCCACGGCCAGCATGTCGTCGTCGAGCGGCGTTGCCGGGCCAACCGTCACGTGCACGCCCTGGTAAAGACAGGTGCGCCGCGCCCACCGTCCGCCATACGCCATGGGCGGTTTCGGATCGAAGATTGTCAGCCTTTCGTTGCTGACAAGATCCGTGGCGGAGAGAAGCCCGCCGCCACGGTCTTCCGCGATCTCAAGAAGGCGAAAAGCCGCTTGACGCAGGAGATGTGCCGCTTCCAACTCCGCGCCGCCGACTTTGCCGGTGCGCAAGGCGCGATCGATCGCGGTATGCCCGCTCATGGACGGCGTGAAGAGAAGCACGTCGATCGCATAACCCACGGCATCCATGGCGCGCAAAGGCATATCGGGGCCGTCCCGCAATCCACCGAGAAAATCCCTGGCCTTGGCCTGGATCTTTGCCGGAACCACGCAGTCCACCGCCTTCTCGCCCACGGCGCGAAGATCGGCGTGCAGCATTCGCAGTCGATCGAGAAAGAGTGGGTCCGTTCCGGCGGCCGTTGGCTTACTTTGTTTCACCATGTTTCAGTCCCCGAGATTCTCTCCGTGATGAGCCTGTCCAGAAATTTCTTACCAGCCACGGCGTACCCAGCTCACGCCCCAAAAACCCGAAAATCCTTTGGGTCGACGGCGCGGAAGTTGTCCGTTGACCGAATCGCACGCCTCCACCCAGTTTGCGGGACTTTCTCGCGTAAGAAGGTGAGCACTTCCCCGGCGACGATGCAACAGGTGCGTGGCGGGAATCCCCCCTTGAGCGCGGAGCCTGGGACCATTAACCATAGCGCATGGCAGATGAAACGATTCTCCTCCCTCCGCCCGTGGAGCGGGTCAAGCTGAAGGACGCGCCGGAAGAGCGTTGCCCGGCTTGCCCTTTTCCATCATCCACCGCAGGCCGCAAGCGCCAATGACTAAGCAAAGAACAAAGGAAATCCTCGCGCAGCTCGCGGCGAAACCCGGACACGACGAAGTCAAGGCCGCTTTTTCCGAGCTTCTGATCGAGGAGTTCGGTGTCGAGCGGCATGCCATCTCCTTCGAGCATCGCGTGCCAGAAGTGAAGGGAAGGCTCGATGCTCTCATTGGGCGCACGGTTCTTGAAGCCAAACGCAACCTTGGCGCCGAATGGGGCGATGTTGAAAGGCGCATGCCGGATTATCTGGCGGATCGCGAGCGGGAGACGGGCGAGCGCTTCGTGGGCATCGCGACCGACGGACTCAAATGGGTAGTCTTCGAACGGCAAAACTCGCAGCTCGCGAAAATCAAGGAGACAACCCTCGATCCCGCCAAAGCCGAACTGTTTCTCGCATGGCTCGATGGCGCCATCGCTTTGCGGGCATCCTTGCCGCCAGACCCCATTACGGTCAAACTTGAGCTTGGCAAGGAGAGTGTTGCCTACCGCCGTGCCCATGAGAAGCTTTCGGGCATCTGGCTTCGCATCAAGGATGAACCCGCGACAGCGCTGAAGCGGCAGTTATGGCAGCAACTGCTATCGCTCGTTTACGGACGTTCCATCGAAGCGGACACCCTTTGGTTTCAGCATACCTTTCTGGTCATTGTCGCCAAGGCAATCGCGCTGGCCGTTCTCGGCTTGAGGGACGACGATCCGGCGCGGCTTCTCTCCGGCGCGGGATTCCGGGACGCGAACATCCAGGGCGCGGTCGAAAGCGACTTCTTCGACTGGCCGCTCGCCGATCCAGAGGGGCACGATCTCGTCAGGCGAATCGCGGCGCATGTGGGCCGGTTCAGGCTGCGCGAGGTCGAATCGGACGTTCTCAAGGTGCTTTACGAAAGCCTGATCGATCCAGGCGAGCGTCACGATCTCGGAGAATATTACACGCCCGATTGGCTCGCCGCGAAGGTCGTAAAGCACTCGGTCAAACACCCCCTTGAAGAACTGGTACTCGATCCGGCCTGCGGCTCTGGAAGCTTCCTCTTTCACGCGGTGCGTCTTCACTTAAGCGAGGCGGAGGGGTCGGGGATGGCCCTAACCGATGTTGCCCACGAAGCAACACAGCACGTTCAGGGCATGGACATACATCCCGTCGCCGCAATTATCGCGCGCGTCACCTATCTGCTTGCATTGGCTCCGGCGCTTTCGAACCGGGGAGGACCAATTTCCATCCCCGTTTACCTCGGCGACGCGCTGCAACTGGAAGTGACGCAGTTTTTCACCGGCAAGAAGCTGACCGTAACCGTTCCTCCTTTGCCGCCTGACTTCGGGCCGGCAACCCTGGAATTTCCCGAGGTGTTCTGCAAAGAACCGCCGCTGTTCGATAAGGTGATTTTCGCAATCGACGAGGCGTCTCAACAAGGGTTGTCGCGCCGGCAAGTCGAAACAACGATACATCGCATCACAACGCAGCACTACCACCGCCCCACGACGGACGAAGAAAACCTGGGAATCGAGGACCTGGGCAAAACCTACCTCGTTTACGACGAACTGCGGAAAATTGGCCGCGATTCGATCTGGTCCTACGTGGCGCGAAACCTTTCCCGCCCCCTTGCCTTTTCCGCGCGCGGCGGCCGGGTCAACGTGCTGATCGGCAACCCGCCTTGGGTCGCGCTGCGGCACATGAGCGATCCGCTGCAAACACGATTTAAGGAACTCGCGAAAGCGGAGGACGTGTACGTTGGCGGGCGCTTTGCGACACAGAACGATCTTTGCGCGCTCTTTGCGATAAGAACGGCGGCGCTCTATTCGAGGCCCGCCGGGCGCATTGCTTTCGTGCTCCCCATGGCCGCTCTGACGCGCGGCCAATTCGAGAAATTCCGAAGCGGCGAGTTCAAGAACATCAAAATCGCGTTCGACGAAGCCTGGACAATGGATGACAGCGTGTTTCCATTATTCCCTGTTCCATCTTGCGTGGTTTTCGCAAAAAAGCGCGGCAAGGCAGAGCCGGTTCCGTTGACCGTGCGCGCTTATACTGGGATTTTGCCCGTTCGCGACGCTCATGAAGACGTAGCCGACTCGAAATTGACCGTTAGCGAAGGCAGCCCGGCCCCTTCAATCGCACAGTTCGGCGCGGGCTCACCTTATCGGCAAGCCTTCCGGCAGGGCGCTACGCTCGTGCCGCGCATGCTGTGCCTAGTTGAGCGGAAAGCCATGGGAAAGCTTGGCTCGGACCCCTCGATGCCCATGGTGCTGAGCAGGCGATCCACGCAAGAGAAAATGCCGTGGAAATCCCTTGAGGCAATCGAGCACAGGGTGGAAGCCGAGTTTATCCGGCCGGTGTTGTTGGGGGAAAGTATCTTGCCTTTCCGTCTGTTCCGGCCGTTCGAAGGCGTGATTCCGGTGAACGGGGATGGAAGCGTGCTGGATGCCAAGAAGGCGGCAGACAGAGGATACCGGGGCATTATCGGCTGGATGCAGGCCGCCGAGAAACTGTGGAACACCCACAACGAAACGAACATGCCGCTGGTAAATCAATTTAATTACTACGGTAAGCTTGAAGCTCAGTTTCCTATCGCAGAACTGCGGGTAGTTTACTCGAAAGCGGGAACGCTACCAGCAGCGGCCATCGTGCGCGACACGAAGGCCGTCATCGATCACATGCTATATTGGTTTGCGCCTGAAACGGATGCCGAGGCACGCTATCTTATTGCAATACTAAATAGCGAAACCGCACGCAAACAGGTGGAAGGATTGCAAGCGGTCGGGCAGTTTGGAGCCCGCCACTTCGATAAGGTCATGTTTACCCTGCCGATCCCACGCTTCGATGCTTCAGNNGCGTTAAATTCCAGCGAGCCCGCAAGCTTGTGAGAGATGCGCTTGCCGAAGCCGGCATTTCCCAGCAAATCGACGAAGCAGTTCGCGAATTGCTGTCCTTGCCGAAGGAAGATGTTCAATAGCGCGGGTTGCATCTTGGCGCATGGCCGCATAGCGGCTACCTCTGACGCATGGCAGATGAAACGATTCTCCTCCCTTCGCCCGTGGAGCCGGTCATGCTGAAGGACGCGCCGGAAGAGCGTTGCCTCGCCGGGTGGAAATTGGTGCCGCCAAGTGATAGCATGCAGCAATGACCAAGCGTTTCGAAGATGCCGTCGCTGAAATCAGAAAGCTGCCCGCCGAGCAGCAAGACCGGGTTGCCGATTTGCCGATCGAGCTGACGGGCAAGGAAGAAGCTCCGGCGCTGACGCCCGAGCAGGTCGCGGGCGTCCATCTGGCCTTGGAGCAGTTCAAGCGCGGCGAATTCGCGTGCGATGAGAGCGCGGAACGCCTGCTTTACCGGCCCTGGAAATGAAGGTCCGGCTCGCGCTGGCCGCCAGCTAGTTTATGAGGGGTCGAACGCCGTCAGCATCTTGATATGTCCTAATCGGAAAGCTTTCGCAAAGTACCTGTCGTCCGCTGTTACGAACACAGCGTCATGTTCGAGCGCTATGGCGTGATAGACGGCATCGAAAAGGTGGTGCTTGAGGCGTGCCGAAAGCTCCATCGCCTTGTCCAAAATATCCCAGCTATGGATCGTTTCGAAAGGGAGCGCGCGCACGTCGTCCATCAACACTTTGGCACGTTCAGGCGCCTTGAGAACGGCAGCCTGCGCGATCTCGATAATCCAATGTTCAGGCTGAACTAAATCGATGGTGCCCTTCCGGACACCATCCAATAGCGAAAGCGCTCTCGCGATATCGATCTCGCCTGGCGCGCCGGGAAATATCCATTTCACGGCGACGCTCGCATCGGCGACGACCCTCATTTCCGCATCTCTTCTCTTATGCTCCGGAACTCCTCCTGCGATAGGACGGGCATGGTCTTGCGGTGCTCCAAGATCGCGTCCACGGCCTTGCGGCGGCGTTCCGCCAATTCCTCGTCGCTGGTCGTAAGCATTTCGGGGACAACACCCCGCGCGGCCAAGCCGTCGCGGATTATCTGCGCAATGATCGCGTGCTTGTCCTGGCCTTCGAAGGCTTTGTCCAAGGCTTCCTTCAACTCGCCGGGGATGCGGATGGTCATGACCGTCATGGGCAACGCTCCAAATCTACCCACATCATAATGCAACAGGCGCGCGCTGGAAATAGCCGCGCCTCTTGAGTGCCGGGCCGCGGACTATTAACCATAGCCCATGGCTGACGAAACGATTCTCCTCCCTCCGCCCGTGGAGCCCATCAAGCTGAAGGACGCGCTCGAAGAGCGCTACCTCCAATACGCGCTCTCGACCATCCTGCAACGCGCGCTGCCCGACGTGCGCGACGGGATGAAACCCGTGCACCGCCGCGTGATTTACGCCATGCGCCAGCTCAAGCTCGACCCTGGCACGGGCTTCAAGAAGTGCGCGCGCGTGGTCGGCGACGTGATCGGTAAGTACCACCCGCATGGCGACCAGTCGGTTTACGACGCGTTGGTGCGCCTCGCGCAGAGCTTCGCGCAGCGCTATCCGCTGGTCGNNGACGGCGATAACGCGGCGGCGATGCGCTACACCGAAGCGCGCATGACGGCCATCGCGGCGGCGCTGCTCGACGGCATCGACCAGGACACGGTGGACTTCCGCGAGACCTACGACGGCGAGGAAGAGGAGCCGGTGGTGCTGCCGGCCGCCTTCCCGAACCTGCTTGCGAACGGTTCGTCCGGCATCGCGGTCGGCATGGCGACCAGCATTCCGCCGCACAATGTCGAGGAGGTGTGCGACGCGGCGCTGCACCTGATCCGCAACCCCAAGGCGAGCGTGGAGACGCTGCTTTCCTACCTGCCGGGGCCGGATTTCCCGACCGGCGGCACGCTGGTGGACGACCAGACCGCGTTCGTCGAGGCCTACAGGACCGGGCGCGGCTCCTTCCGCCTGCGTTCGCGCTGGCACACCGAGGAAACGGGGCGCGGCACCTATCAGATCATCGTCACCGAAATTCCCTATGGCGTGCAGAAGTCGCGGCTGATCGAGAAGCTGGCCGAGCTGCTGGCCGCCAAGAAGCTGCCGCTGCTCGGCGACGTGGACGACGAATCGGCCGAGGATATCCGCATCGTCATCGAGCCGAAGTCGCGCAATGTGGATGCGGCGCTCTTGATGGAGCAGCTTTTCAAGCTTTCCGAGCTTGAGGTGCGCGTGCCGCTCAACATGACGGTGCTCAGCAAGGGGCAGATCCCGCAAGTGCTGGGCCTGCCGCAGGTTCTGCTGGAGTGGCTCGACCACCGCAAGGTTGTGCTGCGCCGCCGCTCGGAGCACAGGCTCAAGCAGATCGAGCACCGGCTGGAGGTGCTGGACGGCTTCCTGATCGCCTATCTCAACCTCGACGAGGTGATNNCAGGCCGAGGCGATCCTCAACATGCGGCTGCGCTCCTTGCGCAAGCTTGAGGAGATGGAGATCAAGACCGAGCACGGCAAGCTCAGCCAGGAGCGGCAGGGCCTGATCGAACTGCTCGGCGACACGGGCAAGCAGTGGGACAAGATCGCGGGCGAGATCAAGGAGATCAAGAAGCAGTTCGGCAAATCCACGCCGCTCGGCAAGCGCAAGACCGGCACGGCGGCGCTGCCTCAGATCGACGTTTCCATCGAGGAGGCGCTGATCGAGAAGGAGCCCGTCACCATCGTACTGTCGGAGAAGGGCTGGATTCGCACGCTGAAAGGCCACGACGCCGACTTCTCGAAGCTCACCTTCAAGGCGGACGATAGCCTCAAATACGCGGTCAAGGCGCAGACAACCGATAAGCTCGTGCTCTTCGCGACGAACGGTAAGTTCTACACGCTCGACGTGAGCGATCTGCCGGGCGGACGCGGCCAGGGCGAGCCGGTGCGGCTTATGATCGACCTCGACGAGGCCGACGAAATCCTAGAAGGCTTCGTGCACAAGCCCGGCCGTAAGCTGCTGGTCGCCTCCAGCATCGGAAACGGCTTCATCGTGGCCGAGGAGGAGCTTGTGGCGCAAACCCGCAAGGGCAAGCAGGTCCTGAACCTTGGCGAGGGCGAGCGCGCGGCGCTTTGCCGGGCGGTCCAGGGCGACAGCGTCGCGGTGCTGGGCGACAACCGGCGCCTGCTCGTCTTCCCGCTGGCCGAGGTGAACGAGATGACGCGCGGCCGGGGCGTGCGCTTGCAGAAGTACCGGGAGGGCGGGCTAGCCGACGTTCAGGTGTTCGACAGCGCTACCGGATTGCGCATCGGCGACCCATCCGGCCGCGTTCGCACCTTCGGCGACCTCGCGGACTACAAGGGCTCGCGCGCGCAAGCAGGCACAGCGGGCAAGGGCTTGCCCAAGAACAACCGCTTCGGTATCACCGGCTTTGAGGAAAACTGAGCGCGCCAGTGTGGAAAACCGGCGCGGAAAGCGGGAATTCGCCCTCCGGTGAGGATAACCTGCAAATGCAGCAGGTGCGCGCGGGTTGCGGTGAAGCTCTTCTTCGATTTCAACGAGTTCGCGGGCGAGTTGGTAGACAATCCTCGCGTAAGTCAGGGGGATGCTTCGGAGAAGTTCGCGCTTGGCATTGGAAACGCTTGTAAATTCGCGGTTGCCCCCCAGCTTTGGCACTGCCCGCTCAGGTGCCAAACTGCAACGGCTGCTGCATTTCTGGGCGCCGCAGGGAAAAAAAGCGCGCCAGACTCAAAAGTTTCGGGCAAGGTTCGTCCAAATGCCTTTGACGAGCAGGGGTACCGATGCTTGTATCGAAAAGAGTTGTGGGTGTTGTCGCGTTTCTCGGACTCAGCGTGGGCTGCGCCCAGGCTGCCGACCTTTCAGGCGCTCCTGCCCCTTCTTACAAGGATGCGGGCAACTATTGGGTCGTAACCATCGGCGGCTATGCCGCCATAGAGCCGGCGTTCCCGGGCGCTAAGGAAAGCGACCACGTCTGGACCGGCCGCCCGATCTTCGAGTTTAACCGGGCTGGCGAGAAGGAGTGGCTGTCGCTTCCTAACGACGCATTCGGCCTCGCACTCTATAACACGAACAATTTCCGGATGGGTGTCGCGGGCGATTTTATCAACCGCCGCAACCAGAGCGATGCTTCAACCGCGCTCGCGGGCATCCACAACATCGACTACACGTTCGAGGGCGGCGCGTTCGCGGAATATTATCCGGCGCCGTTCCTGAGGACCCGCGTCGAGTTGCTGCAAGGCTTCACCGGCGCGAACGGGCTCGAAGCGAACCTCATGGCCGACTTCATCTACAGGCCCACTCCTCAGCTGATGTTGACGGCCGGGCCGCGTATGCAGATCGTGGACAACAAGTACGCTTCGGCGCTCTTCTCGACGAGCGCGGCGGATTCCGTAGGCGTCTTTAACGCTTCGGGCGGACTTCACTCTGCCGGTATCGATGTAACGGCGCGCTATGCTCTGACCGACAACGTCTCGCTTCGTGCTTACGGCGAGTGGAATCGCCTGCTGGGCGATGCGGCGGACAGCAATCTGGTCCAGCAAAGGGGCTCGGCGGATCAGGTGCAGGTTGGCGTGGGCGCCGCCTACAAGTTCAACTTTTCTTGGTAATTCGCTCTCCTAAAGCGAATCGGATTTCAAGATGGCCGGGCTTGTCCCGGCCATTTCTATTCGAGGGCAGTCTCCGTGGCTCCGGGATGAGCCTGATTCGGAAAAGGCCTCTTCGCCATCATCGCGAAGAGGCCTTTGCACTGCGTGGAGATCCGGCGCTGCATCCGAGACTTAACGCCGGATTGCTTCGCTTCGGTCGCAATGGTTCCGGCTTGGGTGCAGGGGACCGCGCTCCAGTTCCACCGTCCAATGTGGAAAGACCGCCCCGCAGTAACGCTAGTTGAAGGGTTCTTCGCACTTTCGCTTGGGTTGCCATAATTTTGCACCAGCGCCGCCATATTAACACTCGTTAACTTTCGCACGGAGATTCCAGCTGAATATGGTGCTGAGAACGCTCGCCATTATCGTTCTGGCCGCTACAGGTCCGGTGGCTCATGCCCAGCAGGGCCAATGCGATCCAGCCGCTTTCCGGGAGGCCGTTGCGCGGGCCAGCGCAACGATTACGGGGCTTCACGAGAAGAACGGGCCGGTTTTTCAGGAGCATCTGCAAAAGCTGCGTGTCCTGAATAATTGGCAGGAAGCGCAATACGTCGTCAACGCGGCTCCCTTCGTGAAGGACGAGACCACGGCGTCCTTGGATATAGCGAATCAGGCGCTGCTAGCTAAAGTACAGTCGCTCGACGCGGCAGGGGCTACCACCGAATCGGGCCGTTGCGCCATGCTGGCTGAATTGAAGTCGGCCATGGAAAAAGTTGTGTCGAACACCGCCGCCAAGTGGGAGCACATGTTGGACAAGGCCAATCGCGCTTCGATCCGCCCCATCCAGGCAGGCTTCGCGCGATAAACCGAGCCTACACGAACTCAAGCGGTTGCTTCGCCTCGGTCACCCCAGAAGCCGCTTACGGCTCTCCCGGATGATCTCAGTGCGTGTTTTCCCGAATCCGAGGCCCCGTCATTGCGAGCGGGGCGAAGCAATCCAGAAGCCCGAAGCGCAGCGCCAGTATATGGATTGCCACGGCGGCTTTGCCGCCTCGCGATGACGCTGAGCGGATATTCGCGGAATCCGCTAGCGCGAACGTCGTACCCAGCCGGCCGATGTCAGGTGCTCTTGCGGTGTGAAGCGCGCTTTGTAGGCCATCTTGCGCGAGCCTGCGATCCAATAGCCGAGATAGACGTAAGGCAGGCCGCGCGACCGGGCGAAGGCCACCTGCTCCATGATTATGTAGCTGCCCAACCCTCTATCCGGCATCTCGGGCTCGTAAAAGCTGTAGACAAGCGAGATGCCGTCGCTCAAGCGGTCGCAGAGCACAGCGGCCACAAGCAGGCCATTCGCGTCATCGCCGTCCGCTGGCGGGAGCCGGTATTCCGTGAGGTGCGTATCGACGGTACTGTCCTGGATCATCATCGAGTAGTCGAGCAGCGACATGTCCGCCATGCCGCCTTCGGCGTGCCGCGCCTCGATGTAGGCCCGGAATAGCGAATATTGCTCGATCGCCGGCTTGCACGGAACGCGCCGCGCCTCAAGCTCCGCGTTCATCTTCCATATCTTTGCGAGGCTCCGCCGGGGCTCGAACTCGTCGACGACGATCCGCACCGGCACGCATGCCGTGCAGTGGTCGCAATAGGGCATGTAGGCGATGTTCTGGCTGCGCCGGAAGCCGCCCTTCAACAGGTTGTCGACAAGCGCGCGCGGCCTGTCGGGCGATAGGTGCGTGAAAATCTTTCGCTCTTGCTTGCCCGGCAGGTAGGGGCAGGGCTGCGGCGATGTCACATAGAACTCGGGAAAGCGTCTTTTTTGGTCCACAGCGATTCATGAAATAGCACACCAGGGGGTACCAGTTTGCCAAAAAATTTCGCGTTGTGCGAGTGCACAATTGCGTGTGGCCAAAACTAATCGCCTATACTCGCGGCGAGCACCCAAAAATCGCGCGCCGCCGGGCACGCAGCCGGAGGTGCGGACGGATGCGTGCAGCATGAGGTTTTCGGCGTCTCTCAGGCCCAGGCGCGGGAAGTCCTGAGATGCGGCTCAGGTGCGGTCAGCATGGCGGAGCGCCGGGAGACTGGCCTGCAAGCGGCGGCATTTCTTGCTAAGCAGGGCGAAAGAAGGGGGGGCGGAGAAGTAAGCGCGGGATTGGGAGTTCTAGTAATCGTTGCCGAAGCGATGGAGTTCGGCCCCGTGAGACTTCAACCAATACCGGGCCTTCTGGGTCGAAGGGGCGGTGTCCTTTACGAGGCGCCAGAAGCGCGGGCCGTGGTTCATTTCGCGCATGTGGGCGACTTCATGGGCCGCGACGTAGTCCAAAACAAATGGCGGCGCAAATATGAGCCGCCATGAGAAAGAAAGTGTACCGCTTGTGGAGCAGGAACCCCATCGCGTAGCTTGGTCGCGTACGGCGATCCGTTTGGGGGTACAGTCGAGTACCTGCGCGTGTTTCTCCACGCAGGCCGCGATGTCCCTGCGTACCTCCGCGCGAAGCCAGTCCGAGAACCGCCGGGGCGCGTGTTCCATATCGCCGCTGACCAGGATTTGGGGAAGTGCCGCGCTTGGGCTCGTATAGTAAGTAGCCGGAAAACCTGGCGCTGCCGCAAATCCTGGAATATCTGCTAGTAGGAAACCGTCTTGCTGGACCGATACGACGCTGCAGTTGCGTTGGGCGCCTGCGAATTTGAGGCGGTGGAGCGCGCCTCGAAGGGGGATCACCGCGCCGTCGGAGAAGGGGATGGGCTCGGGCAAGCGCTCAAGCTGCCGTTTGAGCCAGTCCGCATGCCGCGCCAGAAACGCGTTGGCATCTTCAAGCCGGCCCCGGTTCGGCAAGGTCAGGATCGCGGAACGCTCCGTGTGGCTAACCTTGAGGGAAAATCGCTTCGCGCGTGACGACCGGCGCAGCTCGACGTTGCATCCTGCTTCGGGCACCCGGAGGACCGGGTTTTGCTCTAGGGGAATGACGGTTCTTGCCAGCATCGGACTTTCGCCTATGCTAAAACGCGGTTCTTGTTCAATCGACTCGCCGTAAAGCTTAACAGGTGACGGTTACACAATCTGCGGTTTTTCAGCAACAGATTGCAAGAAACATCCAGTTTACCGGCTTTTCAACATGAACGCCACTGCTATGCCTAACGGAAGCTCACCTTGTAACACATTTTCTGCGGTTCCGTTCTAGCTTTTCGGCAACATGTTGAATAAACGTCGCAATTTTCGTCACAATCTAAATATGGCGCTAATCTCGCCCGCAACCGCGAAGTGCGCGGGTGCTACTCTTTGACCCAGACCTCGACACGCCGGTTCTTGTCCTTTCCTGCCTCCGTGGCGTTGCAGCCGGCTGGCAGCAAGCTGCCGTAGGATTTGACGACGATCTGGGCTTCGGGAACGCCTTCGGCCACCAAAGCGCCCTTGAAGGCTGTCGCCCGGGCAAGCGCGGTAGTGCGGTTTGCCTCGAAGGTTCCGGTGCTGTCGGTGAAGCCGGCCAGCAGAACTTCCGTGTACTTGCCGGCATTGCTTTTCAGGAAATTTGCAAGGCGCGGAATGTCGGCGCGTGCCTTTTCGTCGAGCGTGGACGAGTTCTTCGCAAAGCGGAAAGTGACGGACAAGCGCTGCGCGTTCTTGAGGCCGTTCACCAACTCGCGCATGGCCGCGAAATTGAACTCCTTGTCCGGAACCGTGAGCGCGGGCGCCAGCCGGTTCGACTGCTGGTCGAAAGATTGCATTTCGATGCGTTGATTAACGAAGCCGGAGCCCGAAACCGTTTCTTGCGCGCTATCGGAAAGCGCAAACGAGATGAGCTTGGTGCCAAGTTCCGGCAGCGCCGCCGAGGTTTGCAGGTACAGCCGGCGGGACAGCGGATATTCCTCGGTTTTCACCGAAAACACCTGGGGCGGCGATACAATCCCGCATTCCGACGAAATGGCCAGCGCCTTGGCATTGCGGATATAGGCGAACCCCGCGAAGCCGATGCCATTGGGATCGCGAGCGGTTTCGTCGGAAAGATCGGGGCTCGATTCGAAGCGCTGGGCTTCGGCCGAGATTTTCAGGTTTTTCGGCTTGAGCACGAGATGGTCGAAGGTATCGAAGGTTCCCGATTTTGCATCCCGGGCGTATAGCTTGATTTTCCCAGGAGTTCCGCCAACTTCGCTCCAATCCTTGATCGCGCCTGCGAACATCTTCGCGATTTCGTCGAGGCTGAGCGCCTTCACCGGGTTTTGCGGCGAGACAAAAACGGCAACGCCGTCCAGGGCGAAGACGTGGGTGGCAAGTTTGGTTCCGCTATCGGCGATGGCCTTGACCTCTTCCGGCTTGATCGGCCTAGACATCATGCCGACTTGCGCCTTGCCCTTTTGCAGGCCGGCGGGGGCGGTATTGCTGCCGTGCGATTGCAGATCGATGAGGCCCGCCGCCTTGCCGCCGTTTGTGTAAAGCTTGTACTGGACCGCCTCGGGGTCGGTATCCACGATCTTTTCGACCGAGTATCCTTCCCTGTCCGCAAAGCGCTCGATCATGTTTGGCATGAGCTGGGCGCCAATGGTGTTCGAGCCATGAATGCCGACGGTGCTCGCGGGTGGCTTGGGGCAGGTGGGGCCGGAGCATTCGAATTTTGCGGCTTCGACGGAAACGACGCCGAACTTGTCCGACTTGATGACGTAGGAGCCCTGGTTGGACTGCAGAAGCTCGCCCATCATGGTGAGCCCCCCGGCACGCAACACGAGCGTGACCTCCCCGGCTCCGGCCGGCTTCGTGCCCGCGGCGAAAGCGGCGCCGAGCGCAAGGCAGGCTGCGAATTTCAAGACCGGCCGAAGCGGCATGGTGTCCCCCATATGAGCGTGTATTTCAGATGTTCGAAGGCGGCAGGCCCTGGGCCGTCAACGCGTGAAGAAGAGCTGTGGAAGGGCTTTCGAGTTGTAGCGGGCGATCTCGCCCACTGGCCTATTGCACTCGGAGGGTGCGAATGCGCCGCGCGAGCGCGAAACCTTGCCGTCCTGATGCCAGACGAATGCCTTGTATTCGAGATCGGCGTAGAGGCCGGTGCCGCACGTATCCTGGTCGCCCGGATGGCTGGACCGGCTTTCGTAATCGAGTGCAAGGGTTACGGCGCCCGAGTTTTGATTGGGCTCGTGAACGAAGGTGTAGACCTCGATCTGGTCGCCTTCGCTGCTCCCGTCGCTTGCGTAGCTGACGAAGCCGTGGCCGCGGCCGTCGTGCCTCTTGCGCTCCTCGGCCTGCCAGCGGCTCGATGGAGCGCCGGCCCAGACGTGGTTCTCGTCGGACAGTTTGGCGGCGTACTCGAAAGCGTGGAGATCCAGGTTGACGGTGCCCTTCCACACCACGGCAACCATCGTGATCCGGTCGAGGTCCAGCGTCCGGAGCTGGACGGGGACTGACGGGCCATCTTGAAAGGTGACCGTCAGAGGAACTTTGTCGCCCAGGAAGCAATCGAAATTGATCTCGATACGCCCCTGCTCATCCAGCTTGCGCACAAGCTCCACCGTGTCGTAGCGGAAGCGCACCCTGCGCAGCGGTATACAAGACGCGGATATGCTCAGGTGGGCCAAACCGGCGCTCATGGGCTCCACCGCAATCGAAGGCTCGCACGCCCCCGCCTTGGATTGTGTCGAACTGCCCACGAGAAAAAGCGCCAGACAGACGCCACTTAGCCCCACGCAAACTACACTGCGGCCTAGCATAAGGGGCCGATCCTAGCCTGTTGTTGCCAAACGATTAGAGCAAAGCTCAGTTACAGCCATGAGAAAGCGTAAACCATTGATATAACAAAACTATGACAGGAGCCCTGCCTTTACTCTCCAGGAGGCCGGCGCAGCACGCCATCATCCCCTGGGCAAAGCGGCAATCTTGCCGCCTTCAAATTACCTCTTCCGGTACGCGCGCAATTATAGTATAAGCCCGCTCCCGGCTTGAAAGCAGGATTATCAGCGACGATGACAATCACCGTATCCCACAGCTAACGGCGCGAGCAAAATCCGCGAAGTCATCCGCTTCGCTTCGCCGCGCGATTCTCAACCCTCAAAGACGCGAGCGAAGCCATGCTTTCCTGGTTCGAAAGACTTATCGACCCCTACAAGGACGTTTCAATCGTTCAGCCGCCGGACAAGCTCGGCGCGTTCTACCGGCATTATCTGCGCCCGATATGGTGGGTGTATGCGCTCATCATGCTGTTCGGCCTCATGGGCTCGCTGATCGAGGTCGCCCTCTACGCTTTCGTCGGCAAGATCGTGGATTTGGCCAAGGCCGCGCCGAACCCGGCCGAATTCTTCGAACTGCACGGCAGCATGCTGCTTTGGATGGCGTTCGTGGCGATGGTGGCGCGGCCCGTGGCCTTCGGCTTGCATGCGTTGCTGATCAACCAGACCGCCAACACCAATGTGATGAACATGGTGCGCTGGCAGCAGCACCGCTACCTCCTCCGGCAGAGCCTCACGTTCTTCCAGAACGATTTCGCGGGCCGTATCGCCAACAAGCTCCTGCAGACCGGCGGCGCGATGCGGCAAAGCGTGGTCGAGGCCGTGGACGCGCTCTGGTACATCGGGATCTATTGGACGAGCGCGGCGGTGATCTTCCTCGACCTCGACGCGCGCCTGCTCCTGCCGCTTTTGGGCTGGCTCGCGGGCTTCGTTGCCATGATCTGGTATTTCGTGCCGAGGCTGGTCGCGCAGGCGACGGCGGTCTCGGAGGCGCGCTCGCTGCTGACCGGGCGGATCGTCGACAGCTACACCAACATCCTGACCGTGAAGCTGTTCGCCCATACGGAGGGCGAGGACGCCTATGCCAAGGAGGCGATCTCCGATCATCTGCTGAAGCACCGGGCGCAGCTCAGGATGATAACCCGGTTCGAGATGACGCAGTGGATTTTGACCGGCATGCTGATTGTGGGCACGACCGGCGTGGCACTCTGGCTCTGGAGCCGGGGCACGATCTCGCTTGGCGCCATCGCGGTCACCTCCGGGCTTGCGATCCGCATCAACAATCTGGCTGGATGGGCCATGTGGGTCCTTACCTCGATTTTCGAGAATGCGGGCACAGTGCAGGAGGGCATGGAGGCCATCTCCAAGCCGTGGTCCGTGGTCGACGCGCCGGCCGCAAAGGAGCTGCGCGTCACGAAAGGCGAGATCCGCTTCGAGAACATCCGCTTCCACTACGGGCGGAACAGCGGGTTGATCGAGAACCTGTCGCTTGAGATCAAGCCGGGCGAGAAGGTGGGCCTGGTCGGGCCGTCGGGCGCGGGCAAGTCGACGCTGATCGGCATCCTCCTGCGTTTCCACGACCTCGAAGGCGGGCGCATCCTGGTCGACGGGCAGGACATCGCCCAGGTCACCCAGGACAGCCTTAGGGCGCAGATCGGGCTGGTGACGCAGGACACCTCGCTGCTGCACCGCCCGGTGCTGGACAACATCCGTTACGGCAAGCCGTCCGCGAGCGAGGCGGAGGCCGTCGCCGCGGCCAAGAAGGCGCACGCCCATGAGTTCATCCTGGATCTTCAGGACTACAAGGGGCGGCGCGGCTACCAGGCGCAGGTCGGCGAGCGCGGCGTGAAGCTGTCGGGCGGCCAGCGCCAGCGCATAGCGATCGCGCGCGTGCTCCTGAAGGACGCGCCGGTCCTGATCCTGGACGAGGCCACATCGGCGCTCGACTCCGAGGTGGAGGCCGCGATCCAGGAGCAGTTCTATAATCTGATGGCGAACAAGACCGTGATCGCCATCGCGCACCGGCTCTCGACGATCTCGGCCATGGACCGGCTGATTATCATGGACAAGGGCCACATCGTGGAGGACGGCAGCCACGAGGAGCTGCTGCGGCGGGGCGGGCTTTACGCCAGCCTGTGGGCGCGGCAGTCGGGCGGCTTCCTGTTCGAGAACCACAAGTCCTCGGACCCGCTCGTGGAGCGCGATCCATGCGAC
>PMBZ01000055.1 GCA_003153975.1 Hyphomicrobiales bacterium
CTCAGAAATCCCCGGCGAATCATAGGGAGCATTGAGATCCCGTTCGCCTAAGCTTACAAGCACTTTCTGCCGGGTTTTCAATGAGTCAGGGTATACCTTGAAACGCTCGCGCATCTTTTATGCGCTAACCGCGGACGCGCGCAAGTGGGCTCCGGCGAAGGCACGCCCGCGCAGCTTGCTGCTGTTTACTTTGGAAGGTGAACCCGCGCCAGAAAGAAGCCCGGCGGGCCGGCGCCCCCGGTTGCCCGGAAGAGGAGCTATTTTCCCGGCCTTGCGGGAAGTTCTCGAAAAGTCTAACAAGCTGCAAGGGATTCCGAGGTGTTTGCGGACAGAGGCGAGGAGCCATTTGCATGGGTTACAAAAATTTTTTGCGATCTTTTGGTTTGTTTGTGATTGAAGGTTACGCCTCTTAAGAGCTAAGCAGGAGCGTGGCGGGTAAGGAGGCGGAACGGGATGCGCATGGCGGGGCTCAGTTATTGTGCGCGCTGGCTGTTTTCGGCGGTGGTGCTTTCTGCGGCGGTTTCGACGCACGTGCCCGGGGCACAGGCGCAGACTTGCGGCAGCGACTATACCATCAAGGAAGGCGAGTCGCTTGCCGACATCTCCGCCAGGGTCTATGGCAGCTCCGCGCAATGGCCGCTGATCTTTTATGCGAACCAGGACAGGATGGGGACCAACGCTTCCATGCTTGTGCCGGGGCTGGCGATCCGCATTCCTTGCATGAGCGGCCAGGCGCCTTCGGCAGCCAAGGCCCCGGCAGCGGCCACTCCCGCCCCAGCGCCGGTACCTGTTCCAACTCCAGCTCCAGTTCCGGCTCCGCTGGAGGCGGCTGGGGGGGCGGGGTCCTCCGGTGGCGGCGACATCGAGCTGTCGTCCGTCGTCAGGCAAATCCAGTTTCTCACCGCCGACGGCTACACGCCCTTCACCGACCGCTCGCTGCCGAATGGCGGCATGATCACCCAGACCGTCATCGCGGCGATGAACCTCATCAAGGAGCAGTCGGGCGGCGCTTTCAATTACAACGTATCCTGGGTGAACGACTGGGCCGCTCACCTGAATCCGCTTCTGATCACAAGAGCGTTCGATGCCGGCTTCCCCTGGCTGAAGCCCGACTGCGCGCATATCGCGGACCTGTCCCAGGACGCTAAGTACCGCTGTCAGAAGTTCTTTTTTTCCGATCCGCTGTTCGAGGTCTTCACCGTCCTGTTTGTGAGGGCCGATTCCCCGATCACCTTCGCCAAGGACGACGAGATCGTTGGCAAGTCCCTTTGCCTGCCCGTGGGGCAGTCCACGCACGAACTCGATAAAGGCGGGCGGAACTGGGTCAAGGAGAATAAGATTACCTTGCTCCGGCCGCAAAACGTGGAGGAGTGCTTCAGGCTTCTCGGCAGCGGGTCTGTGAACGCGGTGGTTACGCCGGATTTGACCGGCAAGTCGGTCGCCGCGGCGCTTGGCATGTCGGACAAAGTGAAGTCCCTGCAACGGCCCGTCGCCATCGGCACGCTGCATGTCATCGTGCCGAAGACCCATCCGCATGCCAGCACCATGCTCTATTATATCAATACGGCCGTGGGCAAGCTCAGGGATAGCGGCGAATACGACAAGATCGTCGATGGCCATATGTCCCGCTTCTGGAGTGCGCAGGAACGCAAATAGGGCCGGTGGCCAGTTGTCTGCCGGTGCCCAGTAGCTTGCTCATGCGCGCTTGGCTGGTGCCTTGACCTAAGGGAATCTCCCCTCATCCTGTCCTTCTCCCCATGGAAGAAGGGACCCTCGAACTACCCGCAGCGCGATTTCTAGCGTCCCCTCTCCCATGGGGAGAGGGACAGGGTGAGGGGAACGAGCTTCGATCATGCCGGAACCTCGCATCCGGCACTACTTACATTGGCCTGCATGGCAGGCGTTCAACAAAAAATGGGAGGGCCGAAGCCCTCCCGGCAGGTTCGCGAATGGGCGGAAGGATTTCCGCTACGATCCCAGAAGCGGGGAGGGATCGACCGGCTTCGAATTCTTCCGGATCTCGAAATGCAGTTGCGGCTGGCTCGCATCGCCTGTCGTGCCGGCGGTTGCCACGGTTTGCCCGCGCTTCACCACATCGCACTTCTTGACCAGAACCGTGTCCGCATGCGCATAGGCGGTCACATACTCGTCGGCATGCCGGATCAGGATCAGGTTGCCGAAGCCCGGCAGCTCGTCGCCGACATAGGCAACCACGCCGTTCTCGGCCGCCTTGACCGCCGTTCCCTTCGGAACCGAGATCGTGATGCCTTCGTTCACCGTGCCGTCCTTCTGCGTGCCGAACTGCGAGATGGTCTTGCCGTCGACCGGCTTGCGGAAGCTGGCGCCCATGCGCGGCAGCGGGTTGGAAAGCGCCGCCTCGCACGTAGCCTCGCCGCCGGATGTCAGCCCTGACTTGATCGCCGGAACCGGCTGAACCGGGGCCGGCTCTTGCAGCGGGTTCGCAGGCGCGGACGCCGCTGGTGCGCCCTTGTCGGCGAGCCGGGCCGGGCCTTCGGCGGGTGCCTTGGGCTCCTTCGCTGGGGCGGCATCGCGCAGGGGCTTACCCGCGGAGGCAACCGCCGGACGCGACTGATCCTTTTTGGCAGGCGCCGCCTGTGCCTGCTCCTTTCTGGCCGGGCCGCGCGAGGCACCTGGCGTAAAAGACGCCGGATCGGCGCGGGGAATGAACAGCTTGGTACCGGGCCGGACATGGCCCGCCGAAAGGCCGTTGGCACGCGCGATCGTATCGACCGTCACGCCATAGCGCCTTGCCAGCGTGTAGAGGGTGTCTCCCGGTGCAACCGCGATCATCTCGCCATCGGTCCGCCCGCTCCAGGGGCGCCGGTGCTCGAACCCGCCGTCCTCGGGACCCCTGCCATAGGCGGAGCGCTCGCCGCCATTGTAGGGCGGCTCGCCCGTAAAGGAACGCTCAGGCCTGGGCTCGTAAACGCGGCTCTCGTCCCTCGGCGGATATGACGGCGGCGGCGGCGGCGTGGCATCCGAGCGCCGGTAGAAGTCCGATGGGGGCGGCGGCGGGGCGTCCGGGCGCCGGTAGAAGTCCGATGGCGGCGGCGGGGCATCCGAACGCCGGTAGAAGTCCGATGGCGGCGGGGGAGCGCCGCGATCGAAACCGCGCGGATCGCCGCCTTCCGGCACATAGACACCGGCAGGCGGAGCGTCGCCCCTCGGGCCGTCGTAAGGCGTGAAGACCCGCGGACCTGTGTAGGTGCCGTCCGGAAGCGGAGGCAGGTTATCGCGGCCGTAGCCATCCGCCAGCTTCGTGCCTTGAGAGGGCTGGCGCTGCCGCAACGGTGGCAAATCCACCCGGGAAGCCTGCAGATAGCCGCTGCTTTGCGTGGGCGCCGCGCTGGCCAGGCGATAGCCGCCAGCCTGCGGCTGGTAGCTCGCGGGCTGCGCGAGCGCGTAGGAAGGCTGGGACTGCGCCGGCTGCCGGTAGTTGTCCGCGATTCTCGAAGTTGGCGCCGCAGCTTGGGCGACGCGGGGCTCCGCGCCATAGCCGCTGTCGAAGGAGGCCTGGGCAAACCTATCCGAGCCGGCGCTGCATCCGCCCAGCAGAACGAAACTCAAAGTTAAATTTGCTGCCGCGCGCAACCGGCCCGGTCCGCGCGTACCCTTTACAACATCACTCATCACCGCACCTCATTTGGAGACGAGTTTGCAGCGGAAGGCTTAAAATTAACTTAAACGGAACAACGTTATTTGGGGCTTCCAGGTAGGCAGCAATATGCACTGCCTTCCGGAGCGAGGGGCACCAGGGGCACGAAGCGCACGGGAAGGAGCGTCTGATATTCGAGATTCCCGCCGTCGCGCGTGATGAGCGTGATCCTTTGATCGTAGCGGGAGCCGAGCGGAATGACCATGAATCCGCGGGGAGCGAGCTGATCGAGCAGCGCCTTCGGTGTTTCCTCCGCGCCGGCAGTGACAAGAATGCGTTCGAAAAGCCGCTGCTCGGGCCAGCCCCGCGTGCCGTCGCCCACAATCGCCGTTATGTTGGCGAGGCCGAGCTTTTCGAACCGCCCGGTGGCGAGCCGGTGCAGCTCGGCGTGCATCTCGATGGTATAGACATGGCGGGCAAGCCGCGAGAGAATCGCCGTCTGGTAGCCCGAGCCGGTGCCGATTTCGAGAACCTCGCAGTCAGGCGTCAGGTGCAGCCGCTCCGTCATGTACGCGACGACGAAAGGCTGGGAGATGGTCTGCTCGCATTCGATGGGAAGCGCTTCGTCGGCATAGGCGTGCTCTTTGAGATCGCTGTCCGATATGAACTCTTCCCGGGGGGTGCGGGCCATGGCTTCGAGCACGCGGGGGTCGCAAATCCCGTTGCGTTGAAGGCTGATCAGAAGCTCCCGCAGCGTCTCGTTTAGCATAGGAACCGTCCCAAAGCGGCCATCCCTCGCGCGGGGCTGCCCTCCTCTAGGGCGTCAGGAGGTCCGCGAGCCTCCGGCACGTATCGTTATGCGTCAGGTTAAGATAAAGCGGCGTTACCGATATTGCGCCCGATTTAACCGCCCACATGTCCGTGCCCTTGGGGGCGTGGAACGAGCGGCGCTTGAAGCCGAGCCAATAATAGGGGGTACCCCTCGTATCGAGCCGGTCCTCGATGCGGAAGTAATCCGGGTCGCGCCTGCCTTGCTCCGTTATTTGAATACCCTGAACCTTATCCGGTTCCACGTCCGGAAAATTGACGTTTATCAAGACATTCTCCGGCCAGCCGGCCTCGATGAGCTTGCGCACGAGACCCGCGCCATGCTGCATCGGCGTCTCCCAATGGATCTTCCTGGGGTCGTCCCAGTTTACCGCGAGGCTCAAGGCGATGGACGGAATGCCGAGCATCGTGCCTTCGATCGCGCCCGCGATGGTGCCGGAATAGGTGACATCGTCGGCTATGTTGGCGCCGCGGTTCACGCCGGAGAGCACGAGTGCCGGCTCCTGGCCCTGGAGCATGTGCCGCACCGCCATAATCACGCAATCGGTCGGCGTGCCCTTGACGGCGAAAATCCGCTCCGAAAGCTTGCGCAGGCGCATGGGCTCGTGCAGCGTCAGCGAGTGCGCGGCACCGCTCTGCTCGGTTTCGGGCGCAACCACCCACACATCGTCCGAGAGATCGGACGCAATCTTCTGCAGGACATTGAGGCCGGGCGCTTCAATGCCGTCGTCATTGGTGATGAGTATACGCATGGCCTATGTAATACGTTAAGTCGCGGCCCGTGCCTACCCTCGTTTTGCGAATGCACGGGCGGGGCGCACTCGAAACGGCATGCAACCCATTGCCTTTCTGGTGTTTGCTGTCCTTCCCGCCGCCAGCCGGAAATTCCCCGGCGGGTTAGCGAGCGCCGCCGGCTTCCTCGGCGCTTCCGCCGGAAATTGCTGGAAAAGCTTCGCCTTTTTGGGGGCGGGAGCGGACCCGGTGTTGCGTTGGGCTGGGGCCGTCGAACGGAGCGCCGTGGCGAAACTGCCCCGGCACGACCAAAATCCCGTCAATATTCGTTCATACGCATGGGGGTATCCATCAGCGTTCACCGTTTTGGGGGCATCGGTAATGAACTGTCCTTACTGCCAGAAACCTATCAGCAAGCTTTCCATTCTCACGTCGCTTGGGGGCGTGCGGGTTTGTCCGGAGTGCAAAAAGAACTACGTCGTCAAGTACGACTACAAGATCGGGGCCATCGTTTTGGCCGCGGGCTTCGTGCTGGGTACGCTGGTGCTGACTGCGTTGGAGGTTTCTGGGGGCGTGGCGGGTCTTGCGGGTACGGCCATCCTGGCAGCGGCGGCCCTGGTTGCCGGGCGGGCGGAAAAACACGCCGGTTGACCGGACGCCAAGGCTGAGGTTCCCCGGGTTAGCGGCCCAGCATCGAGGCTATCGCGCCCGGGAGATCTGCACGGGCTGGCAGCTTTCTTTGCGCTTGCTGGGGAGCGGCCGGCGCGCCTGAGCAGGTGCCCTTTTCTTCGAGGACGACGCGCGAGTAGGCCTTGAGAACGGTCTTGAAGCTAATTTGTAGCGTTTCGCGATCGATGCTCCAGGCGTTGCTGTAGGTGTCGAAGCTTTGGTTGAATGCGATGCGGGCGGGGCTTGCCGCAAAGGATTTCCGGTCGAAATTCCTTAAGGGGTGGCCGTCCTTGAGCACCTTCCCATCGCCAATCGTGAGCGGCAGCCTGTTTCCGGACTGCAAGGTGCAAACGAGCGAAAGATCGTGCGCCGCGGCCGGTTCCAACCATGCGGCCAGCGCAATCGCTATTGCCGGACAAAGCGCCCTGTTCATCGCCGTTCCCGTCCCAAAACCGGCGGGCCTGCGTCCTGGCCGGTGCCTTGGGAAAAATTATCACAACTTCCTGTCCAGGGCCTTAACAGAAAGCTGCGCGTTTTCGCGCGCTCAGCGGCCTGACCATTCCGGCGCACGCTTTTCGAGGAACGCGGCGATCCCTTCCTCCGCATCGCGGATCAGCATGTTCTCCACCATCACGCCGGCCGTGTATTCGTATGCGTCCGCGAGCGGCATTTCGATCTGCCTGTGGAAAGCCTTCTTGCCGATCGCGAGCGTAAGCGCCGGTTTGGCGGCGATTTTCTTTGCAAATCCCATCGCTGCGCCGAACACTTGCGCATCCGGCACCACGCGGTTCACAAGGCCCAGCTCAAGCGCCCTGGACGCGGGCACCGCATCGCCCAGGAGCAGCATCTCCATCGCGGCTTTGCGCGGGACGTTGCGGGAGAGTGCGACCATGGGTGTGGAGCAGAACAGGCCGATATTCACACCGGGGGTGGCGAATTGCGCGCTTTCACCGGCCACGGCAAGATCGCAGCTCGCAACGAGCTGGCAGCCGGCCGCCGTGGCTATGCCGTTCACCGCCGCGATAACCGGCTTGGGGCAGGCAACGATGGCCTGCATCATGCCGGCACAGGCGCGCATGGTCTCCTCGAAGAAAGCGCGGCCCCTATCCGCATCGGCCCGGTGCGCGGTCAGCTCCCGCAAGTCGTGGCCGGCGCAAAAGGCTGGGGCTGCGCCGCGGATGACGATGGCGGCCACCTCGCGCGCCGCACCTTCGTGCTCGATGGCGGCATGAAGTGCTGCGATCAGCCCGAGCGAAAGGCTGTTGCGCGCCGAAGGCCGGTTGAGCGTCAGCACCGCCACCGCGCCTTGCCGCTCGCTCAGGAGAATGCCGGGGCTTTCATTCGCCTTCTGCTGCGCAAGCGTGTCCATTGCGTCCTCCATTGAGCGCGCGGAGTTGCAGTAGGGCCGGTGCCTCGGATCGAAGGTTCAACCCCTCACCCTGTCCCTCTCCCTCTGGGAGAGGGACGCCAGAAATTCTGCTGCAGGTTGTTCAAGGGTCCCCTCTCCCATGGGGAGAGGGACAGGGTGAGGGGAGATTCCCTCGGTTCGCCGCGCCACAGGCCGGCCTGGAACTCCATCCCGTATGCAACGATAGCTCAATCCGTGCCCATTTTCACCGTCGCGTCGATATCGGGCTTCATCTTCTTGACGATGGCGACGTTTTCGGGCGGCGGTTCGCGCGAAAGCTCGTCCTCGATGTTGTCGAGGTTCTCCTTCAGCTTTTTCTTGCTGTCCGGGTTCAGGAGGCCGAGCTTCTCAAGCTGCGAGATGGCGGCGTGCTTGTTCTGCTGCAGCGTGTCGCGGGCGATACCGCGCGCGGGACCCACGGTGATGAAGAGGTAGGAATTCGCTACCGCCTTGCCCGTCTCGCCCCAGTCTTTCAGATCCGCGAAGCCGTGAGCCTTGGCGCTTTTTTCCGCCTCGGTCTTGAGCTTGCTGTTCTTGATCGCCTTGAGCACCGCGCCCAGCGGGTTCTTGGCCAGCTCCGAATCCGCGCCGGTCTTGAGCCCCTCCATGACGGCGATGTCGCGCATCTCCCCGAAAGAGGCGAGGAAGCGCGAGATGCCGTCCTCGCTTAAGACCGTTTCCTTGGCCCAGGCCTGCCCGCCCGCCAAGAGCGCGGCGAAGGTGAACGCCAGCAAAATTCGTCCTATGAGGTTTCTAAGTCCGCCCATGTCTTGAGGCTCCTGTTCCTCGCCTATTGAATTGCATGCCGCTCTCATTGCGTGCAATCTTGGTGAAATAACGGAGACGCAATGCCAGGGGATCGTACACTGCCGCNNGGCGGGACGATCTCGGGGCCGTCCATGTTCGCGCTGGCCGATGTCGCCATGTACGCGGCGGTGCTGGTTTCGGCCGGGCGCATCGCGCACGCGGTGACCACGAACCTCAACATCAACTTCCTGAAGAGGCCCGCCGCGCGCGACATGATCGGCGAGGCGCGCATCCTGAAGCTCGGCAAGCGGCTGGCCGTGGGCGAGATCGCACTGCACTCCGATGGCGAGGCGGAGCTTGCGGCGCATGCGACGGCGACTTATTCCCTGCCGGATTATCGCAAACCGAGCTGAGCGGTTGCGCCGCGGGATTTGCGGAGGTGCTGTTTTGAGCCATTTGCGGGACCGATGCCGCAAGACCTCCGTGCTTGCGCACCTTTGTTGCAGTGAAGTGTGCGGGAGCGCCGCCGGCGTGGAGTGGGGAGGCGCCTGGCCCACGGCCTCTTGCTTATAGCGGGTCCGGCCGGGTCTGCCCTGAAAGGGCTGTCTCTGGAAATTAACCGCTTCGCAGGCGCGGAGGCGTAGTCTTCCGATGAGGCCTGGTACACCTTGCGGGAAGTCTTGAGCCGCAGCACCGTCATCGCGGGGCACGGAACGTGCCGTTGCGATGCAGATACCGGCGCTGTGCTCCGGGCTCGTGGATTGCTTCGCTCCGCTCGCAATGGCGGGCCGGAACTTTCTGCGGCTGGTACTGGCCGCCACGGCGCAGCGCCGCCAGGAGCTTGAACATGACGATCCTACCCGATCCCCCGCCGCCTTTAAGACTTATCTCACTGGAGGATTATGAGCCGTTCGCCGGTGCGGAAGCCGTCGACCGGCTGTTGCAAAAGGCAGCCCGCCTTTTCGATTTGCACGTGGTCCATGTCAGCTCGACCTATTACGGCGGCGGTGTGGCCGAGCTTCTCTCCGCGCTAACCTTGCTGATGAATAGCGCCGGGATCAGAACAGGGTGGCGCGTCATCCAAGGCCGTCCGGATTTCTTTAGCATTACCAAGAAGATGCACAACGCCCTGCAGGGCGGCAGCATCAACTTGACGGATCTGAAGCTCGCCATTTACGAGGAGGTCGCGTTCGAAAACGCCGCGCGCCTCCATTTCGATCACGACGTCGTTATCGTTCACGATCCCCAGCCATTGCCGCTCATCAGACATTTTCGTAAAAAGGTGCCATGGATTTGGCGCTGCCATGTGGACCTCTCGGCTCCTCACCCGGAACTTTGGTCCTATCTCTCGCAGTTCATCGAGCGTTACGATGCAGTCGTCCTCTCGCTTCCCGAATATGCGCAGCGGCTAAACACGCCGCAGCGTTTCATCATGCCGGGGATCAATCCTTTCTCGACGGCGAATAAGGAGTTGCCGGATCGTGAGATCGATGAGCGGCTGGACCGTTACGATATACCGAGAGATCTGCCGCTGGTGGTGCAGGTCTCGCGTTTCGATAAATGGAAAGATCCTCGGGGTGTGATCGAGGCGTTCCGCCTCGCCCGCAGGGAAGTCGATTGCACTCTTGTACTCGTCGGCAACGTCGCCATCGACGACCCCGAAGGCGTGGAGGTGTTCGAATCCTTACGTAATTGCGCGGAGGAGCGGATCCGCATCGTATCCGTTCAGGATTCGGCGCTGGTCAACGCCTTGCAGCGGCGCGCCGCTGTCGTGCTGCAAAAGTCGGTTCGCGAAGGGTTCGGACTGACCGTTACCGAGGCGATGTGGAAAGGGACGCCAGTGATCGGCGGCAATGCCGGCGGTATCCGCCATCAGATCCGCGACGGCGAGAACGGCTTTCTGGTCGACTCCGTGGAGCAAGCCGCCGCGCGTATCGTCCAGGTTATCAAGGATGACAGATTGCGTGAGGAACTCGGCAGAAGAGCGCGCCAGACGGTTCGCGAGCGCTTCCTCCTGACCCATCTCATGGAACAGTGGCTGGATCTGATCGGCGGGTTTGAAGCGAGATTTCCGCTCGCATCGCGGCCGGCCGATTGAGACGCGGTCCGGCTTCGCGCGGATGCGTATGCATTACGGCTACCACCTGCTGAGGCCGGGTGGGACGATCTCAGGGCCGTGTCCATGTTCGCGCTGGCGGATGTCGCGATGTACGCGGCGGTGCTGGTTTCGGCCGGGCCAATCGCGCACGCGGTGACCACGAACCTCAACATCAACTTTCTGAAGAAGCCCGCCCCGCGCGACATGATCGGCGAGGCGCGCATCCTGAAGCTCGGCAAGCGGCTGGGCGTGGGCGAGATCGCGCTGCACGCCACGGCGACCTACTCGCTGTCGGCCGGTTGAGCGCGCCCTGGTCATCCCAGAAACGTGGTTCCAGGCTATTGCGCCGGCGGGAATGTCGCGATTTGCGCCGCACGGCTTGATCATGCTTGCAAGCAGTGAGAGGACCTTTCGCGGTCTCGTGGGAGAGTTTTGCGGCGTCCACGTCCGGCAGATTAGTCGAAATGGGAACTGTCCGGCTCCACGCCAGGAAACAAAGATAGTGTGCCGAGTAAACGGGAATCCTGAATCTGCAGCCGTCTGACGAATTGGCTGGCCAGGACCACATCTATAGGAAATCCAGGGGAGCAGATATGAAGCATCCAACACCGTTTGGCGAAGCCTTGCGAATATTACGTGTCGCGAAATGTCTTTCTCTTGAGGATATAGGTGCAAGGCTTGAAGTAAGTGCGCAATATCTTTCAGCAGTCGAGCTTGGGAAAAAATCAGTCCCAAACACACTTGTTACTAGGGCCTGTTTACATTCACAGGAGCCAGATGAATGATACGACGATATTGATAAAACCGCTGAAGCACGCATCTGTTTTGTCGTAACGGGTTGCTATTCGGCGGAATGCTTTAAGTTTACAAAA
>PMBZ01000247.1 GCA_003153975.1 Hyphomicrobiales bacterium
CGGGTATCGCGCAAGATGTCGCGGCTCACGCCGCCAAAGATCATCTCGCGCAGCCGCGAATGGCTATACCCGCCCATGATTAACAAATCGCAGCCATTATCCACGAGCTTCCCGCAAATGGCCTCGCCGGTGGCTCCCCGCTGCGCGACGGACACTTCGAACCTTGCCTGGATGCCGTGACGGCCGAGCATGGCGGTGAGCTGGGCGCCGTTGGCCTCCGCGTCCGCACGCTCCTCCTCGTCGCCGATCAGGGTGAGCGCGCGCACCGATTTCGCCCCGGCGATCAGATCGAGCGCGTCGAAAACCGCCCTGGCCGCCTCGCGCGTTTCGTTCCAGGCGATGACGGCGTGCGTACCGATGGGCTTGGAGCCCGTGTCCGGCGGCACGATCAGAACCGGCCGGCCGCCTCGCATCAGCGCGGTCTCGGCGAAATCGCTCCAGGCGTCGGGAATTTCCTCATTGGGCTTGCCGCAGACGATGAGGTCCGCGCTGCGGCATTGCTGCGCGATCAGATCGGCGCCCATTACATAGGAGGCGATGAAGCCGCGCCACTCATGCGTAACCTCGCTGCCCTTGAAAGCCTCCTCGAAGGCGCGCTTGGCGGCTGTGGCGGCCTCATCGCCAGCCTTTTGCAGCCGTTCGATAACCTCCTGGGAGACCTCGGCGGGAAATTCGCCGTAAACCGGCAAGTCAGGAGTAAGGTGCAGCCCGATTACATGGGCATTTCTTGCGCTGGCTAGCCCGAGAACGGGCTCAAGCGTTGCAGCCGCATTCTTTCCGGAAGGCACATAAACCAGAATCGTCTTGACCGGCATGGCGTTCGCTCCCGATCTCGCATTGCTGAAGCATNNGCTCAGTAGGCCGATATCGGGGATGGTGATATCCCGGCTGGAGGGCAGGGTTATGATTCCCTTGGCTTTCAGCCGGCTGAACTGACGGCTTACGGTTTCAAGGGTGAGGCCCAGGTAATCCGCCATCTCCGCCCTGGTGAAGGGCAGCGCGAAATGCGCGGAATTTTCGCTGTGGCCCGGCACCTTGGGCATGCGCCTGGCCATCATCAGGAGGAAGCCCGCGACGCGCTCGAACGAGCATTTGCGGCCCAGGAGCAGCGTCCAGTCCCTGCAGACATCGAGTTCGCGGATGGTCATCTCGAAAATCCGGTGCTCAAGCTCGGGATGCGCTTTCATGAATATGTCGAAGGCCGCGCGAGGATAGGCGCAAAGCTCGACCTCGGTGGCCGATTCCGCGGAATAGCTGTGGCGCTGGTTGAGCGTCTGCCCCATGAAATCGGGCTGATGGATAAGGCCGATGATGTGCTGATGGCCATCGGCAAGCGTTTTCACTAGCTTAACAATACCTGAAGTAATGCTAAAATAATGATCGGCCTCGTCGCCATCGCGGAAGATGATGTTGTGCGGAGGCAGGGCCTTGCGCCGCGAGAGCTGCAAGAGCTGCGCGCGCGCCTCAACGTCGAGAGCGGAACAAACGCCCTCGCGCCAAACCTGACATATGTCGCATCGTGTACGTATGCCGTGCATTGCGTCTCCCGTACCCCAGACGGTTGTGAGCATAGCATCGGCAAAATGAACTCGCAAATAGATTTGCGTCCGCCCGCCTGACAGGAGCCGGAGCGCCAAACATACCGCTTGCCATTATTTAACGGCACCGTTCTCACAGGCCCATGATATTTATCAAAGGCCGGCAATATCTTGAACGAAGCCTTTGCAGTTTGCCCGGACCGGCGGCCGGCCGGCGAAGCGATCACGGACTTAGGGATTTAGGTAGCAGTGCAACGGCGGCCTACCCCTTCCCGCTCAGGCTCCTGAGATAGGAAATAAGGGCGCCAACCTCTTTCGGACCGAACCGCCATTGCGGCATCTCCGGGTGGCCCACGACAATTCCTTCGCCGAGAGCCTCCTCCAAGTTCTCCACATGGCCCTTGGCGACTATGTCCCGGAAAGGGGTCGCGCTGGCATGCGGGCTCCTATCCCGCATGCCAATGGCATGACAGCGGGCGCAGAACTTCTCGGCGATCGCATGCCCCCTGCCGATTGCGGCAGCGTCCTGAGCCGGGCACGGGCAGGGCAGCCAAACAGCCACGGCCAGCCCCGCGCCAAAAATTTCTCTCCTCATCTTCGCCTCGCGTTGCTTTCCGTTCCAAGCGCAGCGCCAACGCATCTAGAACAGGTAGAACTCCTCCTGCAGCAGGCCCTTCAGCTCGGTAGGCAGCACTTTGCGCAGCTTCTCGATCTCGTGAGCGTCGATCTTGTCGGCGATCACTGCGAAAACCGCCTTGACCTTGCCGCCAGCGCCCGCGCCCAAGTTGCGGCCGGCCTCGTCCTCCACTGCAGCCAAGAACTCGTCGAGATGGCGAGTCTTGGGTTGCGGCTTGGAAAGCTGCCACCCCTCATAATAGAAGCCGCGGATCAGCATCGGGAGCTGGGCGCCGAAATGCACAGCATTTTCAGGTCCGATGCGATCCCTAAATGTGTGCAGCGTCGCGCGAAGCATTTGGTAAGCATAGTGCCGGTCCGTTGTGGGGATCCTGGCCATCAAGTCCTTGAGCCATAGGTTTGTTTGCTGGACTGTTGCGTCGAATACGTCAAGGCCGGTCGTCATGATTGCATTCTCCCTCGAAAGCGGGGCAGTTTCCCTTGCTGGTTCGGCTCTCAGGGGACACCTAACGTTCCTTTTACGCCATGACCGATGTCAAAACGAAGCCGCCAAGGCGCGATTCGAGGTGCAGTGGCCGGACCGGACTACGGCCATGGGTGCGCGGGCTTGCGGTAGTTTGGCTCTTGGGCTGCGCCGCGCGTCATCGCAACTAAACCGCATAATGGCGTTTGCCATAAATATTGGCGCGCGCGGCACGCTGGCGGACCGCGCCAATCACAAAAAGTTGCGATGAATACATTATTCCAACCGCCTGCATGCGGAACCTTGTGATCCGTCAAAGTGCGCCGCTCAAGAACGGGCCTAAATATTCGCAGGCAAGCTTCAATGCACAGGCTTCAACATGCAGAACCTTCACCTTGAACGGCACGATTGGCAGAACATCCTCAACCACATCTCGCGCTCCGAAAACGCCCACAAGGTTACGATTGAGGTCGATCGGCTGGACCTTGGCTCGCAGAAGGAAGTCGAGAACGTCCCGCTGCTCGGCGTGAGCTACGATCCCAAGGGCAGCACCATCGCCATCCGGGCGGGGGCGGTGGAGCACATGATTGCACGGCCTGAACGGATCGACGTGGCCCATGCGGGCACGGATCTCATCGCGATGGAGATTGCGGGCGGGGATAAGACGCGGCACCTGATTACCTTCCTGCCGCCACTGCACCTGCCGGATCTCTTGCTGCCGGCGCACCGCTAGCGTTCACCCCATTGCCGGCGCGGTACGGCGAGGGCGCTTCAAAACCCCCGGCCCCAGGCTACACCGCGTCCGGCATTACGGGCGTCGAGGCTGTGTGTGATTTGATTACGGCGAGGCGTGCAGCCACTAAGCCAGCGCGAGGCCAGCGTGCTTTTCGATCCGTCCGAGCCGCGCTTCGACGGTATTGAGGCGGCCGCCAGCAATCCGGCTCGACTCGACAAGCTCAGCAAACACAGTCGAATGCGTCTCTTGGATTTTGGCGATTTCAGTCACGGCACCAATGACCTTCGACACAGTGCCTTCCAAGACATCCAACCGTTGCTCAACGCCCGTGAGCCGTTGCTCGACGCCCGTTAGCCGCTGCTCAACTCCCGTGAGCCGCTGCTCGACTGCCGTGAGCCGTTGCTCAATCCCTGTCGCGTGCAGTTCAACCCCTGTCAGCCGTTGCTCGACGGCTATCAGGCGCTCATCGACACGCGAAAAGCCCTCGCGCATCTCGGCGCGCATTTCTTGCAATAGGCGGAGAGTATGGTTCTCGACATCGTCTACCATGTCCCGATCTTGCCTCCTTAATGCGCACAGCGCAAGGCAAACCTCTGCCGCCTGTGTCAACTTCAAATTGCGGGCTGCAAGGTCTGGCTCACGCCGTGCGTGGTCTTCTCCCAGTAGAACGGCGCGTACACGAGCTGCCACACCGCGCGGTAGGCTGCCGCCGAGACATAAAGCCAGTAGACCGGGATGAAGAGGACGTGTGCCCACAGCCCCTTGTGCCCGGTCCCCCGCAGGCTCAGTGCGCCTAGCAGGATGTTCACCGCATAGCCGCCCACGAAATTGGCGACAGCGACGGTAAGCAGGATGTCGCCGCCAAGCGTGGCGCTTCGCTGAAACAGCGAGCCGTTCCAGATGTCGTAGGCCAGGACCAGGTAGCACAAGGGATGAGCGAGCGAGGAAACGATGATGCCCGCGAAATAAGCGTGGAATGCCAGGAAACCCGTAAGCCCGGTCTCGCGCAGCGTCGATAGCGGCGCGCGCATATGCACCCCGAAGGTTTGCATCCAGCCTTTGAGCCAGCGCGTGCGCTGCTTGATCCAGGGCACCGGCTGGCAGCACGCTTCCTCAAAGGTCGTGGAATCGAGCGTCTCGACCCTGTAGCCTGCCCGGTGCAGGCGCATGCCGAGATCGGCGTCCTCGGTGACGTTGAACGGGTCCCAGGCGCCCAGCTCGCGCAGTACGCCGATGCGGAAGTGGTTCGAGGTGCCGCCCAGCGGGAAGGGCAGGCCGAACCTGCTCAAGAGCGGCAGGAGCCCCCGGAACAGCGTTGCATATTCGATGGTGAACTGGCGCGACAGCCAATTCTCGTTATGATTGAAATAGTCGAGCCGCGCCTGCAGGCAGGCGACATCGGCGGAGGCGCGATGAAAGCGCGTAGCGGCTTTGCGAAGCTGATCGGGCTCCGGCCTGTCCTCCGCGTCGTAGATCACAGCGAGATCGCCGGTTGCGAATTGCAGCGCGTAGTTCAGGGCCTTGGGTTTGGTGCGCGGCTCCCGGTCGGGGACGATGACCAACTCCACATTGCCTGGAAAGGCAAGACCTAACGCGGCTTCTATGGTCTCCCGGTCCGATTCTTCCAGCACGATCTTGATGTCGAGCTTGGCAGGGGGGTAATCGAGCCGCGCCAGCGCCCTGGCCATATGCGGCAGGATCTCGACCTCCTTGAACAGCGGCACGAACACGGTATAGCACGGCAATTCGGCATCGCTGAGCAGGCGCGGCTTTTTTTGCCTTCCTTCGGGGAGGATCAGGTTCAACACCGCCGCCAGGCGCAGCACGATCGCGAGCAGAAAGAACAGAGAAAGAAGAATAGCGCAAATCTCCGCCGCCATCCTGGGCGCCACGAGAAAAGCCCCCGTCACCAGGCCCGCGGCAATGGCGCTCCAATGGACCTGCCAGGCGGCCAGGCCTGTCTTGGCGCTCCATTCCGGACGGTCTTTCATGAGGCCTCCAATCGCGCGCCGTACCAGCACGCGGCCGTAGGATTTAGTCACCGAATCGATCAGCTCCTGGCGGGTAATCAGCCTCAGGTGCTGCCTCTGCCGGCCCAATTGTTGGGCCAGCTCGATCAACCTGGAAATGGAGAAGCTCTGTCCATTTAGTGCAACGACCGGCTCATCCTCGGCGGCAAGAACGACCGGCCGCTCCAGCAATAGCCAAGCCTGCGAAGGCGCCGCCGGCAAGTGCACGCGATAGGGCGCGCGTCCGTCCGCCAAAGATAGCGTGCGGGACAGCCAATCGTAAAACTCCGAGGGCCGCAGCCGCCCTGACGCGATTGCCGTGTCGATCAGCCCGACCTGGGCTTTCCGGGCCTGCCTGTCCAACTCTTCAATGACGGGCAAGGGCCAGCCGATGGAGAGGAAAAAGTTGCGTTCCAGATCGATTTCGCAGCCTATGTCGTGCTCGAACCGCGATGTGGGCTCGGCAAGGCATGGCCAACCGCTTGCATTGCCGTTTTGCCCGGAGCTATGCTCGCCGGAATACCAGGAATCAGGAACGAAACCACGGCCTATATGCCCCCGCATATTATCCCCACGCATTACAAAATGTTTCTACATTCTTTACAAAATGGAAATAGACCGCCGCTGTCAATCAATCGGAGATTGTGGTGATAAGCTCAAAACTCGACTTCTGGTGTGCGAGGATTCTTCGCGGCCTTATCCCAGCAGCAATGGCCGCGTGGATCGCCCTGCTGCCGCCCGGCGCCTGCGCGCAAACCGGCCCCAAGCCCGATTGGTCCTGGCTGCCAGCTCTGCGCGTCGCAACCGAGACGGACTACCCGCCCTTCAATTATTACGATGAGGAAGGCCAGCTCACTGGTTTCAACATCGATCTGGCGCGCGCCATCTGCAAGGAGCTTAGTATTAATTGCGAGATCAACGCAGCGGAATGGAATACTTTGGTTCCGTCGCTTAAAAATAACGAGGCCGACGCCATCTTCGCTTCGCTCACAATCTCCTCGAAATCCCTGGGTGAGGTGGACTTCACCAACCGTTATTACTCGACACCCGCCCGCTTCGCCGCGAAAGTTGGCAGTCCCTTAACCGAAATCTCCGTTGCCGAACTGCAAGGCCGGAAGATCGCCGTGGTGAAGGACACGGCACACGAGGCTTTCCTGCGCGACTTTTTCGAGGGCGCGAAGATCGTGCCGTATCCTACGCCCGCCGAGGCGCGCAACGCGCTCAAGAACGGTCAGGCGGACCTTCTGTTTGGCGACGGCATCTCGCTCATGTTCTGGATTCAGGGCACGGACAGCGCGCATTGCTGCGAGTTCAAGGGCGAGGGCTACGGCGAGCCGCGCTATTTCGGCGATGGGGTCGGCATCGCGGTGAAGAAAGGCAATACGCGGCTGCGCGAGGTGCTCGACTACGCGCTCGCCCGCGTCAAGGCCTCCGGCCGCTACGAGGAACTCATGCTGCGGTATTTCCCACTGCCGCTTTATTAGGCGCTCTTGCTGGACAACCGCCGGTTGCGGCAATCTTTGAGTTATCCCCAGGTACTGGGCGGCACTGCGTGACGCAGCGCCATGCGGTGCCCCGCCGCATTTGCCGCCAACCGCGAGGGCAATCCCGCTTCGGTGTTCGGAAGCACTGCCCCGGCTGGCTGCGGGCACTGGCATATTTCCCGCGTTCCAACAAATATTTGCGCGCCAGGACCGGGATTTCGAACCAATCCAGAGGTCCCGCACACCAAATCGTAACCCTGTCCCATTATCGCTGGGCGGGAGAGCCCTCTCGCGGCTGGCGTTGAGCTTTTGCCACAACTTGGAAAATTGGAGCGGTTCATGTTCCACTTAACTTCTAGTAGATGGCGAAGTTGCGATAGGCTCAATAGGGTTGCGTTGGGGTTAGGTTTGGGAGCGTTGAGCGTGCGTATCAGGATTTCCGGTTGGGGCGACGCCCGTCCTTGGCTTAAATTGGCATTGATTGGCTGTCTGGCATTCGATTGCGCCGCCGCCGCGAACACAGCATTTGCCCGCTCCCGTAATTATGACGGGGACAGTCCCCGCAGGGAAAAGACCGCCGATGAGCCCGCTCCGCCCAAAGGCCCGATGTTTTTCGTGATCTCCACGAACAAGCAGCACGTCTCCGTTTATGGCAGTAACGGCCTCTACGAGGTTTCCCCCGTCTCGACCGGCAGGCCGGATCACCCCACGCCGCACGGTATTTTCAGCATTATCGGCAAGGAGCGCTTCCACCGCTCGAATCTCTACAGCGGCGCGCCCATGCCTTTCATGCAGCGCATCACTTGGTCGGGCGTTGCCATGCACGAGGGCGTTCTGCCGGGCTATGCCGCCTCGCATGGCTGCGTGAGGTTGCCCCATGAGTTCGCACGCCGCCTTTTCGGTTATACCGAGGGCAACGAGCGGGTCATCATTTCCCGCCAGGATATCGTGCCGGCTGCCATTTCCCACCCCCGCCTTTTCGAGCCGAAGCTTATGGCGGCACCGGGTACCGGCATCGCGTCCGGCTCCGGGCAAATACTCCAGAACGCCATCGCGCTCACGCAAAGCTCGCACCTGACAGGCGGCGCCGAAAAGCTGGAGGTTGCCGTTGCTCCTGAAACGCCCGATGCAAACCAAGCCGCGTCCAGGCAGAAGCTTCTAAACCCTGTCGAATTCGCAAAGGCAATGAAGGCGCAGGCGGCCAAGCAGGCCGAGCAGGCAACAGCCGCGCTAAACCCCGCGCGCTACGCCAGCGAGGCCAAGGAGAGGGAGGCCCGGGAAGCGGTTGCCGCGGCGCGGAAGGCCGAGTTCGCACTGGCGGGCGCCAAGGATCTGGCTGAGGTCGCGGACCGGCGCGTGAAGCGGGCCGCCGCCGATGTGGATGCTGCGAAGACTGCCGTCGAGGCCGGAGCGCAGGCCGGGGCCAAAATCCCGGAGGCGGAAGCAGTCCTTTCCGCCGCCCTGCGCAACAAGACTGAAAAAGACCAGGATGCCGCGTCTGGCCCAGCGCCCAGCGTTATGGAAAGCTTGACCAAGGAGGCCAGGGAAGCCGCTATTGCGGTGCGGAAGGCGGAGTTCGCCCTCGCCAGCGCCAAGGATTTGGCTGAGGCCGCGGACCGGCGGGTCAAGAGGGCCGCCGCTGATGCGGAGGCAGCGAAGGTTGTGGTTGAGGCCAAGGTTCAGGCCGAAGCCAAGCTCGCCGAGGCCGAAGGAGCACTCTCCGCCGCGCAACGCATCAAGGCCGAAAAGGATCGAGAAGCCGCATCCAGCCCGCGCGATGGGATTAAGGCGAAGGAGGCCAGGGAAGCGGCAATCGCGGCGCGCAGGGCGGAAATCGCGCAGTCCAACGCCAGGGACTACCTTGAGGCCGCTAACTGGCGAGTGAAGCGGACGGCTGTCGATATAGAGGCCGCGAAAGCGGCGGTTGACGCCAAGACCCAGGCCGGGGCCAAGCTCGCGGAGGCAGAAACGGCTCTTTCCGCCGCCAGGAGCGTCGCCAAAGACAAGGACACAGCACTCAACTCAGCGCGTGACGCTGTCGAGGCCAAGGCGAAGGAGGTAAGGGAAGCGGTAGCCGCAGTGCGGAAAGCCGAGATCGCTCTGGCCGCCGCCAAGGATGCTTTCGAGACCGCTGAGCGGCGCGTAAAAAGGCTGGCCGGCGAAGAGGAGGCCTTGAAGGCCGCGGCCGAAGCCAAGACCCAGGCCGAAGCCAAGGTTGCCGAGGCCCAAGCCGCGTTCTCCGCGGCCCAGCGCGTCAAGACGGAGAAGGAGCAGGACGCCGCCAGCGCCGTCAAGGCGTACAAGGATGCCGACTACACAAGAAGAGCGGCAGCGGATGCGGCGAAGTCGTGGGAGCGCAGGCTCGCCCCCTTGTCGGTGTTCATAAGCCGCAAGACCCAGCGCCTCTATATCCGCCAGGGACATATCAGGGTTTTCGACGTTCCCGTCACCATCCGCGAGCCTGAGAAGCCCCTGGGCACGCACGTTTTCGTGGCGATGCCGCGGCAAGGCACACCGGACGGCCAATCCCTGCTGCGCTGGCTCGCACTGACCGTTCCCGATGCGAACACCGAGACTGGCGACGAGCCAAGAAGGCACCGGCGCAGGAACTACGAGGATGACGCCGCAGCTCAGGCTCCCGCCGTGTCCGCCGCCTCCGCCAGCGAAGCCCTGGACCGGATCGAGATCGCTCCCGAGGCGAGGGAGAAGATCTCGGAAATGCTGTGGGCTGGCAGTTCGCTGATCGTCTCCGACAAACCCATGAGCGGGGAAACCGGCGAATATACCGATTTCGTAATCCTGACCCGCTAGTGGACAATAGCTTGCTAGCATGCCTTATCTGCGGGAAATCCCGTGAGCGCTCGCGGCAAACGGGGCGGGATTTCCCGCAGGGCGTGCTAGTCTTTTACAACGCAGGAAAATGCGTCGATGACGCTGTTTCTTCTCGCGCAGTCCGAAGCGGGCTCTTTCGCGGGGGAAGTGCTTGCCTCCATGGACGGACTAGCGGGGGCTTGCGCTTGGTTTGTGGCGCACCCTGCCAATAGTAGAAGCGGGAAGAATAACCGAACAAAACCACGGACCATTGCAATGCCTCCGTGCGAGAATCGCTGTTATTCCTGGCATATATAGCGGCCAAACCATAGCCGCACAATTGCCTATTTGTATCCAGAACCCACAATCAGTGGCGCCATTGTCACAGTGTTGCCATTGGATACCGGCGTCCTCCAGCGAGACCCGCGCCTGCCCCGGCTCGCCCGTGGACAGCGATTTCATCGCTGGTTTCAGAAACTTGGCAAAAACGGTTTGGGGCACGGCGACATGGGATCGCTCCCCGCATGGGGGCCGGAGAGCGTGTCCGTGGTTGCGTTATAGCGGCTTTTGTACCACCGCGCGAATGACGGCCGCGGAGCCTTTATGCCGGCGGCCCTCGTTGAGTTCCACATTGGCTTCTTCAAGCAGCAGGAACGTGGCCTCTGCGAAATCGGCTTCGAGCTTGGCCCTTGAGCAGAGCATATCCGCCGAGCGCGGCCCGCCGGAGCTTTGCGCCTTTTGGAATTCGAGCTGTTCGATACGGAAGGATTCCAGGACGATCAGGCCGCCGGGCTTCAGCGCGTCCAGCATGGCGCGGTGCATGCGCGGCCGGTCCGCATCGAAGAAATGGATATAGAGGGCGGCCACGATGTCGTAGCGCTCGCGCGGCCAGTTCCAATCGAGCAGGTCCGCGATCTGGGCGCCGATCGTAACGCCGCGCTCCTTGGCCAGCGCCCGCGCCTTGGCCGCACCGGCGGAGGAAACGTCCACCGTGTCGACGCCAAGCCCTTGTTGCGCCAGCCAGACCCCGTTGCGGCCCTCGCCGTCGCCCGGCGCCAGCGCCCGCATGCCCGGCTTCAGCCGGTGCGCCTGAGATGCGAGGAACATGTTCGGCTCCGTGCCGAAAGAGAAATCCTCGCCGCTGTAGCGCTCGTTCCAGAATTCCGCTTGCCCGCTCATTTTGCCCTCTGCGCCCGTTCGCCGAGCCCCTGCGCCTGCCGTTTGGCTCACGCCCATTATATCGGCGTTAACCGCATCTTTTCGAGGTCTTGCCCGGAAAGTACGAATACCGCCGCTCTTCTTTAATGGCGCTATTGTAGGCGATGCGCCTTAGCAAGAGCTTAAGCCGACTTATCGCATTGATTTTGCGGGTGAATATCAGGTGACGGCTGGCGCGGTCCGGGAGCGGCGGCGCTGAAATATGGTTAATTTCAAATCTGCGAATATATTTAAAGGGATTCTATAATCCTGGAAATAGGCCCGAAAAGCGGAAAAAGTTGCGCAAAAAGCGAGTGACGGCAATACGAATTCGCCGCGTTTACCACGCAAGAATTTACCATGATGCGCCCCTGGCGATGTTTAGCACTTTGTTGATACCTGCGACGGCGGCGCGGGCGCTGCCTTGGGAAGCGGCGGGGCTTAAGGAGCTTGTGTGCCTTACTTAAGCCGGTGTTCCAGGCGTGCCACGATCTCCCGCAATTCGGCTTCCGCCTCGGGATGAAATGCGAAGGCGGCGTTCAAGCCGCTCCGCCTTCTCGAAGCTCTTCATCGACGATCCCGTCGAAGGTCTTGCTGGAAACGGCGCCGGCAGCGCTTTCAGCGGTTCTGCGCTCAACAAGGGTCTTCAAATCCGCAATGGCAAGTTCACGTTGAGCCGCATTCGCGGTGCGGGCGTGCCGGGCGCGGACGAAGCTCAAAAAGCGATCCACCCAAGGGTTGGCGGCGGTCGAGCGCAAATGGCAGAAGCTCGCAAGCAGGTTGCCGAGCACGATGCCGTCGCGGCCCCCGCCTATCCCAGTACCGCGCGCCACCTTGTATGCGAAGCGCAAGGACGGATCGAGGTTTTCGAGGCTCGCGTAGTGAAACTCGTGCGCGGGGATCGATGCCGGCCCCGAAGGAGCCACCGGCCAGGGCGCATCGGCGGTTTCCTCCAGCACGGCAAGCCCGCGGCCCTGGGGCCTCGTGTGCATCACCGCGTCCGCCGGAATGACGCCCGCCATTTCGTGGACCGTATCGCCCCAGCGGATGGAACGGGCGAGGTACATCATCCCGCCGCATTCGGCGTAGGTGGGAAGGCCGCCGCGGATCTTCTGGGCGATATCCGCCCTGAGCGAAGCGTTGGCTTCGAGCCGCGGGCCTTGGGTTTCCGGGAAGCCGCCGCCGATGAAGAGGCCATCGGCGTCAGGAAGCCGGGCGTCTGACAGCGCATCGAAAAAGACAATCCTGGCGCCCGCGCGCTCGAAGGCTTCGAGGTCGTCGCTATAATAGAAGCCGAAAGCGCTATCGCGGGCGATGGCGATGCGGATGTCCTGCCTGGTTGAAACGGCGGGGACGGCCGGAACGGCTGGAAGCGGTGGAGCCTTGCCCGCAATTTCAAGCAGGCCATCGAGGTTCACGCCGCTCTCGATCGCATGGCGGAGCCTTTCGATAGCCGCGCGGGAGGCGGGCGTCTCCATCGGCGTCATCAGCCCGAGATGCCGCTCCTCGATGGTGAAGCCGCCATCCCGTGGCAGCGCACCGAGCACGGGGATGCCCGTATAGCGCTCGATGGCCTGCCGGACTTTGCTCTCTTGCCGGGCGGCGCCAACCTTGTTCAGGATGACGCCCGCGATCTTTATCTCCGGGTCGAAAACCTGGTAGCCCAGAACCAGCGGAGCCACGCCGCGCGTCATGCCAAGCGTGTCGATCACAAGCACAACGGGCGCGGCCGTAAGCTTGGCCAGCGCGGCGCTCGAGTCCGAGCCCTCAAGGTCCACGCCATCGTGCAGGCCCTTGTTGCCCTCGATCAGCGCGAGGTCCGCGCCAGCCGCGCGCGCTGCGACGCTCTGGGCGATTTCCGCATGCGTCTGCGTGTTGAAGTCGAGATTGAAGCAGGGCCTGCCGCTGGCGCGCGCAAGCCACATCGGATCGATATAGTCCGGCCCCTTCTTGAAGGCCTGCACGGCAAGCCCGCGCGCCGCGAACGCCGCGGCAAGGCCAATCGAGACCGTGGTCTTTCCCGAAGACTTGTGCGCCGCCGATAGGAAAAGCCGGGGTGTCATTCTGGGCCTTTGCGCAGGTTGCGGCCTGTTGTTAGGGCGGGGTCAATATTGACCTCACAACCCCTCACCCCAACCCTCTCCCCATGGGAGAGGGAGTCCGGCTGTGCCCGTCGAGAAGGCGTCCCCTCTCCCAGTGTGAGAGAAACGGAGTGAGGGGATACAAGGCCCGATATGTGCCGCCCGCCTTGCCCCAGCATCGCGGCCCTATGCCGCCGCATCCAGGCCGGCGCGGTCGCGCTGCGCCCACATATTTTCGGCGAGGATTTGCGCGTCCTCCTGGCTTGCCGCGTGGCCCATGGTCTTGAGCGCGATGGCAAGCGTGCCCCAGATCGCGGCCTCGCCATACTCATCCGTAATCTCGCCGCGCCAAAGAGCCTGCAAGCGGCCAAGGTCCAATTCTTCCTCGGCACCCTGGCGCGGCTCGGAAAGCAGCGCAGCCCAGCGCTCGTCCGCCAAGGCGCCGTCGTGAACCGTAAGCAGTTCGCAAGGCTTGTTCGGCCGCCGCTCGATCTCGCCGCCCTCGCCGCGGAACACGGCCATGTGCGGCTGGCCCAGCAACTGCGCCGCCTTCTGGTGAATGTCCATATAGCCGGGGTGGAAGACGGCTTGCAGCATCGCGGGCGCCGCAAAGGGGTTGAGCATGCGCGCGAGCGTGTGCACCGGCGAGCGCAGGCCCAGAATTGGGCGCATATTGAGTAGCCGCCCGAGTTGCGGACTAACACCGTCCAGCGTCATATAGGCGAAATTCCGCTGGCCGAGGTGCGTTGCGGCTTCCTCGAAGCTGCCCGCGACCGGAATGCCGAGGCGCGCCAGCGCTTCGCTCGTATAGACGCGGCCCGCCGTATGGCCCTCGCCGCCGTGCATGTACACGCGCATGCCGTTCCGCGCGAGCAGCAGCGCGGCCAGAACGAACCAGGGAAGTTGCCTGCGCTTGCCCGCATAGGAGGACCAGTCGAGATCCACCTTGGGCAGCGGCGAGGGCAGCGCCATCGCCTCGCGCGCGGCCTGAACGAAGCCCGCGATCTCCTCCGGGGCTTCCTCCTTCACGCGCAGCAGCATGAGGAACGCGCCGATCTGCTCCGGCAAAACGTCGCCGGCCAGGATCATCCCCATGGCTTCCTTGGCCTCCGCCATCGTCAGCGCCCGCGTGAGCGACTTTCCGCGGCCCAGGATCTGGATGAACCGGGCGAAGGGATGAGGCGATGGCATCATGGGCAGGGACTCCTAGCGGGCTGGCGCCGCGTTCGCCGTGCCGCGAGGCAGGAACGGCAGCAGCTTAATGCCAATGCCTGTGATTAGCATGGCGATTGAAATTCCGCTCACACCGAGCAGAAGCTCCGGCAGCGACGGCGAGTATTGATTAACTTGGCCGTCGAAGAAGGAGCTTGTCACTTCCATACCAGGAAAGAGCCGCAAGGGGAAAGCCTGCCCGCCGATAATGATGGTGTAAATCTGGCTCAAGCCGCCAACCAGGAAGAGCACCGCGGCTAGTTCCAGCCCGAGCCATGCACGCCTCCCGCTCGCCAGGATCACGATGGCCAGCGGCAGCAGCGTGCCAATGACGATCTGCCCGATCCAGAAAGCGGCGGTGTAGATCCCGCCGTCGAGCAGCAGGAAGGCTTCCACCGGGCGGTAGCTGGACTGGTAGATTTTCGTCAGGTGGTGCACTGCCGTGAAGTAGAGAGTGGCAAGCGCGAAGAGGATGAACAGCCCCCGGAACTTGCCGATCATCTCGCTGCCGATCATCTCAGCTCTCGCTTCGCGGCTCATCATCAGGAGCACAAGCACGGTAAAGGCGAGGCCGTAGAGGAACGAGGATGCAATAAACATGGGCGCCATGATCGCGGCGGAATAGGCGTCGCGCGCGATGAGGAAGCCGAAGATCGAGCCGGTGCCGGTGGTGAGCGCGAAGCGCCAGAAAAACGCGAAGCCGCCCACGGCTTTCGTTGGCAGAGACGAGCGCGAGACGTTGCGGTCCATCATGACGAAGAGATAGGCGGCAACGATGGCGAAGAAGCCGGTATAGAGGTAGATGTTCCAGGCGAAGATCGATTTGAAGTTATAGGTGGTCATGGCCACGAGGAGCCGGTCGGGCCGGCCGAGGTCGAGCACCAGCACCGCGAGGCCGCCCGCCAGCAGCGCTATGGCGAGGAGGCCCGAGAGCCGCCCATAGGGCTTATAGGCCAGCCGGTTGAACACCGACGAGAAGGAGGCCACGTTCAACGCGCCCGAAGCGGCCACAATCAGGAACACGGCGAACACGTGTGGCGCGCCCCAGACGATCTGGTTCGTCATGCCCGTTACCACGTGGCCGTGATGCTCCATGTAGAACGCGGCGCCGAGACCCACGGCGACGACCAGCGCATGCAGGCCGAGGAGGCCCGTGAAAAATACGCTGTGGTCAGCGCACCGATTGAATTCGACCTTTGCCATACTGTGTCTCCGCCCTGGGATTCTCCCGCCGGATTGAGGGCACAACCCCTCACCCTGTCCCTCTCCCTGTGGGAGAGGGAACGATATCGCTACCGCTGTGCAGACGTCCCTTCTCCCAAAGGGAGAAGGACAGGATGTGGGGTTGTGCCCTGGTTCATTGCGCCTGCCCTTAGATATTCTGGTAATACACCCCGGGATCGCAGCCCAAGTCTTCCCGGATGCGCGTTGTACGGTAGGTGGCGACGCGCTTAGCGATCTCGCTCGAAGGATCGTTGAGGTCGCCGAACAGAATCGCCTCGCGGCCCGAAGCCTTGCACGCAGCCACGCAAGCCGGGCTCTCGCCCTTGTCGATGAGATGGGCGCACAGAGTGCATGCCTCGACCGTGCCCTTGCCGCGCGGCGCGTCCGGAAGCTGGTCCGTCAGCGTTTCGTGCACGAAGGAGCGCGCCTTGTAGGGGCAGGCCATCATGCAGTAGCGGCAGCCGATGCAGATATGCCTGTCCACGAGCACGATGCCGTCCGCGCGCTTGAACGAGGCGCCCGTTGGGCAAACGTCGACGCAGGCGGCGCTGGCGCAGTGCTGGCACATGACCGGCAGCGAGAAATGCGCGCCGCTCTTGGGATCCTTGACGCTGACCTTCCTGATCCATTGCGGTTCGGTCGCGGAAGGGTCCGTGCTTTTCCAGCCATAGGTGGCCGAGCAGGCCTTGACGCAAGCATTGCAATCGTCCGTGCACTTGCCGGCGTCGATGAGCAGGCCCCAGCGCACTTTCGAGGATGCGGGCGCCGTTGTCCCGGCCGCCTCCGCCTCGCCGCTCATCGCGTAAAGCGTGACGCCTGGCGCCAGCATTGTCGCGGCAAATCCGGCCGTGCCTAGGAGAAAGCCGCGGCGGCTGGTGGCAACCGCGTCCTCAGCGGCGCAGGGCTCGCACGCGCCACGCCCGTTTACGTCCGAGCATCCCTTGGTCATGGATGGCTCCCTTGAGAATGGCTCGCCAAGGCTGTCGAAGGCATCCCGGCAGCCGGTCCGGCCGCCGCCGATGGCGATTTCGCGCCTGGCTTGGAAGAGTGGCACTCGAAGCAGTCGATCGAAACGGCCGCATAGTCGTGGCAGCTCCGGCAGAAATGCTGCGGGCTNNCGCCGATGCTATACTTGCCCCCGCGCACGCCCTCATGCACGGTCTCGTCGCGCTGGTGCTTCAGCATCATCATGTGATAGCGCCGCATGTAATCGGTGTCCGCGACGCAGTGCTCGCCGCGTGCCTTGGGCGGATGCGGCAGAAGATTGCTTTCCGCGCGGGCGGAGCTTCCGATCAGGGCAGTGGCGAAGAACACCGCGATGAGTGCCAGAATGAGGGCATTACCCCGCATCCTGTCCTTCTCCCAATGGGAGAAGGGACGCCTGAATGAAGGCTGTGCCCGTTCAACACCGTCCCCTCTCCCATGGGGAGAGGGACAGGGTGAGGGGTTGGCACGCCAGCGATGTCCAATCCCTTTCAACTTATATATCCCCATCATAGCGCCTTACTCCCCCAGGCCCATCTGGATGTAGCCCGTGGGGCAGACATCGTTGCAGATGTGGCAGCCGACGCACTTCGTATAATCGGTGGTAACGTAGCGCCCGACAGCGCGCTCCTTCTTCGGCACCCGGTCGATCGCCTTCTGCGGGCAGTAGATGAGGCAGTTGTCGCACTCGAAGCAGAGCCCGCAGCTTATGCAGCGCTTGCCCTCGGCCTTCGCCTGCTCCTCGGTGAAGCCCACGATGCGCTCGTTGAAATCGCCGATGATCGCGGTCGCGGAGACCGGGCGGTCGGCGCGTTCGTTGCGCGGCGTGTGGGCGAAATGACCTTTGAACAGGGCGCCGTGCGGAATGATCTGCGTCGCGGAGCGGTCCTCGTAATTGTGGACCGCGAAGTTCGCCGACGAGGTGCCGCGCTGCTGCCGGTGATCGTAAGGCTCCGGATCGAGGTTGCGGGCGTGCAGCTCTTCGAGCAGGTTGAAGTGATGCACGTCGACCTTCGGCCGCTTGTCCTGCGGATGGCCTTCCAGGAAATGCGTGATGGTCTCGGCCGCAATACGGGCATGGCCCACGGCGGTCGTCAGCAGGTGCGGGCGCACCACGTCGCCGCCGGCGAAGTGCTTCTGCGTGCCCCTCACCCTGTAAACGGCGTCGATGGCTAGCGCGGCCTTGCCATTGCCGAGCCGCTCAAGCCCTTCCGCCAAGTCCGCCATCTGGCCGATGGCCGAGATCACCATGTCGCAGGCGATATGGAACTCGGTGCCCTCGACAGGAACCGGCGTGGCGCCCTTCATGGTGCACTGGCACATCTTGATGGCGACGGCGCGCCCGGACTGGTCTCTCAGGATTTCCAGAGGCATGACGCCGCCCTTGATGTCGATGCCCTCGCGGACCGCATCCTCGCGCTCACGCTCCGCCGCGGTCATCTGCTCCATCGGGAACAGCGAGGTCAGCACCGCCTGCACGCCTTCGCGGCGGAGGACTCCCGCCACGTCGTGCGCGGTGTAGCCCAGGGTTTGCGTTTCGCGCTGGTCGTGATGCGCCTGATGGGTGATGTGGCCCAGCCGGCGGGCGACCGAGGCAACGTCGATCGAGGTATCGCCGCCGCCAACGACCACGATGCGCTTCGCGGTCGAGAACACATGGCCCTGGTTGAAGACATCGAGGAACTCGATGCCGGTCAGGCAGTTTTCGGCGCCCCAGCCGGGCACCGGAAGCCCCCGGCCCTGCTGCGCGCCGATGCCCCAGAAGATTGCGTCGTAATTGGCCTCAAGCTCGTCGAGGCTGATATCGCGGCCCACCTTGGTGTTGAGCTTCACCTCGACGCCAAGGTCCAGGATGCGGCCGATTTCCGCGTCGAGCCTTTCGCGCGGCGCGCGGTAGCCCGGAATGCCGAAGCGCATCATGCCGCCGAGCTTGCCGTAAGCCTCGAACAGCGTGACCGCATGGCCGTTGCGGCGGAGGAAGTAGGCCGCCGCAAGCCCAGCCGGGCCGCCGCCGATCACAGCGACGCGTTTGCCGGTATCGGGGCCGGCGGCCGGTGCGGCAAGCTTATGCTCGAAGGCCCAGTCGCCGACATATTGCTCGACGCCGTTGATGCCGACGAAGTCATCGACCTCGTTGCGGTTGCAGCCGTCCTCGCAAGGTGCCGGGCAAACGCGGCCCATCATCGACGGGAACGGATTGGCGTCCATCATGCGCTGGAACGCATACTCCTGCCATGCCATGCCCGCGACCGGCGGCTTGTCCATGCCGCGCGCGATGGCGAGCCAGCCGCGAATGTCGTGCCCCGATGGGCAGCCGCCCTGGCAGGGCGGCGCGCGGTGAACATAGGACGGGCATTTGTAGGAGCGGTCCGCCTGGAAGATCTTTCCAGACAGATCCGGCCAGTTCCACATGCTCTTGCCGTTCTCGAAACGGCGAAAGGTGTGTTCCTCGGGGGGACCCATTCCGTCGGCCATCGTGTGTCCTCCTTAGACTTGGGCGCCTTGGCCTTGCGGGGCCTGGCCAGCTTTCTTGTTCCATTCTTCTTCTTGCGTCGAGCCGGTCAGCACGATGGCGTTCGAGACCATCTGATGCACGCTGACGATCGATTCCATGTCGAAGCCGTATTTGGGCAGCACCTTCGAGAACTGCGCCTTGCAGATCGCGCAGATGGCGGCCATGTGCGTCACGCCATGCTCCCCGGCTACCTCCTTCAAGGCTTTCATCCGGGGTGCCGCGCCCTTTACACGCAGATCCATCAGTTCGTCGGTCAGCAGGCCGCCGCCGCCACCGCAGCAAACCGTTCCTTCGCGAATCGTCGCGGGGTCCATGTCGTAGTAGTGATTGCAACTTGCACGCAGGATCGCCCGCGGGATCTCGAACTGCCCGCCGGGCGTGTCGCCCATGCGCGAGGCGCGCGCGACGTTGCAGCTATCGTGGAAGGTGAGCCGGATATGGTCGTTCTTCGACTTGTCCAGCCGCAGCTTGCCCTTCTGGATGAGGTCGTAGGTGAACTCGCAGATGTGCTGCGGCACCGGATAGCGCGGGTCGAGAAAATCGAACGGCCCGGCAATCGTGTTGAGGAAGTTGTAGGCGACGCGCCAGGCATGGCCGCATTCGCCGAACATAAGCCGCTTGACCTTCAGGTCGCGCGCGGCCTTGGCGACGCGCTTCGAGATCGTCTGCATGTTCTCGTAGGAGCCGATAAACATGCCGAAATTGCCTGCTTCCGAGGCGTGCGAGCTGAACGTCCAGGAGATGCCGGACTCGTGCAGCACCTTGGCGTAGCCGATGAGGCCTTCCATGTGCGGCGAGGCGAAGAAGTCGGCCGAGGGCGTGACCAGCAGGAGTTCCGCGCCTTCCTTGTCGAGCGGCAGCTTGACGGGGACGCCGGTTTCCTCCTCGATCTCCTCCTCCAGGCCCTCAAGCGTATTCTTCAGCGCCTTGGGAGGCAGGCCGAGATTGTTGCCGACCTTATGGACCTTGGCGATAATCTCGTTGGAATATTTCTGCCCCATGCCGATCGAGTCCATGATCTCGCGGGCGGCCATGGAGATTTCGGCTGTGTCGATGCCGAAGGGGCAGTAGGCCGAGCAGCGCCGGCACTGCGAGCACTGATGGAAATAGCTATACCACTCGTCGAGCACCTCGCGTGTCAGGTCTTCGGCGCCGACGAGCCAGGGCGTAACTTTCCCGGCCAGCGTGAAATAGCGGCGGTAGACCTTGCGCATCAGGTTTTGCCGCGCGACCGGCATGTTCTTGGGATCGCCAGTGCCCATGAAATAGTGGCACTTGTCGGTGCAGGCGCCGCAGCGTACGCAAGCGTCGAGATAGACGCGCAGCGCGCGGTTGTTCTTGACGAGATCGCCAAGCTTCAGGATCGCCTTTTCCTGCCAGTTCTCGACAAGCTCTCCAGGGAAGCCGAGCGGCTCCTGATGTTGGGGCAGCGCCACATAGGGCTTGCTCTCCGCCATCGCGCCGCAGGCAATCGCCGGAACCTCCAGCGGGTCCTCGTAGGCTGCTTGTCCGTGATCCAATTGTTCCGTGCGCTCCATGACCCGCCTCCTTAAGCCTTGGCTGCCGCGGCGCGGGCTGGCGCATAGCGGCGCTCGCGCGGGTTATCGGCTTGGTTACGCGACGGGCTGAAGAAAATCCCCGGCGCATGCAGCATTTTCGAGAAGGGGAAAACCGCCATCAGCAGCGCTACGAATGCCAGATGGGCCAGCAGAATGGGATCGGCGGGCAGCGGCTGGATGTCGAACGACATGAGGCCCAGGAAGAAACCCTTCACAGCCACGATATCGGTCCGTACCAGGAATTTCATGGCGAGGCCGGATGCGCCGATAAGAATGAGCAGGAGCAGAATAAGATGGTCGAAGGCGTCGCTGATGTAGCGCACGCGGGCGATAACGACGCGCCGCGTCCAGAGCGCCAGCAACGCGCCAACCATCGCGAAACCGGCATAGATGCCGAAAGGCTGTGCCAGTTCGACCGGCAACGGCACATGTTGGACGAAGTAGCGGACGTGGCGGAAGAGCACGAGAACCAAAGCGCCATGGAAGGCGATGCCGAACAGCCAGATCCATTTGTTGGATTTGTAAAGGCTCTCGAAGACCACGACTTCCCGCAAGACCCGGAAGGCTGCCCCCGCCCGCGTTACAGGCGCGGGCGTGGAGGGAACTTTCAGGGGTGCGGGCGTCCTGGCGTATTGAACGATGCGCAAGAGCAGCCCGCCTGCAAACAGGACTGTGACTGCGTAGAATATGACCGCGTAAATAGTCGTTTGCACGGCGTACATCCCTCTATCCCGAGTCTTGCGCCCGGTGTATCGCGTTTCCTGATCTTATACGGGCTTGCCTTCGCCGATCCCGGCTCAAGACCCCCTCACCCCAGCCCTCTCTCCGAGGGGAGAGGGGGCAGGGCGTACCCGTTGCAACGGCGTTCCTCCTCCCCTCGGGGAGAAGGACAGGATGTGGGGGGACTTCCTGCCGCTATCAGTGAAGTTTAGCCTGTTAAATGCAGCCCGTGGGCTTCGGCAGGCCGGCGATTTTGCAGGCTTGCTTCGCGGGGCCGTACGGGAACAGCTCGTACAGAGCCTTCTGGTCGCCCTTCTCCGGACCGAACTTCTTCTTCATTTCCTTGACCAGGATACGGATGGCCGGCGCGATCTGGTATTCCTCGTAGTACTCGCGCAGGAAGTCCACGACTTCCCAGTGCTCGGGCGTCATGTTGATGTTCTCGGCCTTCGCGATCACCCCGCCCAGCTCCCTGGTCCACTGAGTGATGTCGGTGAGGTAGCCTTCCTCGTCGTGGTCCGCGACAACGCCGCCCGCTTCGTACTGTGCCATGCTATTTCACTCCGTCCCTGTTAGTAAGTTTCTTTGCCTGAACGCTCAAAGCCACGACACGGTGCGGCCGTGTTGCGTTACAAGATCGACGAAGCCGCCGTAATCGACGAGTTGAATTCCATCGATCACATCGGCCGGCTTGATGCCACGCGCCGCCAAATCCGAGGAAAGCGCATAAACCTTGCCCTTCTGCAACGCGGCTTGCACCATCGCGGCAGTCGTTGCTCCCTTGCGGGCGCCAATGACGCCATCCTCGATCATCAGCACCGCGTCGCCGGCGGTGATGTGGCCGAAGCAGGTGCAGAGCGCGTTCCTCTCGAAGGGGGATTTGTTCACCGTATGAAGGGTGGACATAGCTTTAAAACTCCATCCGATTAGAAGCTTAGGACAACGTCTTGGCTGGCGATGAGGCTCGCCATCTCGGCCCGGCCGACGAGATGGATCGAGGGCTTTTCGGCATAATCCTCGTTCTCGTCTTCCCAGGTGATCTGCTGGAGGTCGTCGAGGGTCAGGCCGCGCTCCTCAAGCGATTCGCGTTCGACATAGAGCTTGTTGATCTCGAAGTCGCCGAGCGCCTTGTAGGTGCGCGAGAAGTTTTTCATGCCAGCGCCCGCGGTGTCTTGTCCCGCCGTGAGCTGATAAACGCCATCGTCGATGAAGGCGAGGCTTACGTCCTGCTCGAAAGCAGCGCCGATCAGGACGACCTCAAGGGATTCCAGGGCGTAGATCGTGCCGTAGGGAGCCTTGCGGTTGATATACAGAAATTTCTTGGCCATGGCTCTCTCCTCAGTCCCCGAAGGTCACAAGCCGCTCGGCGTTGATGCCCGCTTCGATGAGCTGGCCCAAGCCGGAGATGCGGAAGCCCGGCGCGATGTTAGCCGCGTCCTTGCCGTGGCGCTTGGCCTCGTCGGCGTCGAGGATGCCGCGGCGCTGGGCGGCGGCAACGCAGACGACGAGGTCGAGCTTGTACTTCTCGGCAAGCTCGGTCCAGAGCTTTTGCAGGTTGCGGTCGTCCTGCGGCGGCACCGTGAGGCGGGTGCCGTTGTTGACGCCGTCGTGGTAGAAGAACACCCGGAAGATCGAGTGTCCCTTCTCCAGCGCGGCCTTTGTGAATTGATAGGCCGTGTCCGACGCTTGGTGCGTATACGGCCCTTCGTTTACGACGATTCCCAGCAGCAAGGTTCGCTCTCCCAAGCCTTAGAAGTGCACGTGCGCGGACATGTTCATGCTCTTGCGCGCGCCGGTCCAAGTATCGAGGTGGTGCTTGGTGAACGCGAAGCCGGTCAGCTCGAAGAAGCGCGGCCAGCCGATGCGCTCGATCCACTCGCCCATGCGCTCCCAATCCTTCGCGTTGTTCTTGTATGCGTGGAGGATCTTGCCGACCACCTCGGCGACCTCCGGCCAGCGCGGCGCGTTGTTCGGCAGGTTCGCGACAACGAGCTTGTGGAAGGCAGGCTTCGAGCGGGCGTTGGAGTGCTTGCCGCCAACCCAAACCGCGATCCTCGTGGAGTCGGTGCCGTTGATCTGCATGGGCGGGCAGGGCGGATAGCAGGCGCCGCAGCACACGCATTTCTGCTCGTCGACCTCAAGCGAGGGCTTGCCGTTGACCATCGCGGGCCGGATGGCGGCGACGGGGCAGCGAGCCACGACGGCGGGACGCTCGCAGACCTTCGAAACCATGTCGTGGTTGATTTTCGGCGGCTTCACGTACTGCACGTTGATCGAGATATCGCCCTGGCCGCCGCAGTTGATCTGGCAGCAGGAGGTGGTGATGCGAACGCGGTTCGGCATCTCCTCCTTCACGAACTCCTCGTACAGCGAATCCATCAGGCTCTTGACCACGCCCGAGGCATCGGTGCCGGGGATGTCGCAGTGGAGCCAGCCCTGGGTGTGGGAGATCATGGACACGGAGTTGCCGGTGCCGCCAACGGGGTAGCCTTCGGCATTCAGCGCCTTAATCAGCGGCTCGACCTTGTCCTTGGCGCTGACCATGTACTCGATGTTGCTGCGCGTCGTGAAGCGGACGTGGCCCTCGGCAAAGCGGTCGGCGATGTCGCACAGCTTGCGGATGGTGAAGACGTCCATCTGCCGGGGTGTACCGGCGCGGACTGTCCAGATTTCGTCGCCGCTCTTGGCGACGTGGTGAAGAACGCCGGGGCGCGGGCGATCATGCCAAGCCCAGTTGCCGTAGTTCTTCTTCATGAGCGGGTGCATGTAGGGGAACGGATCCGGAACCCCAGATTCAACTGCGCGGCGCGGTGCTGCAGGCGTGTTCATAGTTCAAAGTCTCCGCGAATGAATTTTGATAAAGGCCGGGTGGAGCGGGACGGTACGGCGGCTACAGGGAGGAGTGCCGCCGCCGCCCGTCCCGCTCGAACTACTCGGCCGCGACAGTCAGCCCGGCCTCTTTGGCCTTGCGCTCGAAATACTTGTTTGCCTCGTCCGTGAAGTCGTCGGTACGGACGTAGCTGGACGTGCGCGGGTGGTTGATCATGTTCGGATCGGGGTCGATGCCCAGCGCCTCAAGGAACGCGGGCAGGCCGATCCGGTCGATGCACTCACCGATACGCTCGTGCTCAAGCGCGTTCTCGGCGAAGAATTCGATGAGATTGCGGGAGAATTCCACCAGCTTCTCGAAGTCCTCGTCCGTGTCGAGCTTGATGAAGGGGATCATCATGATGCCCATCATGTCGCCGACCTTGAGCGAGCGCTTGCCGCCGATCAGGATCGAAGCGCCGCGGTCGTCGCCGGGGGCGAGCGCCTTGGTCATGACGTTCATGCAGTGCATGCAGCGCACGCAGGACTTGTTGTCGACGTCGAGCGTATCGTCGTCGTTGAGGCTCAGCGCCCGCGTCGGGCACATCGCAACAACGCTGTCGATGGTGTATTTGCGCCCGTGCGACGCGACGTAGGCCTTCACCTCTTCCTGGTTGACCTTCATGTCGTCGCGCCACGTGCCGATCAGCGCGAAGTCCGAACGGTGAATGGCGTTCACGCAGTCGTTGGGGCAGCCCGAGAACTTGAACTTGAACTTATAGGGCAGGGCCGGCCGGTGCATCTCGTCGATGAACTCGTTGATCAGCGTGCGGTGCGCCCTGACCTCGTCGTAGCAGGACTTCTCGCAGCGCGCATGTCCAACGCAACTCATGGAGGTGCGCATGGCGGGGCCGGCGCCGCCCATATCGAAGCCCATCTCGTTGAATTCGTCGAACGCCTTCTGCACGTTGTCTGTCGTGCAGCCCTGGAACATGATGTCGCCGCTCTGGCCGTGCAGCGCGATCAGGCCCGAGCCGTGCTTTTCCCACGTGTCGCAAAGCTTGCGCAGAAGGTCGGTGTTATAGTGGTAGCCCGCCGGCGGCATGATGCGCAGCGTGTGGAATTCCTTCGACGCGGGAAACTTGTCGGCGACCTCGGAAAAGCGAGGGATAACGCCGCCGCCGTAACCGACGACCGAAACCGTGCCGCCCTTCCAGAAGCCGAGCCGCTCTTCATAGGAGTGCTCAAGCTGGCCGAGCAGGTCGTTCATCATCGGGGCGTAGGACTTGCCCTCGGTATCGCGCAGGCGCTTGAGGCCGGTCACGAAGCTCGGCCAGGGGCCATTTTCCAGCTCGTCGAGCAGCGGCGTCGCATGCTTTTGGGGCGTATTACAACCGCATCCACCAGAGGCGCCGCAGCCGCCCTGCGCTGTCTTCGTCACGTCGTCACTCGCCATGAAGCCTCCTCCAAAGGTTCGCGCTGTACAATACTGCCCAACCAGACAGTTTCACAGCCTTTACGTTTCCTGCCCCGAACAGGCAAGCGCTTATCCGCGCCCCTTCCGTTGCGTCGATTTCTTGTGTAAGCCAGACTACTACCAGCCGAATTGGTGCAAGCTAGCACGCCATATCACTAATGACAATATTCATATTTGTGAATAAGATGCCGCACGCGAAAAAATTTGGCAAGGCGTATCGTGACGGAAAGGCCGCCGGCCCAAGCAAAAGGGGAAGGGAATGTGCAACTCTCACAAGCCACTAGCCTCGGCGGACGTGGGCTCGGGACTGGAGCCGGCCGAAGGGCCATTTAGCCTGAAGGATGAGAAAAGCTACGCTGCCTGGCGTGCCGCGAAGCTTACCGCCTATCCTAAAACCGCCGCCGAGCTGCGCGTAACCATTGGCGATCTGGCCTCGCCAACGCCCAGGGAACGCCAGGCGCTTCGTATCCTATGCGCGCGGGCCAACATGGCGCTCTACGATGCCGGTCCGCTTGGCAGCGATCCCGTCAAGGTCCGGCCGGCTCTGCGTGCCCTCGCGGACTCTCTTAATATGCAGCATGTGGAAGACCACCGCTCCAGCGGGGCCGACGGCATCGTCGAGATCGAGGTCGCGGACGAAGGCGGGCGCGCCGGCTACATTCCTTATTCGACCCGGCCCATAAGCTGGCACACCGACGGCTACTACAATTATCACGGCCCCTCCCGTTGCGTTCAGGCCATGGTGCTGCACTGCGTGCGCGATGCGGCCGACGGCGGCATCAACGGCCTTCTCGACCATGACATCGCCTATATCCGCCTGCGCGACCGCGATCCGGCCTTCATCGCGGCGCTCATGCACCCCGAGGCCATGACCATCCCGCCCGGCGAGGAAGCGCATGGCCGGCCGCGCGCCGCCAACACGGGGCCGGTGTTCTTCGTGGACCCGGCCACGGGCGCGCTCGTCATGCGCTACACGGCGCGCAAGCGTAACATCTCCTGGCGGCAGGACGAGACAACGCGGCGCGCGCTTGAGGCCCTGGAAGAGATCCTGGAAACCGATCCGCTCGTCCTCACCTATAAGATGCAGCCCGGCGAAGGCATGGTTTGCAACAACGTGCTTCATAGCCGCACGGGCTTCGACAATCGCGACGCGGCGGCAGGACGGCTGCTCTATCGCGTGCGCTATTACGGCCGCGTGGGGGCGTAGCGCTCAATCGAGCGGGGCGGGGCTGAGATTTAGGGCCATGTTAACTCCAAACAGGTGCGCCGGGCGGCTCGCAAAGGCCGGAACGGCGCACTTTTGTATTTGAAGTAACGTAGCACGAATGTTTTGATTAAGCGTTAAGCGCACAACTCATTGGAATCACACAATAAATGCGCGCCCGTGACAACGCGGGAGACCGGCGCCGGGCTCCTGCATCGGTTAACGCAAAATATTCGATTATATTTAACGGAGTTTTTGAACAGCAAAAATCGCACGAAATATTGCAAAAAACGCGCGAAAATGCGGTAAAAAACGGAGGCGGCGCGCGCGTTAACCGTACCGGCATTTACCATGATGGCAGCCTACACGAAATACACTGCTCTTTAACAAGTGGCGCGGCGGCGCAAAGCCCCGGCCGCTTGAGCAGGCTCCGGCCGCCACAGGCATTCGCGGCTCGGCCTGCGAATGGACGCTGAGATTGAGCCGCTTTATTTTCCGCCGCGATAGGCCGGTTGCTGCCACTTCGGCCAGAAAGCGCTGCATCTCAAGCTGAAGGTATTGCCGGCATCGAAATCCTTGGCGGCGACACGCATTTGACCTAGCCGGCAAATTGGTATATTCTTTTGATATATACCAACTAGAGGCCGCCATGGAAACTGCACGCGTGTTCTGGTCTGGCCGCTCTCAGGCGGTCAGGCTGCCAAAAGACTATCGATTTGAGGGGCAGGAAGTCCGCATCCGCCGGCATGGCTCCGCCGTCATCCTGGAACCGATTCCAACGGATTGGGCGTGGCTGGACGAATTGTCCGGCTCGCTGGATGCCGATTTTCTTGAGGCAGCCCAGGAACAGCCGCCAATGCAGGAGCGCCCAGCGCTGGACGAAGCATTCGGCTGATGCGCTACCTTTTCGACACCAATGCGGTGATCGCTTTGCTCAACGATCCTGGCGGGCCGCTCGCTCAGCGTGCACGGCGATGCCGCCCAGCGGATATCGGTTTGCCAGCGATAGTTGTTTATGAGCTATACTTCGGTGCGTTCAAGAGCCAGCGCCGCGCTCGCAATACGGCCATTGCCGACGCGTTGCAGTTCGAGGTTGTCCCGTTCGACAAGGAAGACGCCCGCAAGGCTGGAGAAATCCGCGCCTTTCTGGAGGCATTGGGAACGCCCATCGGTCCCTACGATGTACAGATTGCGGGGCAGGCGTGCGCCCGCTGCCTGGTGCTTGTGTCTCGCAATTTGCGGGAGTTCCAGCGCGTGGACGGATTGACCGTGGAAAATTGGGAAGGATGAAAAAAAGCCGCGTCACCGTGGAGTTGCCGGAAAGCCTGGGTCAGGCGGCTTCCGGACAAAGCGGCCTTAAAAATTTTGTTAGATCGGTACGTCCGCTTTCCGATCCCTTAGCAGGAGACGCTGGATGTGACGGCCAATCGAATCGTTGCTAGCGCCCTCTGTTTCGCCCACTTTTAAATCGTTGGCCACGAGCACGCGCGCGCGAACATAGCCGAAATTAAGCGCTGAAAAGCGCCAAGGTGGCGTTAAACGACCATGAAAAACGGCTTTCGACAGCAAATCCAGGCTCACATCGACCAAAGTGGCGTTTCTGACTGACGCGCGAATGGGCCGAAGCCGAAGACACGCGCCAAAAACTGCGCCGCTATGGCAATGCGGCTGCGAGCCTTGATGAAGGCTCTATCTCGCTTGGCTCGACGGAGCATTACGTCTTCGCTTATCCGGTTACGACCCGCCGGGGTCAATATCGCTCTCATCCACAGCTTGCTGCATGGTCTTCATTGACCCGTCGGGAACCGCGCGGGAAACTTCGGAGTCCCGATTCGGCCGGTTGACGGAATCGCGCGCCCGGTCTATGAGGACTATGAGTACCAATTCAAGCCAGGACGCCCCGTGCCCCAGATTGGACCGTTTCCCCTCAACCAAGTTATCCTTGGCGACTGCCTCACATTGGTCGAGCGACTGCCTGACGAAAGCGTGGACATGCTCGTTACCTCGCCGCCTTATTGGGGACAGCGCACTTCGGCCGGCACTGGAGTCGAGGACGATCCCAGAGCCTACATCGCTGCCCTCGCTGCGATTTTCCGCGCGTTCAAGCCCAAGCTCAAGCGTGAAGGCATCGTGTGGATCAATCTCGGGGATGCCTACAACACTCCGGTCAATTGGCGGCTCGAAGACAGAACATACAGCTCGCTCGGGCCGGCCAAGGACGGCCTGAACCCCGAAAACTCGGCTTACACGAAACCCCGTGCGAAGCGCAAAGCGTTCATAGAGAAGACAGTCCCTTGGCTTCAATACGGCAACCTTCTCGCTCTCCCATACCGCCTGATCGAGGCGTTATGTGACGATGGTTATCTCTTCCGCGGCGAAGTCGTCTGGCGTAAGCGGAACGCAATGCCGGAGGGCCGCTGCCGGCGTCCACATCGCCAGCATGAGTCCATTTATCTCCTCGCCAAGCAGGAGGACCATGCGTTCCGTGTCACGCCGCCAGTAGGAAGCGTCTGGGAGTTCGGGAACGAGAAGATCGACGGACTCGCGCATTTCTCGCGCTTCCCCGAGGAACTTCCCCGGCGATGCGTGGACGCTTATGGGAAGACCGGCCCTGACGTTGTGATATTGGACCCGTTCTCGGGTTCGGGAACAACGGGCATCGCCGCGATGAAGCTCGGATGCTCTTACATAGGCTTCGAAATCAACCCGGAACAAGCTCAAGCATCGAACGAGCGCTTGCAGAAGATAGCAGCCGAAGACGCTCCGCTCTTCAGGTTCAAGGCGCTCGCCTCTGGCTAGAGCTTGATGCCCTCCTGGTGCTTCTTCCAACGCTCGGTCAATAGCTGAACGAGTGCGTCCGGCTGCTGGTCGTGTAGCGACATTGTATAGATGCGTTTTCCCGATTGCGTCTGCACCGGGCTTGGAGGCGTCCGCAGATTGAAGGACAACATTGCATCGAATTGGCCCGTGACTTCGATGTAGTCCCTCTTTAATCTCACCTTGCCCTTATCCGCCTCCATGCTGCGGCCACCGAGTTCACCGTAGTTGACGCAGTTGCCGTGCGGCGGCGGGTAGCTCTTCATATCCATCGTGAGCGCGATCGACAGCAGTCCCTTTTCCATAAATGCGAGGCTGGCGGGGACGTCATCTTGAATGCGCTCTGCGATGCTCGACTTCACATGAGCCGCCCCAAAGACGAGCCATTCCGTTCCTCGTTGCCCCTCGAGGAATAGGTCCACCTTTGACGCTTGCACGTCTTTGATCCCTAGCTTTGTAATGAGCGTATTCGCTTCATTCTTGCTCAGGATGTGCATCCGAATCTGGCTCGGCAGCAACCGTGGCTGATAAAGGTTCACGAACACTCGTTCGAGCGCGAAGCCAGATACTCGTTTCCACCGCTGATCGCTCCATCCACTCTCGATAAGATGGCGGTAGATCACATGTTGCCAGAGATCGCTCGGGTTCGCTTTCGGGCAATTCGTCGTCAGCTCGACGTAGGCGTTGGCAACCGCGTCGGAGATTTGGCCGTCTTGCGCCAGAAGTTCGTCGAGACGCTTACGAGCCTCCGCCGCCTGTGCGTCGGTGATGTTGTCTATCTCGACCCACGCGGACGGCACCCCTCGCTGCGACGATTTGCATTCCAGCTCGGCCACTAAAACAAAGCCCCCGGCTTCACCTTCAAGGCTCGGGCGATCTTGTGGATATTGACGAGGCTCACGTTCCGTTGGCCGCGCTCAACGCCTCCGATGTAGCTGCGGTCCAGCTCAGCTTCGTCGGCAAGCTCCTCCTGAGAGAGCTTTGCCTGCTTCCTGAGTTCCCGGACACGAGCCCCGAAGGTCTCCAGAATCGCCTTCACGCAGTTTTCATTCACGCGAGATACGGATCATCTTGCGGTCGATGAGTCCACGGACTATGCATACCATTTCCGCAGCGAGCATATGGAATCGAGCAAATCCCGTTTTCAGAATGGACTGCTTTGAGATCTCGAAGGCGACTTGGCGCGCGGGGTATCGCGAGGAACTCGACACAGCCGCTCCCGACCCAAAGGACGCATACGCGCCCGCCGGAATGGAACGCAAAATACAGCGGCGAACGCACGCCCGGCTCGGGCACATTCCCCAATGAGTGCAAACCAACTGGTAATTGCAACCCGATTGCCGGCTGCAAGCGGAGGGGGTCGCCGTTTGTGACTTTACCGCGCCGGCTCCATAGATAATAACAGGGCCAACACAAAAACTGCCCGGCGCAGGCCGGCCAAGGAGCAATCGCATGGTCCAGATCAGCGACCTCATCATCGCACACCCCGAAGTCACCTCCTTCGACCAGCTCGAAGAACTTGTGAAAGAGGCGGCGCGGCAGGGCGAGATCCACCTTTCCTTCGACCTGAAGCCCGAATATCTCGATACGCCGCGCCGCTGGCAAGACCGGCTGGAGACGGCGTTCACCTCGATAATCCCGCGGGGCCGCTGACGATGGACGGCGAGAAGAAGGAGCGCCTCGAAACGCTGGTGGCACCGTTCGGGCGCGAGATCCGCCTGGACGATGTACTCTTCGATAGCGGGATGCGGCTCATGCGCATAACGATCCGGGAGGGCAAGCGCTTCACCCAGTTCGACATCGATGCGCCAACCGCCGAGGCCTGGGCGCAGGTCATGAAGCTTTGGGCGGAACGCGAACGGGCGCGCGAAGGATAAGGACGTTAGCCGTGGATCATCTTCCGGTCTTTTTCCAAATCAAGGACAGGCTCGTCGCCGTGGCAGGCGGGGGCACCGTGGCGGCACGCAGGGCGGAGCTGGCTCTCCGGGCCGGCGCGAAGGTGCGGGTTTTCAGCGATGAGCTGAACGCCGATTTCCGCGGCGTCGAAAGCCACGAGCGCTTCGAGCATGTCCGCCGCGCGCCCGCCGCCGCCGATATCGAGGCTTGCGCCCTGGTCTTCTGCGCGACCGGCGATGCTGCTTCCGACCGCGCCGTTGCCGGGCTTGCCCGCCAAGCCAAGGTTCCCATCAACGTCGCGGACGCTCCGGAGCTTTGCGACTTCATCATGCCGTCCATCGTGGACCGCGATCCGCTCGTCATCGCGATATCGACGGGCGGCATCTCTCCCGTGTTCGCCCGGATGATCCGCGCGCGCCTGGAGAGCGTGATCCCGGCGGCCTATGGCCGGCTGGTGACCTTGGTTGGCCAGTATCGCGAGCGCCTGACCGCCAGCGTTGGCAGCAGCGTCCTTAGGCGGCGCTTCTGGGAGCGGGTGCTGGAGGGGCCTGTGGCCGACCGTTTCCTTGCTGGGCAGGAGGAGGAAGCGAAGCAGGAGCTTGAGCGCGCGCTCGAAACCGCCGGCAGCGAAGGAGAACCTGCACCCCAGGGAGAGGTTTATCTCGTTGGCGCCGGGCCGGGCGATCCCGACCTTCTCACCTTCCGCGCCCTGCGCCTGATGCAGCGCGCCGACGTGGTTCTCTACGACCGGCTTCTGCCGCATGGCATCCTCAATCTCGTCCGGCGCGAGGCCCAGCACATCTATGTCGGCAAGCTGCCGGACGATCACATCGTGCCGCAGGAGGAGATCACCGCGCGGCTCGTCAAGCTCGCCCAGGAAGGCAAGCGCGTGCTGAGGCTCAAGGGCGGCGACCCGTTCATGTTCGGGCGCGGCGGCGAGGAGGCGGAAGTGCTGGCTGCCGCAGGCATCCCGTTTGAGGTTGTTCCAGGCGTCTCATCGGTGCATTCCGTGCCGGGCTACGCTGGCATTCCGCTTACTCACCGCGATCACGCGTCGAGCGTCACNNCTCACCCATCGCGATCACGCCCAGGCGTGCGTCTTCGTCACCGGCCACGCCAAGACCGGCAAACTGAGCCTCGATTGGAACGCACTTATTCAACCGCGGCAAACTGTCGCAATTTTTATGGGACTCGGACATCTGGCGGAACTCATGGAGGAGTTCATCGCTCACGGCGCCGATCCCAAGATGCCCGCGGCGATCGTCGATAACGGCACCCGCCCGAATCAGCGGGTCGTCACCGGAACCATCGAGACCCTCGCAGAACGGGCGGTAAAGGCGCGCCTGCACGGGCCTGCCATCATCATCGTGGGAACCGTGGTCACGCTGCGCGAAAAGCTTGTGCATGAGCCGGCTTCCGGCCAGCCCGGCGGCGGCGCTCCCGTTGCAAATACGCCACAACTTAGTATTAAATCACTTGTCTGAGGCGGGACAAATGGCCCCAGGGTGCAAGCCCGGCGTTCGATACCTTTTCCGCGCTTGTATTTCGGCATTGGAATGTGTGAATATACAAATTGTCGCACCCGCCGGACCGCAACCGGGACAGGGGCGAGAGGAAACGTAAGGGGAGAACAAGAATGGCACACGTAGTGGTGCTTGGCGCCGGCCTAGGCGGCGTCATCATGGCTTACGAGATGCGAGACCAATTGCGCAGGGGCGATAAGCTCACAGTCGTTACGAAGGAAGCGAAATATCACTTCGTGCCTTCGAATCCATGGGTGGCCGTCAATTGGCGCAAGCGCTCGGAAATAGAAATCGACCTGAAGCGCACCTTCGCCAAGCGCGGCATCGACTTCAAGCCCGTCGCGGCCGCAAAGGTCCACGCCAAGGAGAATACGCTTGAGCTGGTGGACGGCTCCAGCATTCCGTATGACTTCCTTGTCATCGCGACCGGACCCGAGCTGGCCTTCGACGAGATCGAGGGGCTTGGCCCCCACGGCGGCCACACGCAATCGGTTTGCCACGTCGACCACGCGGAGCATGCCGGCCAGGCCTTCGACGAGTTCTGCAAAAAACCCGGCCCGATCATCACCGGCGCGGTGCAGGGCGCTTCCTGCTTCGGCCCAGCCTACGAATACACCTTCATCCTCGACACGGAGCTTCGCCGCCGCAAGATCCGCGACAAGGTGCCGATGACCTTCGTCACGGCGGAGCCCTATATCGGTCATCTAGGCCTCGACGGCGTGGGCGACACCAAGGGCATCCTCGAAAGCGCGATGCGCGACAAGCACATCAAGTGGATTTGCAACGCGCGCGTGAAGAAGGCCGAAGCCGGCAAAATGTACATCGAGGAGGTGGCCGAGGACGGCTCCGTCGCCAAGACGCATGAGCTGCCCTTCGGCTTCTCCATGATGCTTCCGGCCTTCCGCGGCATCGGGGCGGTGCGGGGCGTCGAAGGCCTCGTCAACCCGCGCGGCTTCATCCTGATCGACAAGCACCAGCAAAACCCGACCTTCAAGAACGTCTTCTCGGTCGGCGTTTGCGTGGCGATCCCACCGATCGGGCCAACCCCGGTTCCTTGCGGCGTGCCGAAGACCGGCTTCATGATCGAGTCCATGGTGACGGCGACGGCGCTCAACATCGGCCAGATGCTGCGCGGCAAGGCACCATCGCACCAGGCAACCTGGAACGCGGTTTGCATCGCCGATTTCGGCGACGGCGGCATCGCCTTCGTGGCGCAGCCCCAGATCCCGCCCCGCAACGTGAACTGGTCGTCGGATGGCAAGTGGGTTCATAGGGCCAAGATCGCCTTCGAGAAGTACTTCATCCGCAAGATGCGCCGGGGCGAAAGCGAGCCGCTTTATGAGAAGTGGGCGATGGGCATGCTGGGCATCGGCAAGTTGAAGCGCGTCCTGGACGATTAAGAACGAAGCTGTTACGGCGGGTTCCTTTTCAGGCACCCGCCGTTTTTGTGTCTGCGATTCCGCCATGAAACTTTAGCGGATATTGACAGGCGCCCTACTAATAGAGATATTCGAATGTGATAAAATGCCGCTCGGGGCAAAAACGCAGGGGAAGGAACGGACATGACGGACGGCGCGGCCAATCAGAAGAGCATGACGATTATCGTCACCAAGGGTACGCTCGATTGGGCATATCCGCCTTTCATCCTTGCCACCACGGCCGCGGCGATGGGCGTGAACACCACGATGTTCTTCACCTTCTACGGCCTTGGGCTGCTCCTTAAGAAAATGGACCTCAAGATTTCGACGCTGGGCAACCCGGCGATGAAAATGCCTATGATGGGAATGCACATGAGCATGCCCAACTGGATGTCCACCATTCCGGGCATCGATTCGATGGCATCCAGCATGATGAAAAACATGATCAAGAAGAAGGGCGTCGCTTCGATTGAGGAACTGCGCGAGATGGCCATCGAGGCCGACGTCAAGATGATCGCCTGCCAGATGACCTTGGACCTCTTCGAAATCAAAAAGGAAGACCTGATCGACGGGCCGATCCTTGGCGGAGCAGCTACCTGGGTGGACAACGCTGTCAGGTCCGACATCAATCTCTACATCTAAGCCCGGCCGCACATTAAAATCTCAAACCAAGCTGCCCGTTCAAGGGAGGAGTGTTACCATGGCTGACAAGACGCTGGACGCGAAGGGTCTCAACTGCCCGCTGCCGATCCTGAAGACCAAGAAGATGCTCAACGACGTTCCGCAAGGCGGCACGCTCGAAGTGCTGGCCACCGATCCGGGTTCCGTTGCCGACATGGCTTCGTTCTGCCGCACCACGGGCAACGAGCTGGTCGAATCGACGAAGGACGGCGACACGTTCCGCTTCATCATCAAGCGCGCCTAGACCAAACCGCTTCGGGACCGCCCCAGTTGGAAGAGGGCGGCCCGCAGTTTCCTCCTCCTGACGGCAAGCCCTGTTTGGCGGGCTTGCCGTTTTTTTTAGTTACCCAAATATTTTCGCCGGCAGGGATTGCGAGGGCGGATTCCGCCGCAACCGTCTTTCCCACGGAAACGCGCATGCGGGCATTTGCGCCTGCTCCAGCTGCCCTGACTGCAACGGTCGGTCAACTCTCTGTGTTTGCCGCCATGTTGCACTGCAACCTGAAATAGCTTAATCAAAATTTAGATTGCTATTAAGCCGCCCCCCGAATGCGGGCTGGCGCCGGCAAGTTCCTATTCCTTCGAAGTCCGAGAGGAGACAAGCATGGACGGGCAAGACGCCATTGTGATCGCGAGTGCCGCGCGCACTCCGGTTGGTTCGTTCAACGGATCGCTGGCGGGCATTCCCGCCCATCGGCTCGGCCAGACCGTCATTACCGAGGCGCTCAAGCGTGCGAATGTCGAGCCGCGCGAGGTAAGCGAGGTGATCCTCGGGCAGGTGCTGACTGCGGCTCAGGGGCAGAATCCCGCGAGGCAGGCTTCGATCCTGGCCTCGCTGCCCATCGAGATCGCCGCCATGACCATCAACTTCGTATGCGGGTCGGGCTTGCGCTCGGTTGCCATGGCCGCGCAGGCGATCAAGAGCGGGGACAGCGACATCGTGGTCGCCGGCGGCCAGGAAAACATGAGCCTTTCGCCCCACGCCGCCTATCTTCGCGCGGGCCAGAAGATGGGCAACCTTGAGATGATCGACACCATGATCAAGGACGGCCTCTGGGACGCCTTCAACGGCTATCACATGGGCGCCACTGCGGAGAACGTAGCACGCCAATGGCAGATCGGCCGCGAGCAGCAGGACGAGTTCGCCGTTGCCTCGCAGCAGAAGGCTGCCGCCGCCAGGAAAGCTGGCCGGTTCAGCGAGGAGATCGTTCCCGTCACGATCAAGAGCCGCAAGGGCGATATCGTCTTTGCGCAGGACGAATATATCCGCGAGAACGCCTCGCTTGAGGATGTAGCGAAGCTCCGGCCCGCGTTCGATCCCAAAGCTGGAACCGTCACCGCGGGCAACTCCAGCGGCATCAACGACGGCGCGGCCGCCCTGGTCGTCATGAAGCTTTCCGAGGCCGGGAAGCGCGGCATTGAGCCGCTCGCCCGCATCGTGTCCTACGCGTCCGCCGGTGTCGACCCGTCCATCATGGGCACCGGGCCGATCCCCGCCTCCACCCGTGCGCTGGAGAAGGCCGGCTGGTCCAAGGACGATCTCGACCTGATCGAGGCCAACGAGGCTTT
>PMBZ01000016.1 GCA_003153975.1 Hyphomicrobiales bacterium
CGGCGCCTTGCCAATTGAACGCCTGATTGTTCTGCTTTTGGTACTCGAACAAGCCGTCCTTGAGCGTCCAGTCTTGCGCCTCGTAGAGGATACGCCAGTCGTAGCTTGCCCCTGTCACGAGATCGATTCTCTTCGTCAGGTGGTAGGTGTTCTCAACCGCCAGCGAGTAGGTGTCCTCCTTGCTGGTCTGCAGCGGTTCTTCGCACGGAGCCTGCATCGCGTGTTGGTCGTACGGGTTGCTTGGGTGGCTTGGGTCTTGAAGCACACCGCAGGACGCGCCAAGTTTCTTGTTGAAGTACATATCGTTGTACTCGCCGTGAATGTCGCGGCGATAGTGGAATGCCCCCTTCAACGTATCCCAATTTGTGATGTCGGTGCCGCCCTCAACGGCGCCGCCATAAGCTGAATCGTGATAATAGCTTTGGAACGACCCTGGAGATTTGGTTTGCGTGGTCAGCGTCGGGTCGTCGTACGCGAACAGCGAGTCGTTGTACAAAGTGTAGTAGAGCTTTGTATTGATGTAGGACGCTTGGCCCAGGCGCGTCGTCGAGTTCTCATAGATGTTGGTGAGATCGCGGCCGGGCCATACCCAATAACGCTGAGAGGAAATCGGATCGGTTGTATGAAACGGCGCGCCCTTCGAGTTCTCCTGGTGGATCACGCTGACGGCGTATTCATCGGTCGCGTTGGGGGTGAAGCCGACCTTCGCGCTAACCCGCCAGTCCTCCTTCTGGGAGTTATCGCGCCAGCCCGCGCCCTGATTGGCGGTTGGGGTGAAGTCTTCCGATAGCATCCATCCTTTTCTGTCGTTGATGGTGCCTGTCATCAGCATGTACCAAAGATTTTGCCGCGTCCCCACGGAGGCGAAGTTGCTAAATCCTTGATAGGAACCATCCCGGGCAAGGGTCATGGACGAACCCGCCTCGATTTCGAGTTCCTTCGTGGGCCGCTTGGTCACGAGGTTGATCGCGCCGCCGATGGCGCCAGGGCCGTCCAGAACCGAGGCATAGCCCTTCGCAATCTGGATTTCGGAGATATCGGCGGTAACAAAATCGCTGAAATCGATCCGGTTGTCGTAAGGCAGATAGACACGCACCCCGTCAATGGAAACAGGAACCTGCAAGCGGTTGAAGCCGCGCACAAAGACCATTTGTTCGTTGCGGGTGCCGCCGGAATTCGAGGCGACGACGCCCGGCGCGAGCGCCATGGCCTGATCGAGGGTCGGCTTGGCGAAATACCAGGTTTGATCGCTGGTGATGTAGGTGCCGCCCATCAGGTTGATGCCGCCAAGGCTGAACATGCCCGTTTGCGCGGTGCCGCCCGAGCCTGGAACCGTGGAACCGGAGGACGCCGGCTGCGCATCCGTTTCCTGGCGCGCTTGCCGGTCTTGCGAGCGCCCCTCGCTTCGAACGCTAGGACGAGATGCCGGGGTCACCGTCTTTTGCTGGATTACAACGACCGGCGGCAAGGTTGGAACCTGCTCCTGTGCCGCGGCGGTTTCCTGGGCCAGGGCCGGCAGCGGGAGCCCCAAGGCAATAGCCAAGGCCGCAGAGGTCAGCGCCGCATTCTTGCCCGGCGCCTTGAGGCTTTTCACCCCCTCCCGCATTTGAGTTGAAGACAACAGACAGCCTTCCGGGAGCGCAGCCGTCAAGCCACGCACCCGCTTCACGCGGGAACGACTCATGATTACAACCCCTTACCCAAACTCACTACCAAGTGGGCACACAGCGCGAACGCACTAAGCCCAGCCATTGGTATCCTGTATACCTCCGAATACAGCCTGCATGAAGTTGTATCGCGCCGGTTATAGCATGGAGCCCCCCGCGCGTTGCCAACATGCAACGCTTTGTTCAGTGCCAGGACAGTGCCGCAAAAAGGGGCAGGGCGGATTGTCCTTTACTGGGCCACGGCGCGGGCGGCTTACCCCTCACCCGGCTGGCATGGCCTTGGCGAGCCCGCAGAGGTATAGGGAGACATACTACCTACCACCTACGCGAGAAACTAGTTGCTTTTGGGACACTCTTTTCCGGGCTTTCCTGAACCAAGGCCTTGGTGTGATATTTTTTCATAGACATCATACTAAAGAATTTCTAACCTCATTGCACGGTCTAGAAAACAACTTTTTATTGCTAGCCGGAACAATAGGCCAATTCAAAAGGAATTGAGGCGACGACGCGCAACTGGCAATCCTCTTTGTTCGATAGAGGGAGCGCTATTCGGCGCAATTTATATTGGAATGGCTAGTAGTTTAGTTGCGTAGTAGCTGGGGTTTGATATATGTACCGAGTAAATCGAATATACACTGCATTGAATTGTGCCATATTGCTATTTTCGGTCTGCACAAGCCTCCTGCCAGCCTTTGCTGAGGAAAAGGCCTCGCCGGGCGCCAAAAGCACCCCGCTGCCACCAGTTCAGGTATTGCAGGACGCCCCGGCTAAGAAACCTGCCATAGCGAAGAAAAGGGGGCTGGCGGGCAGCACCGCCACCGGCCTTTTGGGTGTGGAAACCCTTCCGGGCCGAGCCGATCTCTCCGCTTCCGCCTCGGCTTTACCCGCCGCGAGCACCACGATAGATGCCAGGCGATTGGTGCTCGCGCCGGTCGCAAGCTACGGAGACATTTTCCGCTCGCTGCCCGGTTTCAATGTCGCCAGTTACGGACAGGGGGCAATAGGCTACGGCATGGCGATGCGGGGATATAGCGACGGCGATCACGGCCGCGATATCGCCTATTTCATCGACGGGGTGCCGGTAAACGAGATTTCCTCGATTCACACCGCAAACTATGCCGACCTCAATATCCTGATCCCGGAAACGGTTCAGAGCATCGAAGTCATCCGCGGCCCGTTCTCGGTCGAGGCGGGCGACTCCAACCTTGGCGGGGCGGTATTCATCACCACGAAGAGCTTCGATCCCTATGCCAGCCTCAATCTGTCTGGGGGATCGTGGGGAACGGGACGCGGGCTAGCAGCTTACGGCAGCAACAACGGAAGCTTCGTGCCCTATCTCGTCACCGAGCTTTATCACACCGGCGGCTATCGCGATAACAGCGAGATCGACCGTTACAACACCTTCAACAAAGTGACCGTCCCGCTCGGAGGCGGGGATACGCTGACTTTCCGTGCCCAGGCTTATGGGACGGAGTCAGGCGCTCCTGGCTATATCAGCCGGGATGCCTTGCAGTCTGGCTTGATTTCGCCAACCACCGCGGTCAATTCAACCGACGGCGTCAGCAAGACCTTGCAGAATTTCGTCGTGAACTACACAAGCGGGCCAGCGGCGCAGCAGCTCACCGGCCTGTTTTACTTGAGCCACGACATTAAGACGCGCTACTCGGATTTCTGCGAAAGCCTGCCGGGGAAGCCGGTGCCCTCGTGTCAGAGCATTCAGGATGAGGAGCGCGAAGCGCTAGGGGGCAAGCTGCGCAAGGTCTGGACCGGCGAAGTTGCAGGCATGCCGGTTCAACTTCTCTCGGGGGCAAGCTGGCGCACCGACTTCATCGGTTCCTTTTCCGCAAGCACCTTAGACCGCGCCGTTCTCCCTGGAACCACGACTGTCGACATGAGCAACACGGAAACGGACCTTGCCGGGTTTGCACAGCTTCAAGTCAAACCTGTTTCCTGGCTCAAGCTGACAGGGGGCGTGCGTTTCGACCAATTCTTCTATCAAATCGACAACAGGCTAAATCCGGCGACTGAACCGGATATTGCGCCGGGCATTTGGAGTCCCAAGGCTGGCGCAGCCATAACGCCGTTCAAATGGCTCGAACTCTATGCGAATTACGGACAGGGCTTCCGCAGCCCGGACGCCGTGACCGAACTCGTCCCCAACTACCCGTTGGCGGTGCGGCCGTTCAAAATCGAAAGCGAGGAAGTGGGCGCCAAAATCCAGACGGGACGCTTTGCGGCTCAGGCAAGTTTCTATAAGAGCGATGCTCAAAACGAAGCCTATCAGCCGGCTCCGGGGCTTCCGGTCACACTGCTTGGGCGCACGCGCCGCGAAGGCTACGATCTCGATGCGCGCTATGCGGTCTTGAAAGAACGCGAAAGCGAGGTTGCGCTTTTCGCCAATTACGCAGCGGTGGACGCGTACCGCCTCGACGGCTCTCACAACTTCGTGCCGAACGTTCCAGTCCATACAGCCAATCTCGGCGTCGACTTCAATCTCGCGATGGGCGGCGGCGAGCGCCTGCTAGGTCAAGCCGTCATTGGCTTCATCGGCAAGAAGTACCTGACCGAGGACGGGCAGCTAACAACCTCGCCATTCGAGCGCCTGTCGGCGAAAGTCGCGTATGCTTGGCCCTCGGGCTGGTCGGCATTCACGCAAGCGGCGTGGTATCCAGGCGACCGTTACAGCGAATTTGCCATCAACTTCGCGGACCCGGTGCACGCTTCCGCGGCGGACATTTACACTGCGCCGGTGCCTGAATTTACGGTCCTTGCCGGGATCTCGTACAGAGTTCCCACGTCGAGGCTGGCGCTGGAAGAGGGCTTGAAGTGATGAAAAAGACTTTCCTTGCGTTGGCGGTTGCGGTCTTTGCAACCCCGCAATTGGCTGCGGCGCACGATGTGTGGCTAACCATCGGCCGGGCGGAAGACGGATTGCATGCCATCGTCAATTACGGCCATCCGCATGACCGTCCGCCGGCGCTGGCCGATAAGATCTTCGATTTTGCCGCACTGACCGGCGAAGAGCGTGTGGACTTGATGGGCGGCCTCACCCACAAGCAAACCGCCGCCGCGATTATCGTCGAAAGCTGCGGCTTCAACGACCGGGGCCACAGCCTTGTCGCTGTCAGTTACGACAATGGATATTGGGTGAAGTCGCCAAGCGGCAGCTACCGCAATGCAACGATCCGTTCCGTCCCGGATGCGCAGGATAGCTTATGGTCGGTGAAATTTGCCAAGGCGATCACGGGGCGGGGCGCACCGTGGGGAACCGTTTTGGGAACGCCGCTTGAGATCGTGCCGCTGTCCGACCCTGCCGCAGCAAAGCCGGGAGATAGCCTTCGCGTGCGGGTGCTGTTCCAGGGCAAGCCGCTTGCCAACATCGCCGTGGAACGAACCGACGGCACGACGCCCATCAAGGAAGAAGATATCCCGCGCTTCATGACGGACAGCGACGGCATCGCTTCTGTCCCCATCGCAGGAAACGGCCCCCACCTTTTGGCGATCGATTACAAGGTGTCTCCCTCGGGCACTGCCAGTTTCGCCAAAACGGACCTCTATAACGCCACTTTTGCCTTTACTGCCGGCGAAAGAAACTAAAAGCTGGCCGGCTTTCGCGGGTGGACCGGGCCTTCCAGGTTGCACCTATGCACCACCACATTCGTTTCTGTTCCGCGCGAGGCCTTTGCCGTATACCGTCCGCAATCGGGCTGTACGGGGGAGAGCAATTTCCGCGACGCTTAATTAGGGCAAACAGGAATGCTACGCTGCCTTAGTGCCCCCCTCCGGCTGGGGGCGCTGATCTTACTTTTGTCTGGCTTCATGCTCGCGCAGGTAAACGCGCAGGGCGTGTCGATGGCCGAATACGTCTTCGGCTATTCCAAGGCCGTGAACGCGGTGGTGCTTTCGCCGGATGGCCGCCAAGCGGTTTCCGCCAGCCAGGACAATCTCATAAGGCTGTGGGACGCCGCCACGGGCCTCCTGCTGCGCACCTTCGACACACAAACCGCCGGCACGAACGCAGTGGCCTTTTTGCCCGACGGAAAGCGCATCCTGGTGGCGGGCACCGACAAACAGCTCATGATTTGGGATATTGCGGCGGGGCGGGTTGTCACCGTCATGGACGGGCATACAGCCGATGTGATGTCCGCCATGCTTTCGGCGGATGCCCAGCAGGTGCTGTCCGGCAGCAAGGATAAGACGGTGAAGCTCTGGGACACGGCAACGGGCCTGCCCCTCAAGAGCTTCGACGGATACCCCGCGGACGTGCTTTCGGTGGCGCTCTCCTCCGATGGCCGGCTGGTGCTCGCGGGCGGCGCGGACAAGACGCTCAAGCTCTGGGATGTTGAGACGGGGCAGCTTCTCAGGAGCTTCGAGGGCCATGCCGATGCCGTGACCTCGGTGGCATTTTCGCCGGACAATCGAAAGGCGCTGTCCGCGAGCAAGGACAAGACGCTCAAGCTCTGGGACGTGACCTCAGCCAAAGTCATCAGGACATTCGACGCGCAGCCTGACGAGGTGCTTTCAGCCACGTTCGCAAGCGGCGGGCGGCAAATCCTCTCCACGGGCAAGGACGCGAAGCTAAGGCTTTGGGACGCGGAGACGGGCGCGCTCCTCAAAACTCTGGAAGGGCACGCCGACGCGGTTTCCTCGGCGGCGCTTTCCACCGATGGCCGGCTGGCGCTCTCCGGCGGCAAGGACAAGACGGTAAAGCTCTGGGATCTGGAAGCGGGCCAGCTCAAGAGCACCTTCGATCTCCAAACTGAAGACTTCAGGCCCAACGGCCGGCGCACCTATGGGCTTTTCGGCTTCATCCCTGGCGTGGCGCTCCCAGGGGCGCCCGATGCCGGGCATATGGCGGACCGGCTGCGCGAGAAGGGCTTCAAGACCGGCGATCCGGTTTACCTGCGCATCTTCAAGGGCGATTCCCTGGTCGAGCTTTGGATGAAGCGCGGCTCCCGTTTCGAGCTGTTCTCCACCTATCCGATCTGCGCCTGGTCGGGTCAGCTCGGACCCAAGCTGCAAAAGGGCGATTTTCAGTCGCCGGAGGGCTTCTACACCATCGGCAAAGGCCAGCTCAATCCGAACAGCCATTACCACCGCGCCTTCAACCTCGGCTATCCAAACTCGTTCGACGCCGCCAACAGCCGGACGGGCGACGCCCTGATGGTGCATGGCTCCTGCGCGTCCGCCGGCTGCTACGCCATGACCGATCCGGTGATCGACGAACTGTGGGCGCTGGTAACGGGCGCGCTCAACGCCGGACAGGAGCACGTTGCGGTGCATGTATTTCCGTTCCGCATGACCGAGGAGCGCATGACCGCCTTCGCTTGGCACCCCTGGGCCGGGTTCTGGCGCGACCTGAAGCCGGCTTACGATCTGTTCGAGGAAACCCGCGTGCCGCCGCAGCCCAGCGTGTGCAATAAGCGCTATGCGGTGAAGCGCGGCAGCCCTGCCGCCAATGGGCCGGCACTGCAGTCCGGCTGCCCGGCGGGCCGGGAGAACGGTTGGGCGCCAGTTCCCGCGCGCTTTGAGCGCGGCCCGCGTCCGTGACCGGAAGCCGCCATAACTTTCGCGGCGGATGACGGCCTCACCCGCAAGCGGATGAGGCCGGATGTGCTAGCGCCGATCAGTGCGTGGCGTCGATCGCCTTCTTGCAATCGGCCGACAACTTGCTGACATTCTTTAGCAGCGTGGCTTTGATTTCGCCCTTCTTTGCCGTGACCGCATATTTCGCGATGTCCCATTTGCAGGATTTAACGATCCCGGCCTCGCCGCCGTTGTCGTCAGCGGCCATCGCCACGCCGCTAAACAGCGATAATGCGACCACGGTGCCTAAGCCAATGCGTGCCAGTGATTTCATTGTCTTCCCCCATTGAAAAAGCGCGACAATTCAAAACATGTCCGCTCCAACTGGGGGTAGCCATCGAATGCGCAATATTTGTGTTAACAAGCCGGCCGGATCCTGGCCTGGCTGCAAATGCCGGATTAGCCAGGCTTCTTGGTGCGGGCCATGCTGTGATACTCGGCGTTCGGCCGCATGCCGGTGGCGGCGGCGAGCCGGTTCGACATGTTGAAGAAAGCGGCGACGGCGGCGATGTCCCAGATATCGCGGTCCGTGAAGCCGAGCTGGCGCAACAGGTCGCGGTCGGCGTTCTCGATCTTATCCGGCGCCTCGGTCAGCTTGACCGCGAAATCCAGCATCGCCTTCTGCTTGGGCGTCAGGTCCGCCGCGCGGTAATTGTGCTCGATCGTGTCTCCGAGCATGGGATCGTTCGAGCGTTGGCGGATCGCCGCGCCATGGGCTGTCAGGCAATAATGGCAGTGGTTCACCGAGCTGACCGCGACCGCGATCGTCTCCCGCTCAAGCTTGGAAAGCCCGCTCTCGCCCAGCATCAGGTCATCCACCATATCCACAAAGGCTTTGAGCTTCTTACTATCGAAGGCGTAGGCCTTCAGCACGTTGGGCACGAAGCCAAGCTTTTCCTCGCAAACCCGGAAATAGTCGCGCAGCTCCGGTTCGAGGCCAGTTTCAGGAAGGTTCAGCGCTATAACGGGTTTAGGCTTGTTCATAGGGTCCATCTCCCAGGGAACGCAGGATTTACGGCCGCCATGCCAAGATAACCATACCATGCGGCGGACGCGGTCCATAACTAGTTCGTTAGAACACGGGAAGAGGCAGAAGCGATGACGTTACCGGCGGAGGTATCCGGGCCGGGCAGGCTGGCCGCGGTGCTGCAAAGCATGGCGGAGCGCGCGCCCGGCGAGCTTGCCCAGCGCTTCGCGGAGGAGCTGTTTGCCCGCGTGGATGCCGGGGAGCTTGAGGCCTACGATACCGCCTCGCTGGCGCTGCTGGCGGCCGGCGCCTTCGAAAGCTTCCGCATCCGCCCGCCCGCCGGGCCGAAGGTCGAGCTGCATGACCGCACGCTCAACGGCATGGATTTCCTCGCGATCGACATCGTCAACGAGGATATGCCGTTCCTGGTCGACTCGGTTGCCTGCGAGCTTCGGGCGCGCGGCCTCGTTCCGGAGCTTGTCGCACATCCGATTTTCGAGGTGCGCCGCAATGCGGATGGCGGCCTCGTTTCGCTGCGCCCCGTTCAGGGCCATACGAATGGCGCGCCGCGGGAGAGCTTCATCCATCTGCAAATCCGGAAAGCCTGCTCGCTGCCTCCGCCGGACGAAATCGCGGACGCCATCCGCCGCGTGCTCGCGGACGTGAACGCCGCGGTCTCGGATTTCAAGGCGATGACCGCCCGGCTTGAGCGCGCCATCGCCGGATTCGAGGCGGCCCCGCCGCCCGGCGCACCCGAGGCGAACGCCGAGGCGATAGCCTTCCTGCGCTGGCTCATCGCGGACAATTTCGTCTTCCTGGGCGTGCGCGAGTACAGCTATGCCGGCGGCCCGGATACGGGACAGCTTCTAGCGGAGCCCGGCTCCAGCCTGGGCCTCTTGCGCGACGAAAACACGCCGGTGTTGAAGCGCGCCCAAGGCGAGCTAACGCTTACACCCCAAATCCGTTCCTTCTTCCTCAATTCGCCTCCTGTCTTCGTCGCGAAAGGCAGCCGCATATCCACGGTGCATCGGCGCTCGCACTGGGACGTTATCGGCATCAAGCTATACGGCGAAGGCGGCGGGATCGCGGGCCTGTTGCGCATTACCGGACTGTTTGCCGCCAGCGCTCACAATACGTCCACGCTCCTTATTCCGCTGCTTCGCCAGAAGGTCGAGACCGTGCTTCAAAGCTCGGGCAACGCGCCGGGCAGCCATTCCGAGCGCACGCTTCTCAACGTGCTGGAGACCTTTCCACGCGAAGAGCTGTTCCAAATCCCGGTGGNNATGCTTGAAAAGGCATTCGGCGGACAGACCAGCTCGTATACGCTGTTCTTTTCCGACGGCGCCATGGTTCGCATTCATACGGCGATCTGGCGCATGGACACGGCGCTCAAGGATGCGGCGGAAGAAAGCCTTGAGCGCGAGGTGGAAAAGATCGTCCGGACCTGGAGCGACGCGCTTCGCGACCGGATTTTCACGCATTACGGCAATGCCGGGGACCGTCTCGCGGAAAAATATTTGGATGCCTTTCCGGCCGGGTACCGGGAAACGAACCGGCCCAACCGCGCTTTGCAGGATATAGGCTGCCTGGAGAAGCTGGGACCGGATCTCAAGACCGGAATCGACATCCACCGGGAAGATATCAAGCACCGTGACAGGGTCCGGGCGACGCTGCTGCAAGTGGACCAGCCCGTCACCCTGTCCGCGCGCGTACCGATTTTTGAGAATATGGGCTTCGACGTCATCTCGGAGCGAACCTTCGAGCTGACCCCCAAGATGAATGCGGATGCCCGCACGGTTTACCTTCACGACAGCGATCTGCGCCTAAGGGATGGCGGCAGGGCGGAGCTGTTCGCGCGGCGCGAAAACCTTGAGAATGGCTTCCTCGCCATTTGGAGCGGGGCGGCGGCGAACGACCGCTTCAATGGGCTGATCCTCGNNACGGCCTACGTGGCCGAGGTGCTCAACAAGCATCCGCGCATCGCGGCGGTGCTGTACGAGCTGTTCGACCGCACGTTCAATCCGATGAGCGGCCTGGATGCCGCCGCGCGCGATGACGGATGCGCCAAGATTGTGCAGCACATCGGGGCAGCGCTCGACAAGATCCCGGTGCTCGACGAGGATCGCATCCTGCGCAGTCTGCTCACGCTCATCAATGCCACGGTCAGGACCAACTTCTACCAGACGGGCGCCATCGAGGCAGGGCTTGAGACCATCGCCTTCAAGCTGAGGAGCAGCGAAATCGAATGGCTGCCCGCGCCCAAGCCTTTCGCCGAAATTTTCGTCTATTCGCCCCGCTTCGAGGGCATCCATCTGCGCGGCGGCCCCATCGCGCGCGGCGGCATCCGCTGGTNNACCGGCCGCAGGATTTCCGCACCGAGGTCTTGAGCCTCGTCAAGGCGCAGCAGGTGAAGAACGCGGTGATCGTGCCGCAAGGCGCGAAGGGCGGGTTTGTGCCGCGCAAGCTGCCGGGCGGGCGTGAGGCCGCGCAGGCAGAGGCCATCACCTGCTACCGGGCCTTCGTCGCAAGCCTGCTCTCGCTCACCGACAACCGCGTCAAAGGCGAAATCGTGCCGCCCGCGCGCACCATCCGCCGCGATGCCGGCGATCCTTACCTCGTTGTAGCCGCCGACAAGGGCACGGCCACTTTCTCCGACATCGCCAACGGGATCGCGCTCGGCCGCGATTTCTGGCTGGGCGACGCGTTTGCGAGCGGCGGCTCGACGGGCTACGACCACAAGGGCATGGGCATCACCGCGAGAGGCGCCTGGGAAGCGGTTAAGCGCCATTTCCGCGAGATGAATATCGACATCCAGGCCACGCCGTTTTTGGTGGCGGGTGTCGGCGACATGTCCGGCGACGTGTTCGGCAACGGCATGCTGCTCTCGAAGGCAATCAAGCTCGTGGCGGCATTCGATCACCGCGACATTTTCATCGACCCCGATCCCGACCCCGCCCAAAGCTTCGAGGAACGGCTGCGCCTGTTCAATCTCCCGCGCTCAAGCTGGCAAGACTACGGCCGCGCCATGATTTCCAAAGGCGGCGGCGTCTATAGCCGGAGCGAGAAATATATCGCGCTTTCGCAGGAGGCGCAGAAGCTGCTTGGCGTTGGCGGTTTGGTCTCGCCGGCCGCGATCATGGCTGCGATCGTCAAGGCGCCGGTGGACCTCCTCTGGTTCGGCGGCATCGGCACCTATGTACGCGGCAGCGGCGAGACCGACGCCCAGGTGAGTGACAGGGCGAACGACGCGATCCGCGTGGCCGCGCGGGAAGTGCAGGCGAAGGTGATCGGCGAGGGCGCGAACCTTGCCGTGACACAGCGCGGCCGCGTCGAGTTCGCACTGCTGGGCGGCAGGCTCAACACCGACGCCATCGACAACTCGGCGGGCGTGAACACCTCCGACGCCGAGGTCAATATCAAGATCGCGCTCGGCTCCGCCGTTGCCGCCGGCAAGCTCGGCACACCCGCGCGCAATGAGTTGCTCGCCGCCATGACGAACGAGGTGGCAGCCAGCGTGCTGCGCAACAACTACCTGCAAACGCTGGCCATCAGCCTCGCCGAGCTGGACGGTGCCAACGACCTGGGCTTCCAGCAGCGGCTCATGCATCGGCTCGAAAAGCTGGATCGCCTCAACCGCGCGCTTGAAGGCCTGCCTTCGGATGCCGCGATTGCGGAGCGTGCCGCCGCGAACAGCCCCCTGACGCGGCCGGAGCTGGCGGTCCTGCTCGCCCACGCCAAGATCGATCTCAACCACAGCCTGATCGCCTCGGCCGTACCGGACGATCCGCATTTCGGCCGGGCGCTCACGGCCTATTTCCCCCCGCTGATGCGCGAGCGCTTCGCAGATGAGATCGTGCACCACCCCTTGCGCCGCGAGATCATCGCCACGAGCCTCGCCAATGACATCATCAACAGCGGCGGCCCCACCTTCATCGTCCGCCTCGCCGAGGAAACCGTCAGCAAGCCGGACGACATCGCCTATGCCTTCGCGGCGGTGATGGCCGTCCACGGGCTAGGCGGCATCTACGCCGCCATCGATGCGCTCGACGGCAAGATGGATGGGCGCAAACAGCTTTTGCTGTACCGCAAGGTGCAAGACCTGCTGCGCAAGCAGACGGCCTGGTTCCTGCGGCACGGGCTTTCCGGGATGAGCCTGGAGCCCGAGATCGGGCGTTTCCGCGAGGGCGTGGAGCAACTGGCGATGAACTTGGAGGCAGCGCTGCCCAAAAAGGCACTATCGCGGCTTGAAAACGAAAGGAAGCGGCTTGAAGGCGAGGGCGTTCCGGCACCGCTCGCCCACCGGCTCGCCGCGCTGGGGCCGTTGACGCAGGCGCTGGACGCGGTCCTCGTCGCACCCCCGATGAAGGTGCCGGTTTTCGACGCGGCATGCACCATCCTCGCCGTCCGCGATGCGTTCCACCTGGACGAACTCGCCGCGGCAAGCGAAGCGCTGGCGGCCGGCGACTATTTCGACCGGCTGGCGGTGAACAGCAACCTGGCCGCGGCAGCCTCCGCGCAGCGCGCGCTTGCCCGCCGCATCCTCAAGTCAGCTGCGAAGGGCGATTTCCTGGCTTGGCGGAAGCTCAACGAAGCGGCTTCCGGCCGCGTCGCCGCAAGCCTTGCCAGCATGCTCGAAGGCCGGGGGCTGACGCTTGCCAAACTGACTGTGGCCGTAGCCCAATTGCGCGACTTGGCTGCGGCTTAGGCATCGCTCAGGAATAAGCGAGCCGGATGGCGCCGGTGCAAGACCTCCTTCTGCCGGCGGCATGCGCCCCGGCAGTACACGGCTAAAAACCTGCGGGCCGGATTAGCAATCGAGTAATCGCCGATCGGCCAGGGCGCATTTTTTTGCGAAAAACGTGCTCCGGCACAATATCGAACGAATCGCCCCACCCATTTTTTACCAACCTATGGCACGCTTCAGTTGTGGCGCCTACCCCCCCATCCCTCAGACAGGCGCCACTCAGCGCAGCCCTTCCGGCCCAGTAGCCCCTGGCCGGAAGGGAAGCGTCTGGCCCCCTCCTCGGCCGCCCATCCCGCAGCGAGGTGGGCATCGGGGTCGCGGTGTCCAGCTCGGAATCGTCCTACCACAGCGAGCAGGCCAGCGGCGGCATGGTGCCGGCGGCGAAAAGCGCAGAACTCGACGTACGCAACCGCCGGGTTCGGCCGAGTTCAGCTTCGAATTCGACCGCCTCGGGACGGCTACTGCAATGCACTCGCTATCCAGACTCTCAAGCGCAGCCCTGAGTTCTTCGCGCAGGCTGGCGTCAGCGCTACAGGTTCCGCTGTAACCGCGCTTTCTTGGCTTCCACCCCGCGTACTTTGTTTGTTCGAGGCGCGGCAACCCCGTTCAGGGCACGCCATTAAGCATGAAAGATCTTTAAGTGGAACGGGCGCAATGGGGCCGCTAGGCTCGCCGGAAGCGATCAACCAAGGGTGCCGGCCGATGTCCCATTATTTCAGAGCAGCCCTCCTCGCGCTATTGGCGTTCGTTTCCTTTTCGGGCGCGCACGCCGAGCCTGAGAAGCATCACGCGCTTTCGCTGATCCGCCCGCCAAAATACCCGGCGGAGTTCAAGCACTTCGATTATGTCAACCCGGATGCGCCCAAGGGCGGGACGGTGAAGCTGCAATCGGGCGCGACCTACGACAACCTGAATTACGCGGTGTTCCGCGGCAATCTCGCTCCAGGCATTGGAGCCTTCGTCTACGAACCCCTGATGCTTCGCTCCGATGAGGAAAGCTCGACCCAATATTGCCTCCTGTGCGAGTGGGTCAGTTACCCGGCCGATATCGGCTCCGTGACCTTCAAGCTGCGCGAGGGCGCCAAGTGGCACGACGGCCAGCCCGTCACACCCGCCGACGTGATTTTCAGCATGGAGGCGCTGAAAGCCAAAGATCCTAGCAGCGGGCTTCCCTATCATCCCGCCTACGCCCAGTATTACCACAACGTGAGCAAGGCCGCGCAAACCGGCGAGCGGGAGGTGACCTTCACCTTCGACGCCAAGGGAAACCGCGAGCTGCCCTTCATCGTTGGCGAGCTTCTCGTTCTTCCGAAGCACTACTGGACCGGCAAGGACGCCAACGGCAAGCTGCGCGACATCACAAAGACCACGCTGGAGCCGCCGCTCGGGTCCGGCCCTTACAAGGTCAAGGCGGTGCGGCCCAGCGACTGGATCGCCTTCGAGCGCGTGCCGGACTATTGGGGCAAGGACCTTCCCGTGCGCCGCGGGCAGAATAACTTCGACATCATCGAGTTCCAGTATTACGGCGACCGCAGCGTCTCCATGGAGGCGTTCAAGTCGAACCAATACGACTACAAGCAAGAGACAAGCGCAAAAGCGTGGGCCACAGCCTACGATTTTCCAGCGCTTAATGAAGGGCGCGTCGTAAAGCGCGAGGTGGTGCTTGACCGGCCGAAGCCGATGCAGGGCTTCGCATTCAATCTGCGCAAATCCAAGTTCCAGGATGTGCGCGTGCGCCGCGCCTTCAACCTGGCCTACGATTTCGAGTGGGCGAACCAGAACCTCTTTTTCGGGCAATACACGAGAACGTCGAGCTATTTCCAGGGCCAGGAGTTGGCGGCGAAGGGCCTGCCTTCGCCCGCGGAATTGTCGCTTCTGGAACCGCTCCGCGATAAGCTCCCGCCCGAGGTTTTCACGCAGGAGTACAAGAACCCGGCCAACACGGCACCCACCGATTTCCGCACGCATCTCCGCGAAGCAGCGCAGCTCCTGAAAGAGGCGGGCTACACGGTTGTGGACAACAAGCTTCAGAACAGCGCGGGCGAGCAGCTCTCGGTCGAATTCCTGATCGACGAGGAAGTCTTCCAGCGCGTGATCCTGCCGTTTGTCGAGAACCTCAGGCGGCTTGGCATCGATGCCAGGGTGCGCCAAGTCGATTCGACCGAGATGAAGCGGCGCGAGGACAATTTCGATTTCGACATCGTCGTGGGGATGTTCGGTCAATCCGAATCGCCAGGAAACGAGCAGCGCGATTTCTGGGGCTCGGCGGCGGCCGATACGCCCGGCAGCCGGAACATCATCGGCATCAAGAACCCGGCCGTGGATGCGCTGGTCGACAAAATAATTTTCGCGCCGAACCGGGACGCGCTCGTGACGGCCTGCCAAGCGCTCGACCGCGTGCTGCTCTGGAATGCCTATCTGGTTCCGCAATGGCACTCGCCCGCCGAGCGGCTGGCCTACTGGAATAAGTTCGGCGCGTCCAACCCGCTGCCGAAGATCGCCATAGGCTTCCCGGATGTGTGGTGGTTCGACGCCGCGCTCGCCGCGAAGTACGGCCTGAAATAACTCCGCGGCGCCGGTCGCGCTAACATGGGAGCTGCCCGTTGCTAGGTTCCGGCATGATCGAAGCGTTCAACCCCTCACTCTGTCCCTCTTCCTCTGGGAGAGGGGCCGCCCTTACAACGGCTGCGGCGGGGCTCCCTCTCCCAGAGGGAGAGGGCTGGGGTGAGGGGAGAATCCCTCCGTTCAGGGCACTATCGCGCGTTACGTTCGCGCGATTTCTTCACGTCTTCATACTCGCACTGTTCGCCGCGACGTGCTGCAGCACTCCGGACGCAAGCGCGTCGGAGCGGCGGCACGGTCTGTCGGCGTTCGGCGACCTAAAATACCCAGCAGACTTCAAGCACTTCGACTATGTGAACCCGGACGCNNCCCAAAGGCGGCCGCCTGGCGACCATGCCCATAAGCTCGATCAATACCTTCAACGAGTTCAACGAATATATCCTGCGCGGCGACCCGGCCGAGGGCTTAAGCCTCCTGTTCGATTCGCTCATGGTCCGCGCGCAGGACGAACCCGACGCCGTCTACGGTCTCATCGCGGAATCCGCCGGGCTGGCTGACGATAAGATGTCGGTGACGTTCTACCTGCGACCCGAGGCGCGCTTCCGCGACGGCACGCCGGTCACGGCTGCCGACGTTGTCTTTACGCTCGAAACGCTCAAGACCAAGGGCCATCCGCGCTACCAGCTCTCCCTGAAAGACGTCGTGGGCGCCACAGCACTCGATGCACACACCGTCAAATACCTGTTCCAGGGCGAGAACGTGCGCGACCTGCCGGTCCTGGTTTCGACCCTGCCGGTGTTCTCGAAAGCCTATTACACCGCGAATGACTTCCTGAAGGAAAGCCTGGACCCGCCGCTTGGCTCCGGCCCCTACCAGATCGCCGATTTCCGCCAGGGCACCTATGTCACCTACAAGCGCCGGCCGGACTATTGGGCGGCCAGTCTGCCTGTCAATCGCGGGCGGTACAATTTCGATGAGATCCGCTTCGANNGAATACGACATTCCGGCGGTGCGCTCCGGCCAGATCCTGAGGCTGACCTTGCCGGACGGCCGGCCCTCCGGCGCGCAGGGCATGTTCATCAACACGCGCCGCCCGAAACTCGCCGATCCACGCGTGCGCGAGGCCCTCGATTATGCCTTCGATTTCGAATGGGCGAACAAGTCCCTGTTTTTCGGCCTCTACACCCGCACCGCCAGCTATTTCGAGAATTCGGACCTCAAGGCGGAAGGCCTGCCAAGTCCGGAAGAGCTGAAGCTTCTGGAGCCGTTCAAGGACCGCCTGCCAGCGGAGGTTTTCGGCGAGGCCTACAAGCCGCCCGTCACCGACGCCTCCGGGCGCTACCGGCCCAGCACCCGTCAGGCCTCGAAGCTGCTCGACGACGCGGGCTGGAAGCTTGAGGGCGGCGTGCGCAAGAACGCCAAGGGCGAGACGCTCGACATCGAGTTCCTGGTCGACGATCCCGTAACCGAGCGGATTATTGGCCCTTACGCCGGCAGGCTCAACGATCTCGGCGTCAAGGCCTCGCTGCGCAGGATCGACCCCGCGCAAGAGCAGGAGCGGATGCGGCGCTACGATTTCGACATCGTGACGCAGCGCTATTCGCTCCAGCCGACGCCTGGCCCGGAGGTGCGGGCCTATTGGAACAGCGAGGCGGGCCGCCAGGACGGCAGCTACAACCTTTCGGGCATAGCCGACCCCGCCGTGGATGCGCTGATCGAGAAGATATTGAAAGCCAAGAGCCGCGACGAGTTGCGCACCGCCTGCCGCGCCATCGACCGCGTCTTGCGCGCCGGCCATTACTGGGTGCCCGAGTGGTACAAACTGTCCCACAATATCGCGGCGTGGGACAAATATTCCCGCCCCGCGATACAGGCCAAGTACGACAACGGCGTGCTGGATACCTGGTGGTACGACAAGGACAAGGCCGCAAAGCTTAGCAATTAGCGCGGGCGCGTCCCGCGCCCTGGCGGAAGCAAATTCACGTAACGGCCTGTCATGGCTTTCCGGCTGGTCCGGCATACGTATGCCCGCCTCGCGCGGCACGCGGTAGCGCCCCCGCGCACACCATGCTAGGACTTTTCCGCACAATTAATCCGGAAAAAACGACATGACACAAACGGATCGAACGCCCCCCGCTACCCGCACCGAAACCGACACGTTCGGCCCCATCGAAGTCCCCGCGAGTCAATATTGGGGCGCGCAGACGCAGCGCAGCCTCGGCAATTTCAAGATCGGCGGCGAGCGCATGCCGCTTCCGCTGGTCCGCGCGCTCGGCATCGTCAAGAAATGCGCGGCCAAGACCAATCTGGCACTCGGCGAACTCGATGCGAAGCTGGCCGAAACCATCGTCGCGGCGGCGCAGGAGGTCATCGACGGCAAGCATGACGGCGAGTTCCCGCTTGTGGTCTGGCAGACCGGCTCCGGCACGCAGACCAACATGAACGCCAACGAGGTAATCTCAAACCGCGCCATCGAAATGATGGGCGGCCAGATGGGCTCGAAGAAGCCGATCCACCCGAACGATCACG
>PMBZ01000107.1 GCA_003153975.1 Hyphomicrobiales bacterium
CAAGATGGTCCTCGGCGGTCATGATGTGCGCGGCCCGGCGGGCGTGCTCAGGCAACACGGCCGAGCGCCCGGCAAGCGCACCGTAGACCGAGGCGGTGAATGCCGGCAGCGGCATGTCCGTGTAGCGGTGCCAGTTCACGGCGAGGAAATGATCGTAGAAGACATCGACGAGGATGCCGGAGAACCGTCCCCAATCGCTCTCGATGCGCATCCGGCTGCGGCGCGGAACGGAATGGCTGTCCGTGAAGGCGTCGATGGCCCTGTGACAGCGCACGCCGCTAAGAAAATGCGGCGGCATACCGTCGAGATCGCTTCCCTTGACGATATCGGCCAGGAGATTGCCCAAGCGGAAGTCTGTGTTGGGAGGGGAAAGAAATGCGTGAGCCAGCCAGTTCATGGCTGGGATTGATACAGCGTTGCCAGCCGTACGCCAAGCCGGCAGGCTTGGCCGCCACTTCAGCCTTTATGCAGGCTTTTGCCTAGCGCAGCGGCGCCTTAAGGATAAACACCGTCAATTTTAGATTAATCATAATAAAGAGCTATGCTTGGAGCGGCGCTGCATAAGTGGTTCAATTCCCAAAAATGGAAAAAGAGCCGCCCCGCGCATGCGGCGACGCTCGCTTGATGCAATCGAGAGGTCTCAGCGTATGTCTTACAAGGGATTAGTCTTCGCTGCCGTTGCCCTGGCCGTAAGCGCCGTTCCCGCGGCGGCCCATCGCGACTACTACTATTCGGGTTACGAACACCCCGGCCGGAGCTGGAATTCCGGCTATGGCTCCGTGCGGCCCTCTTTCTGGGGCTGGCCCGCCTTGTACCTTCCCGGCCAGCCGAAGGTGATTGCCACCGCGGACGAGGTCGAGCGGGTGCGCGCATACGAGGACTGGTACGGCTACCGCCCCGATTACGATCCCTATTACGACGGGCCGGGCTTGGCGGGCCTTCCCGGCGCCCTGATCGGCGCGGCAACCGGCGCCTTCGAAGGCGCCGCGCGCGGCAGCGAATATTTCGAACGGCCTTATGAGGGCCCCGATTACTATTATAGCAGACCCAGCTACGGTCCCGCTTACCGCAACTATTCGTACTACGGCCCTGACTATGACAGGGGGCCGCGCTACGCTTCCGAGCGCTATGAGGAGCCGCGTTATGGCTATGGCTGGCGCGAGGACCGGCGGTGGAGCTACGGCCCAGGTTGGAGCGAATACCGGGAGGCTGGCTATCGCCACGAATACCGGGGCTCGGATTACGTCTCCGGCTGGGGCGACTAGCGCGGGGGGGCTCGCCGCTCCTTGCAACGGCCGGAACGCTCAAAACTTATGGCGGCTGGCGTGAAAGGTCCGGAGTTCCAATGAGCGAAAGTGCAGCCCAAGTCCTTGACGAGCTTAAGGCTTCGATCCTGTTTGCGGCGGATTTTCCGAAACGCAATGCGGGAGGCGCAAATCGCGACCAGGAGGCACCGGCTCCCGAGCAGGCCGCGATGGCCCTGGCACGCGGCGAATACCAGCATCTGGAAACACTCGTGAGGCGCCTCGGGGACGCACACTACGCCCCCGCGATCCCGGTGCTCGCGCAGCTCTGGCGGGAATGCGCGCTGGTGCCCGTCAGAACTGCCGCCGGCAGCGCTCTTCTTGCCATGCGGATGCCGGAGGCCTGGGATGCGCTCGAAGGCATGATCGGCGATCCCGGTCACCTTTCGGCGTTCCTTGGGATAAAGTCGGTGTTCGAGCGCGATCCGTCCGGCGCCTACGATTATTTTGCCCCGCGCTTTGCGAACGCCGAAGCCAACTTGCCTGTGCTGTCTCAAATATTGCGGCTGCTCGCGCCGCGCGGCTGGTGTGCTGATGGCACGCCCTTTTGGCACGAGGGCGCGCGCGGCTGGCTTACTCAGGAGCCGCGATGGCTTCTTCTATGCGCAAGGCTGCGCCGCGGCCGGGCTTTGGGGGGCGACGCTCGCAACGTGCTGCGACATGCGCCGGCTCCGGACCGGAACGCAGCCCTGGAAACCGTGCGCAGCGAGGAGGCGAAGGACTACCGCCCCTCGCAGCCTTCAGTCTTGCGCGTTGGCAACCTTCTGGCCTGGTACGAAAAAGGCGATTTCGAGAACCTCTGGCGCGAAATCCGCTCCCATTCCGAGATCGGCGGCGATTTCCGCGCGGAGGTGCTGGAGGTCGCCGAGGCGGCGCGCCGGCCGCAACGCCGATATACTCGCGGCCCGGTTGCGGGAGCACGGCTGGCGTGCACTCCCGGTGCTGGACGATAGGCTCAGAACCGCGCCAGTCCCCGAAGACGAAGCCATCTTCCAGGAAATCGAAAGAATCGCCGCGTGTCCTATCCCGCCATCCCTCCAGGCGTTCTGGCGGATTGTGGGTGGGATCAACTTCGTATGGGACTACAATTGCGATGTGCCGCTGCCTGGGTTCGGCACGGATATTCCGCTGGATGAGATGGACCCGCTGTGCATCGATCCGCCCGCCGCCGTCACGCATGTTTTCGAAACCTGGGAGGATCAGAAAAACGTGCCCGATCCCGATTTGATCGATCCGTTCCACGTCGATCTGGCTCCGGACCATCTGCACAAGGCCAATATCAGCGGCGGCCCGCCCTATGGCGTGGAATTGCCCTTTCTGGGTGCCGATCCAATCCTGGACAGCGAAAGGCACGGATTGCCATTCATGGATTACTTGCGCATGAGCTTCCGCTGGGCGGGTTTTCCAGGGCTCCAATATTGGAGGGACAAGGACAGCGCCATGCGGCTTGCCGCGCAACTGGGCGCGGGTCTTGAGCCATTTTGAGCGAGGAATATCTACCCCGCATGGAACATCCGCAGGTTATCAGCGGCGGAATCTGGCTGTTGGCAACTGCCGGCTAAGCCGGCCTTTTCCACGAGCGGAACCACTTGTGAGGCGCGGAAGGCGGGGTGCCATCGTCGAGCGCCTTAATCACCACGTCCGTTTCAAGAGACACCGTGCCGTTGCGTTCTCTCTTGAACCGCACCTTCTCGAACGGAACGGTCACCGTCGAGCCGGCCCCGGCAACGGGCGCCAAAGTAACGGAGACCACCCGGCCATTGGCGCTCAAGATCAGATCGTCGAGGCGGGCCACCTTGTTGCCGGCCTTGTCGAACACGGTTTCGCTGGCCAGATCGCTCAAGCGGTATTGGGCGCCTCCATCCGCTGTCTTCCTGGCACATCCGCTTTCCCCCGTCCCGGACAAGGACTGAGCGGAGCCGGCAAGCTTACCTTGCGGGCAGGTTGAGCAGCCAGCGAGGCACAACGCGAGCGGTAGGAAAAAGTAAATGGGTTTCACGCGCGAATCTTTCGTTTGGCCGGATACTTAGTCGCGTGAAATTAACTAGGACCTTTCATTGTTCACAAAGGGACGTAGGCGTGACAATTGCCGGCCATCCCGTGACCATAGGATGGCACGGCTGCCGTTTTTGGGAACCGCCAGCGGCGGTTGCAATTGGTAAACATGGGCGCTCCGATGGCCGGGCGCTGAAACGGCGCCTTACAGCGCCGCCTGGAAAGCGAATTATTTCAAAGGCTCACGCGCGGTGAACGGGAAATAGTTCACGCCAACGCGCACGGTATTGAACGCATCGTCGCGGACCGTGCCGCCATTCGCGGAGTACGTTCCCGCGACCGGATCGGCCGGATCGTTCTTGCCAAGATTGACGTACTGGTACTCGACCTTGAGCGACAAATCGCGCTTGACCTTGTATTCGAAACCGCCGCCAAGAACATAGCCGGTCGTATTGATGTCCGATACGAAGTCGCCAGACGCAGTGGCCGCCTCTTTGTGGATCTTGCCCCAGGCAAGGCCGCCGGTGAAGTAGAGGAGCGAGCGGTCCAGCGCATAGCCGGCGCGGCCGCGCAGCGTCCCAAGCGCCTGAAGGCTGGAATGGTAGGTGTCGCCGCCGGCATTGCTGCCTTCCGCCTGGATGGACGAAGCCTGCACGTCGGTCTCGACGCCTAGAACGAAGGGGCTGCCGAGGCCCTGCCAGTTATAGCCGGCCTGCACGCCTCCCAGCCAGCCAGACGGCGTTAGTCCGCCGAAGCCGTCCAGACCGCCAAGGCAAGCCGCGCCGCAGGCAAGCTGATCGCTGGACGCGCCCCAACCGTAACCCAAATTGGCGCCAGCGTAGAAGCCCGTCCAAACCGCCGCAGGTGTGTAATCCTTGTACCCGCCAAAAGCGGACAAATCGGCGGCATTGGCTGAAATGGCCAGCAGGCTTACTGCTGCCAGGCCAGCGAGGCCTGCAAAAAGCTTCTTCATTATTCCCCCCCTGCGGCAAAGTGCCCTGGTGGATAGTAGCAGCGTATTGACATATCGCAACCGTCAGCATGGGCTGTGGCCGAAGCCTCCATTGACCTGTGCTGTTTTTGCTACAAATTGTGATTCTGCCGATTGGCCGCACCCTTGTTCACTCCGCCAGCGCGGGCGTGGCTCGCAGCCTGCCGCGGGTCAGCGCCCAAGTGGCGATGGCACACAGGAAAATCACCCCGCCGATAGCGCCCGCCACCAGGAGAACAGCCTGAAAGCCCCCGTGAGCGTGCAGCATGGCGATAGCCGGCACGGCAAGGCCGCCCACGGTGAAGGACACGAAAAAGCGCACCGAATAGACGCGGTTGCGGTACTCGCCGGGCACGTAGCGGCCGATCATGCCGTCATTGACGACAATCTGGCCGAATATGGCGGCGGTCGCAAGCATGAGGCCAAGCACCATCGGGATGCCCGCCGTGGCTGCCGCCAGCCCAAGGCCGATGGGCTGCAACAGCGAAAGACAGACGAACAGGAGTGTCAGCTCGACGCGCTCCATGAGCCGCCCGATCAGGATTTGCGTAAACGCGCCGCAAACGAAGATGCCCGTGGCGATCCAACCCGTAACGGCGAGCGGCACCGGAAGCCCCAGGCGCTCGTCGACCACCTTGGGGAGGGATATGGAGACGATGTTGAAGGTGAGCCCGCCCGCGAGCAGCGCCAGCGCGAATACGGCAAGAAGCAGCGCCAGATGACGCCGGCTGCCCTGGATTTTGTGGCTCGCCGCTTGGGATTTGCGTGCCGGCTCACCCTCCCTGACAAGCAGGACGAAGGCGATGCCGGAGGCGATCAGCACCAGGCCCGGCACAAAGAACGCCGCGCGCCAGCCCAGAGCGTTGGCGAGCCCCCCGCTGATGCCCGCGGCCAGCGCCGAGCCCATATTGCCCCATACGCCGTTGATGCCGAGCGCCCGGCCGAGATTCGTGGCGTTGGCGACGATCATGGAGGAGCCCACGGGGTGGTAGATCGCGCTGAATATGCCGAGCACGAAAAGTGAGGCAGCCAGCGCGGGCGGGCTTGCCGAGGCCGCTACCAGAAGGCAGGAGGCGCCATAGCCGAAGAAATAGGCCGCCAGCACCGCGCGCCTGCCGAACCTGTCCGCGAGCCAGCCCACGGGCAGCGCGAACAGGCCGAAGGCCACGAATGCGCCGGTCGAAAGCGAGATCAGCTCGCTGTAATCGCGGTGCAAATCGGCGGCCACCGCGATGACCGCGGTCGGGAAGATCAAGAGAACGAAGTGATCNNGCCAACTGTCGGCGCGGAGCACCTTTTTCGATCTAAGCCCCGGAAAAAGCTACACAACCCCTATTAGACTTTTCTCCAGCTTAAGAACTGGAGATTACCCTTGATCCCGAATTTGCCGCCGCTAATGATGGTGGCGGCTCAAGTGCCCGAGGGGGCTATCGCATGAGTGAAGACACTCTGGCACGGCTTGCCGCCACGATCGCTTCGCGGCGGAGCGCTACCGCCAGCGCATCCTATACGAAATCTCTTCTGGACAAGGGCGTTGCGGCCTGCGCCAAAAAGCTTGGCGAGGAAGCAACCGAGACCGTGATCGCCGCCTTGACCGAAAGCGACGGGAGGCTGTGCGGCGAAGCCGCCGATCTTATCTATCATCTGCTGGTTGTGCTTGAGGCGCGCGGCGTTCCGTTCCAGTCTGTGTTGAGCGAGCTGGACCGCAGGACGGCGCAGTCCGGGCACACGGAGAAGGCAGCGCGGGCTTAGGAGCTGGAGTGCATCATGAGCGTACAAGAGGCGCTTGAATTCGATCCGCCCCCAGTGCTGGAAGCCTCGCCCTTCCGCAAATTCACGCGCGCGGAATGGGCGGAGCTGCGCGGCGGCGTCGAGATTCCGCTGACCGGCGAGGAATTGGCGCGGCTGTCGGGCCTCATCGAGCGCATCAGCCACGAGGAGGTGGAGGACATCTACCTGCCCGTCGCCAAGCTGGTGAGCTACTATGTGAGCGCGGCCCAGGAGCTGCACAGCGCCACCGCGAAGTTCTTCAATAAGCGCGGCGACAAGACGCCGTTCGCCGTCGGCATCGCGGGCAGCGTGGCGGTGGGCAAGAGCACCTCGGCGCGCGTGCTGCGCGAGCTTCTGGCGCGCTGGCCGTCGCATCCGCGCGTGGATCTGGTGACGACCGACGGCTTCCTCCTGCCCAACGCCGAGCTTGAGCGGCGCGGGCTCATGCAGAGGAAGGGCTTTCCCGAGAGCTTCGATCAGGCAAGGCTGTTGCGCTTCGTGGCCGATGTCAAGGCGGGCAAGGCCAACGTCGAGGCGCCGGTCTATTCGCACAATTCCTACGATATCGTGCCCGGCGAAAAGATCGTCATCGACCGGCCGGACATCCTGATCGTGGAAGGCCTCAACGTGCTGCAGCCGGCCAAGCTTCCGCGCCATGGCGAGGCGGTGCCGTTCGTCTCCGACTTCTTCGACTTCTCGATCTATATCGACGCCGAACCGGCGATCATCGAGAAATGGTACGTCACGCGCTTCCTGCGCCTCTGGCAGACGGCCTTCCGCGACAAACACGCCTATTTCTACCGCTATTCCGAACTCAACGAGCAGCAGGCCATCGCCCAGGCGCTTCATCTCTGGCGCACGATCAACCTTGTGAATTTGCGCAAGAATATCCTGCCCACGCGCCAGCGCGCGAACCTGATCCTGAGCAAGGGAGCAGGCCATCGCGTTGAAACTGTATCTTTGCGGAAGCTGTAATTTGAGTTAGGCTCCCATTTTAGTTTTCCCGCGGGGCAGCCATATATGCACAAAACTATAACACCTCCCAAAATCAGCGCGCAGACCGGGCTCGAACGGCATGCCGACCGGCGTACCGACACCGCCTTCATGGGCTCCGCCCGCGCGCATCCGGATGCGAAGGTGCTGCCCCTGTTCGACCTGCGCATTCCCATCGTGCCCGCCCTGGACGGCTCCGAAGCCCAGTTGCGCTGGCTTTCCATGCACGATGTGTATGCCATCGCCAAGCCCAACGAATTCGTGTTCCTGGGCGAGGAGGAAAGCGGCGCGCCGGTCTTCACCTGCAATTTTCAGGCGCTCCAGACGTACAGGTCCGCCGCCGCCGTCGAGGAGATGAAGCCGCTGGCAGACCTGCGCTCGCTCGCCCTCCAGGGTATCCTGAGCCAGGAGGAGCTGCTGGTCGTCTCGCAGGCGCGCGCGCTCATGGCCTGGCACGCCGTGCACCGCTGCTGCTCGCGCTGCGGCGCCCAGGTCCGCTCCCATGACGGCGGCTGGCGGCGCCAATGCGGCGCCTGCGGGCTCGACACCTATCCGCGCATGGACCCGGCCGTAATCATGCTCGTCACCCGCAATGGCCGCTGCCTCCTGGGCCGGGAGCACCGCTTTCCGGACAAGCTCTTCTCGACGCTCGCGGGCTATGTGGAGCCGGGCGACGATATCGAGTACGCCGTCCGCCGCGAGGTGAGAGAGGAAACCGGCGTCCAGGTCGGGCAAGTCCGCTATGCCGGCAGCCAGCCCTGGCCGTTCCCGCATTCGCTGATGATCGGCTGCTGGGGCGAGGGGTTGAGCGACGAGCTGACGCTGTCGGCGGCCGAGATCTCGGACGCACGCTGGTTCACCCGCGAGGAGGCGGCCAGCATGCTCGCCAAGAGCCATCCCGAGGGGCTGGAAGTACCGCCGTCGATTTCGATCGCATATACGCTCATCCAAAGCTTCGTGGACGGCACCCTCGGCGAGGCGGCGGCCTGACCGCGGCATGCCGCGCCGGGAGGCGGAGGTTAACGGAAAAAGGCCCATTTTGCTCATTCCGGTTCCGCCTTCGACATGGTGCAATTATAGGAAAATGCGCCTTACCGGCTCGTTAACGGGGCGGAGTGGACGTAATATGCTGGTATAGCACGATAATAATTCCGGCGCCGCGCTCCGGTCATGGTTAATTCGCGAACCGCGGATATATTTAACGGATGTTTTGAAACGCGAAAATCGACCCAAAGCGCGGAAAAATTCGCAAAAATACGCGTCTGGAACGCATCCATGCGCCGGGTTAACCTTGGCCGTATTTACCATAATGCGACGCCCGCAAATTTTAATGCTTCCGCAACCAGCCTGTGCATGCGAGGCCAACGCCGTGGTGGTTGCGCCGCAAACGCCCGTAACGGCAAGACGCCAAGCGAGCCGGTTACCGTCGCCAAGCAGGGGCGGGATCGTTTGGCGCTGTTGTCCGCGCGGCGGTTGCCAAGGAAGCAGTCCTGGCTTCGCCAATGGATAGCCGGGGCATTTTTGTTTCCGCGATGGCAGCCGCGGATCGCTTTCGATGCGGTAGCCCGTTGCGGTGCTGAACCCTGCTTTGGCGGCGGCACAGACGCGAACTCGCCAAGGCGAGTTCGCGGGGACAGGGTGAGGGGAGATCCCCTTAGGGCTCGTCCGGAAATAACTGCGCCGCGCGGCGTTAAGTGAGCGCCGAAGCAGCCAATATGGCCTTCGCCTGGCTACTTGCGCATGAAACGCTTGAGATCCTCGATGCGAACCGTCGCGGTCTGAACCGCGCCTGCGTCGCTGGCCCGGCCATACCACTCGAAGGCTTTTGCCGGCTCAGGCTCGGCGTTCCTTTCCACGATCCTCGCAAAGTAGATCGGATCGTAGGAGCGTCCCATTACCAGAGCGGCGGCGGCGTCTCCAGATGCGAAGGCTTCCTGGTAAGACCGGCGGGCGCCAACGATGTCGCCTTCCCGCATGAGCTTGTTGCCCTGGCGGATAAGAGCCTCAACCTCCGGTCTTGGAACGTATCTGGGCCTTGCAGGCTCTATCGAATTCGCTCCCTGTGCGAGCGATGCCTTGATTATCCTCGAAGACGCTTGCGAGGCAGTCAGTGGCCTGGATTGCCACTCGGCAAAGGCCGCCCCCGCGAAAAATAGGAACGTCAGGCAAATTGCTGTACGCACGAACATGAAACGCAACCCTCCAATTTGAACATTCATTATTTCTATATTGGAATAAATGCGCCGCCAAGCCTATTTTTTCAGGCACTTGCCACCGGCGGCGCGGAAGCCCTCGACCGCCGTCGTAAATTCCGGCACTCTCTCCGTACGAAAAAAGCAAAAACTGGAGGCAAACCCCTTGCGAGATACGCTGGAACATGTGCGCACGCCCGGACGGAATGTATTCGGGGAGCCGCTGCAAACCTGCTCCGATTCACCCGCGACCGGCTTTTTCCGCGACGGCTGCTGCAATACCGGGCCGCAGGATGTGGGTTCGCATACCGTCTGCGTGGTCATCACCAAGGAGTTCCTGGAGTTCTCGAAGCGGGCGGGAAACGACCTCTCCACGCCCATACCCGAGTTCGACTTTCCGGGGCTGGAACCGGGCGACCGCTGGTGCCTGTGCGCGGCGCGGTGGCAACAGGCGTTCGAGGCGGGGATGGCGCCCAGGGTGGTGCTGGCGGCAACGCACGAAAGGGCGCTGGAAATCGTGGCGCTGAAGGATCTCAAGCGCTTCGCCATCGACCTGACTTGAAGCCTGGAAGCAGCAGCAGCGGACAGGTACCTAATCTGTAACGATTTTGTCGAATTCGTCGTCGGCGAATTCGATTACGTTCAGGCGTGGCGGGGACTTTGCCTTTCCGGCCGCCGCGTTCTTGAACTCCTCAAGGCGGTTTTCGAAATGCGTTTTCGATATGGCCGACTTGCCGAGAACCTCTTCCGGGATTTTATAGTGCTTCCCATTGTGCTGGATGAAGATTGGCATCCGTTCATTTCCTTTGGCATTTTTCGCGCGATAGGCAAAAGTCCGGGTAAGTTCGCACCGTCGTTCCCGTGCGAAACTAGCTTGTGCCAGCCGCAAGTACCTCGGGAGCAGGCCCGGCGGCGCTCAAATCTTGGGCTGCCATCCGGAGCCTCCCCTCGACATCGCCGCGCAGATGCCAATAGCAATAGCTGCTATTGGGCTGGCCTGGCTGGAACAGGCGCTTGTGGGCGCAGCCGCCAGCGCATTGGGGCAGCATCGCACATTGCTGGCAAGCTTCGTATTTGAACCAGTCATAGGAGAGCCAGCGCAACAAATTGCCCGGATTAACGGCGTCTTCCGCAAATACCGAACTGTATGCTCTTTCGGGGCGCCCCGCATCGTCCGGGCATTTGTAGAGCAGGCCTTCCGGATCGATCGTTACCGCGGAACTGCTTGTGGCGGCGCAGCCGGAGCCGCAACTGCTTGCGAGCGACCGGGACATTGGCAAGCCGAGTTTGCCGGCATGGCCGTGCTGCCGCCTTACGGCATCCACATAGGTCTTGGGAGTTGCGATGCTGCCAACCCCGCTCTGGCGGCCATGCTCGGGCTCGTAGACGTGGGCAACGAACATCTGGGCGACCGTTTTATGGAGTCCGCGCCGGACCAACTCGCTGAAGAGCCGGTCCCATTCTTCCTCATCGTCGCGCGCAAGGTTTATGCGAAGCTGCACCCGCATTTTCGCCGAGGCGTAGTCGAGGTTGTCGAGCACGCGCTCCTGGGTGCCGCGGCCTTGTTTGTCGTTCTTGAGTTCCGCGGGGATATCCAGCGTCACCTGAACTTGCGACAGGCGCGCCTCGACCAGCGCATCCACTGCTTCCCGGTCCAGCAGGACACCATTCGTTGCGATGACCGCGCGATAGGCGATGCCTTCGGCATCGCAGAAGCTTGTGAGCTTGGGAGTCATGCGCCCGATCTTGCGCAACCCGAGCAAAGGTTCGCCGCCAAACCACGACAGCATCAAGGATTTCGTTCCGGCTGCCGACCGTGTCAGGTAATCGGTGACCGCATATTCCGTATCCCGGGCCATCATGCGGGGCTTTACCTCCGCCTGCGTCCGCCCCTGAAAGCAATACTGGCAGGCGAGGTTACAGCCCATGGTCAAGAGCACATTGGCGGCAAAGCCCGAGGTGCGGTCGTATCGCGCCCGCTGGTAATATTGCCTCACCATTTCGATCTCGTCGGTCCCAGCGGGGACGAGGAAACCGCCGTCTTGAAGACGTTTCAGCGGTGCGGGAATAACTTCGGAGCGTATGCGGGTCCGGCTTCCGGAGGCTAGAAAGCGATGCCAGGCAGAAAAGGAAAGCACGCTTAAAGCGGTTGAAAACGTATTGTAGATGGCAACCCGCCCGCCCTCCAGGTCGACGGAAACGTTGAACCTGGAGGGAACCAGTGGATCGCACAGCGCGGATAACGCCGCGTTCCGGCGCGACGGAAACTCGCGCTCCGCCTGATGGCACGTGGAGGGGCTGACCTCATACGCACCTGTGGCCCGTTCTTCCACGGTAACCTCCTCCGCACGTTCGGGGCGCTGGAGGGCGTCCCAGCCCGTGCGGAAAACAACAGGCTTATGGGCAATTGGGGGCTTTGCTGCAGGATGCGCCGTAGCCAGAATAGGTATCGCAAACCTGGGCGCAATCGGTGGCATTCCACGAGGGGGCGAAGGGCTGGAAAGTCCGCATGCCGCCGTCGCCGGCAAGGCTCCTGACGTTCCCCGCTTCGAATTCCGGCGCGGGAATTTCGCAAGCGGCCAACTCTGCTTCGCATACTTCGAAGTGCCGGTCGCCGGACTTAATGAGAAGGGACATAGCTATCCTCCGATATGTTCCATATTGGAGTGTATTATATGCCATATTGTACAAAGTCAAGGCGCCGGCGCACCAGCTCAAGCGCATGGCCGGCTGCAATATTGAAGACCGGGCCGAGGCAGCGCGGGCTGCTCGACCGGCGATGCCCGCCGGGCATATTTCAACGAGGGCCGGGGCAATTCTATTCAAATTCGTAATGAGATAATCACGCGGATTTAATGCGCCGCAGGCTCATACTGCGAATGCAAGCCGGGCGCCTTGGATCGAAGTCGGTTTACCTTTGGCGAAGCTCGCGGAGGGATACTATGACAAAGAACCAGCCGGTAAAGCACGGTCTATTGCCCGGCGCGCTAGCCACTGGGCTGCTACTCTTGGGAGGAGCGGCGCTGCTGCCGGTGGCGGCCGCGGAGCGGACCGGAACCAACTTGGGCACGAGGAGCTTTTTCGACGGCTTCGGAGGCGCCGAACCGGGCTGCGCGTTCATCGCCTATGCCGGCCATGAAACGTTCAACAGCCTCCATGGCCCGAATGGCAACAAGGAGCCAATTCCGGCACAGCTCGACGTGAACTATCTGGTGCCGCAGGCCACTTGCAGCGCCGACATGAAAGTGTTCGGCGGCTCGCCCGGATGGAACGCCATCGTCCCCTTTTCCGGGCAGCACAGCGGCGCCATCGTTCCAGGACCGGCAAACGGCGCGGGCCTGGGCGACATTCTGACAGGGCCTTATATCGCATTCGTCCCCATCATGAAGGAGGGACATCCGGTCTTCGCGCACTCCGTCGAATTCGACATCGTTGCGCCAACCGGCAAGTACGACGCGAGCAAGAACGTCAACCCTGGCAACGGCTACTGGTCCATCAACCCGTTCTGGCGGGCGACCTGGCTTCCGGCGCAGGGCTGGGAAATGAGCTGGCGCGCAAACTACATTCACAACTTCGATCATATAAGCGCGGACAACCATGCCGGCCCCGGTGGCTCGCCCGTTCTGCGCAACGGAGATGGCGTTTGGCTGAACTTCGCGGCGAGCAAGGAGGTCTTCAAGGACTTCTACTTCGGTCTGAATGGCTATTGGCTGAAGCAGCTGAGCGCCGATGTTGGCGCCGTGCCTGGCCAGCAGCAGGAGTCGCTCCATATCGGCCCAGGCTTTCATTACACGATGGACAAGTTCAACCAAGTGAACTTCAACGTTTACCTGCCGGTCTACGACGCAAACGCTCTGAGCGGCGGCTATCGGATCAACCTGCAGTATACCCACCCGCTGAACGGCAGCACGCCTTCCGGGCCGGATTTGCATGCGCGCGATGCGAGGCCTGGTGACGGCTAGGAAGGATCTTGCTTTAATGCCGGCGTGAAACCGAACCCTTACATGGAACAGGCGCTGGCGGAGGCGGAACTGGCGGCGGCGGCGGGCGAAACGCCCGTGGGCGCGGTCGTGGTCGCGCCGGGTGGCCGGATCGCGGGGCGCGGGCATAATCTCGTCGTCGCCCGGAGCGACCCAACGGCCCACGCCGAGATCCTCGCCATCCGCGAGGCTTGCGCGGCAGCCAGGAGCGAGCGGCTGCCGGGCTACGATCTCTACGTCACGCTGGAGCCGTGTGCGATGTGCGCGGCGGCGATTTCGTTCGCGCGCATCCGCCGTCTGTATTTCGGCGCAGGCGATGCGAAGGGCGGCGCGGTCGAGCATGGCGCGCGGTTTTTCGGAAGCTCCACTTGCCATCACGCGCCCGAGGTTTACAGCGGCATCGCCGAGAGGCGCGCGTCCGCGTTGCTCAAGGAGTTCTTTCGAAAGCTTCGCCCCTGAGCCGGCGGCTTGTCACGATCGCGGCTGGCCCCCGGTCCGGGAAGCGCTCCGCTCTCCGCCTCGCAGCCACGCCGCCAAGTGCTCCAGCACAGTGAAGAACGGTGGCACGAACAGCACCGCGAGGAACGTGGAGGCGAGCATCCCGCTAACCACGGCGATGCCGATGGAGATCCGTGCTCCGGCCCCGGCGCCTGAGGCGAACAGGAGGGGAAGCATGCCGAAAATGAAGGCGAAGGAGGTCATGAGGATGGGCCTGAAGCGCAGGCGTGCCGCCTCCACGGCGGCCTCGGCGATCTCCATGCCCTCGGCTCGCTTCTCGCGCGCATATTCCACCACCAGGATGGCATTCTTGGCCGCAAGCGCAATGAGCAGCACGATGCCGATCTGCGTGTAGAGGTTGTTCGGCATGCCAACCGCCTGGAGAGCCGCGGCGGTTCCAAGCAGGGTCAGCGGCACGGCGAGGATGACCGCCAGCGGCTGAAGCCAGCTCTCGTATTGCCCCGCGAGCACGAAATAGACAAGCGCCAGGGCCACGGCAAACACACCGTAAATCTGATTGCCAAGCACCTCCTCCTGATAGGACATGCCGGTCCAGGCCGTGCCCATGGAGGGAGGCAGCGACTTGCGGGCGGCCTCGGTCATCAGCGTCATGGCCTCTCCCGAGCTGAAGCCTGGGGCTGGGCCGCCGGTCACGATCCCGGCCGGATAAAGATTATAGAGCGTGATGAGCGGCGGCCCCACCTCGTCCTTGATGCTCGCCACGGTCCCCAGCGGAACCATCTGCCCGCCGGCGCCCTTGACCTTCAGCTTCAGCACGTCGCCCGGTTGCAGGCGGAATGGGGCGTCGGCCTGCACATAGACCTGGAAGACGTTGTTGTACTTGGTGAACTGATTGACATAAGTGGACCCGAAATAGGATTCCACCACCGAAAACACCTGGGCGACGGTGAGCCCCAGGGTTTCGGCTTTCACACGGTCCACCTCCAGCCTCAACTGCTTCACATTGCCCTTGAAGGTCGAGGCGACATGGGCAAGCGCGGACTGCGTCGAGGCGTTCGCCGCAAGCTCCTCCGCCGCGTTCTGGAGCGCGGGAAAATCGGAACTGCCGTCCTTCGCCTCGACCATCAGGGTGAAGCCCGCGACGTTTCCGATGCCCTGGATGGACGGCGGCAACAGGATCAGTGCCGTCGCGGTCTCCATGGTGCGGAGTTCATTGCGGACGCGTTCGCTGATGCCGGCAAGGCTCAACTCGCGGCTCTTGCGTTCGTCCCAGTCCTTGAGCACGATGTAGAGCATGCCGGTATTGTAAAGCGTGGCGTTGTTATCCAGCGCCGAGACGCCCGAGACGCCAATCACACTCTCGACGCCCGGCACCTTCCGCACCAGTGCGACCGCTTCCGCCACCGCCGCCTCGGTCCGCGCCTCGGATGCCGAATTGGGCAGGTTCATACTGACGATGAAGTAGCCCTGGTCCTCGATTGGCAGGAAGCCCGTCGGTATGCGGGAGAGGCTCAGGAAGGCTAAGGCGATCAGGGCGAGCCCCGCCAGCGTGACAGGGAGGCTGAAGGCCACCAGGCGGCGGATCAGCGCGGCGTAGCTGTCCTCGGCGCGCGCATAGATGGCGTTGAAGGTGCGATAGACGAGGTTGCGCTCGGCAGGCGGCACTTGCTTGCGCAGCCACAGGGCGCATTGGGTGGGTTTGAGCGTTGC
>PMBZ01000252.1 GCA_003153975.1 Hyphomicrobiales bacterium
CTCGCCTTGGCGAGTTCGCATCTTGGCGTGTCCGCATCCGCAAGCGGATGCGGATGGAGAGGGGACGTTGTTGCACGCTCCGAGGATTATTCAGGCGTCCCTTCTCCCACGGGGAGAAGGACAGGATGAGGGGAGATTCCGTAGTGGAGCGCACTACCCATCGGCAAATTCGTCCCATCATTCGATCACCTCCTCGGCGATGCTGAGCGCGTGGTGCCGCTCGAAGATTTTCTTGATTTCCGCGACGGTGTGCGCGTCGGACTTCACCATGACGCCGATCTGGTCCTCGGAAATCTTGATGTTGTAGAGGTCGCTGCGCATGCGCGCCGGCAGCCCCGCGCAGATCAGAAATCCGAGCACCGTGATGTAGACGCCGCCCAGGATCAAAAGCTCGTAGGTGAGCACGAGGTCGGGCGGGAGAGGAATGATCGGCTTGCCGCCCTTGTGCTGGGCGAAGAAGTTGCCCTGCGACGAGGCCAGAAAGAGGAAGCCCAGCACGCCGCCAAGTATCGAGCCGGCGAACGTATATTTGCGGATCGGTGCGGGGCGGTCGCCAAGCAACTCCTCGACATCGGGATGCTCGATGGGCGACTTGATGGTCACGTCGTCCATCTTGAGCGCGGGGAAATGACCGTCGCGCACCTCCCGGATCGAATGCGCCGCGGCATCGAAATCGTCGAACAGCCCAAGTATCCGGATGGTGCTCATGCTTCCCTCGCGTGTCTTTGAGCCAGCGTGCGGTGGTAGACCATTTCTTTTACTTCATACATCGAGACGGACGGCACGAGCTTGCAGAACAGCATGAACAAAAGCCCGAACCAACCGAAGCTTCCGAGCACGATCCCCCATTGCACGAAGCCGGGCCATTGATCGTGGTCCATGGTCCAGGGGTAGTAGCCGTGGCTGAAGGTGGGGGCCACGATCATCCAGCGCTCAAGCCACATGCCGAGATTGAGCAGGAGCGATACGATCATCATCGCCGTCGGACTGCCGCGCACGCTTTTTGAGAGAAGGAGAAGCGGAACCACGGAGCCGCAGAAATTCATCCCCCACCAGAAGGGCGAGTACGGGCCGGTGGCCTTTTGGATCAGCAGATCCTTGGCGTACATGTCGTCGCCGTACCAGACGGAGGCGTATTCGACGAAGTTGAGGTAGGTCCAGACCATCGCGATGGCGAACGTCAGACGGCCGACCTTATCGAGGATCGGCATGGTCATGTATTCTTCGAAGCGGAACGTATAGCGCAGCACGATGAACAGCGTGATGATCGCCGCGCAGCCGGAATAAAGCGCGCCGGCCACGAAATAAGGCGGGAACGACGTTACGTGCCAGCCCGGCTGCTGCGACATGGCGAAGTCCGACGCCACGATGGAGTGCACCGATACCGCCAGCGGGATCAGGAAGCAGGCGATGGTGAGATAGGTCACGCGGAAGCTGCGCCACTGGCGGTCCGTGCCCATCCAGCCGAGCGAGAGCATGCTATAGAAGTGCTTGCGCCAGCCGGTGGCGTTGTCGCGGCAGATCGCGAAGTCCGGGATGGCGCCGACATACAGGAACAGGATCGACGATGTCAGGTAGGTGAAAATCGCGATGGCGTCCCACAGAAGCGGCGATTGGAAATTCGGCCACAGCATGCGCTCGCTCGGATAGGGCAGCGAATAGTAGAATTTCCAAAGCCGCCCCAGATGGATGAGCACGAAAAGCCCGGCGGTCATCAGCGAAAACGTCGTCATCGCCTCCGCGAAACGGTAGATCGGCTTGCGCCAGTCCGCGTGGATGATGTGCAGGATCGCGGAGAGCAGCGTTCCGGAATGGCTCATGCCGATCCAGAAGATGAACGTCGAGATATAGAGCCCCCACACATGCGGATTATCGAAGTTGGCGACGCCAAGCCCCCGCCGCCACTGGTAGACCTCGCAGGCGACGCCTATCGAGAACAGGCAGAGCGCAAAGGTAAATAGCGCCCAGAACGCGAAGCGCGGCTTCGAAAGGCTTCTAAGAACGTCGCCATTGATCTGTGCCCACGCGATAGTGTCGCGGATATCTTTTTCTTCGCCTTTGGTGAAATCGGGCATGCTCGCGTTTCCTCAGCAGAAGTTTCTTCTACGCCAAATGCGGGCGCTTATTTCTCGACTTCCCCTCACCCCTGTCCCCTCTCCCGCGAGGGGAGAGGGAAACGCCTTCTCCGCGGGCGCATCCTGCTCCCTCTCCCCTTGCGGGAGAGGGAGGGTGAGGGGGCTTTTTCAGCAACCACACGCAGTTCCCCCGCTATGCCTTGGTATCTCGCACGCGTTCGAGGTACAGGACCGACGGATAGGCGCGCAATTCTTCGAGAATCCGGTAGCCGCGCACCCCGCCATTATCGCCGGTCTTGTCCTTATCCTGCTTGTCCTTGTGCAGTTCGACCTGCTGCTGCCGCCAAAGCTTGGCAACCTGCGAATAGGGATCGGCGAGATTTCCGAACACGATCGCACCGCTGGGGCAGGACTGCGCGCAGGCGGGCAGCACCTCGCCGTCCCGCACCAGCCGGCCCTCGGTGCGCGCGGTGCTCTGCGCGGCGCGCAAGCGCTGGATGCAGAAGGTGCACTTCTCCATGATGCCCTTGCTGCGCACCGTAAGGTCCGGGTTGAGCTGCATCGGCAGCGGCTCGGGCCAGGCAACCTCCTGCTCCGGGTAGTCGTACCAATTGAAGTAGCGCACCTTGTAAGGGCAGTTGGCCGAGCAATAGCGCGAGCCGATGCAGCGGTTATAGACCTGCGAGTTGAGGCCATCCGGCGTTTGGTTGGTCGCACCCACCGGGCACACCGTCTCGCAAGGTGCGGCCGCGCATTGCTGGCACATCATGGGCATGAACTGCGCGCCCCGATGCGGCGTCTCCGCGTCCGCCTCGTTCCAGTAGCGCTCGATGCGCAGCCAGTGCATGGTCTGGCCATGCTCGAAACGGTCCTTGCCGACCGTGGGCACGTTGTTCTCGGCGTAGCAGGCCACCACGCAGGCATTGCAGCCCGTGCAGATGTCGAGGTCGATGGCCATCGCCCATTTGTAGTCCGGGTGATCTTTTTCGAGATCGCCGGAGGGACTGGCCTTGCGATACTTGTCCCAGTCCCGGAACATTCTGGTTATCGACATTATTCCTCCGGGAAAAGCTTGATTTTGTCGGCGGCTAGCGTGGCAACGATCTTGCGGTTCATCTGCGTGTTCACCACGCCAGGCCGCCAGCCCTCGTCTTTCACCACGGTTCTGTTGTCTTCCGTCCTGCGAAGCTTCACGCGCGTGGCATGGAGTGCCAACTCGCCGGTGGACTTCTCGAAAACCGGATCGAGGATTTTCAGCGGGTTGACGCCAACGTCCTTCGCATAGCGGCCCATCGCCTCGTGGCCGTTGCCGATGGGGATGGCGACGGTGTTCGGCTCAAGGCCTGGGAACAGATAGGCCTGCGCCTTGATGGTCCCGCTTTTCGAGATGACCTCCACGATATCGCCCTCGGCAATGCCCCAGCGCCCGGCGGTTTTGGGATGAATTTCGAGCCAGGAGCCCCAGACGATGGTGGTCAGCGGGTCGGGCGTCTCCTGCAGCCAGGGCAGGTTCGCATGGCGGCCGTCGCGGAAATTCGCGCGCACCGAGGGCACAAGCCGCAAGGGATAATGCAGGTCTTCTTCGGCGGGCTTGGGGAGGTCCAGGTCCAGCGCGCCGGGATTGAGCGCGATCCGTTGCGGCTCGGGCTTGGCAACGTTCAAGACGCCGTGGCTCAAGGTCTGATACCAGAACTCCTCATCGTCCGCCGCGGCATCCTTGAATGCGGCCTTGTTCTTGATCGCCGCGCTCTTGAGATAGGCGTAGTAATCGGGGAACGGATTGTATTCGTCCGGCCGCCGCTGCTTGAGCAGGGTCAGCAGCACGTCGCCCAGCGAACGCGTGCCTTGCGGGTAAAGCCGTTCCATGAGCGGCTGTTGCATATGGATCTGCACGCCGTCCGGCTGGTAGGCCGCGACATGCGTGCCCCAGTCCTCAAGCGCGGAGTCGAGCGGCAGCACGAGGTCGGCTTCCTCGGCGGTTTCATCGCGGTAATGCGCGAACGCGACCTTGAATGCCGCCTTCTTCAGATTTTCGCGCACCTTCATGAAGCCCGGCGCCGTGAAAACCGGGTTCGCGCCATGGAAGAACACGGTCTGCAAGCGGCCTTGCGAGAGCGCCTGATTGAAGGCGATGAGCGCGGATGTGTCGCCGGCGGCGGGAGCCATTTGCGGGAACGGGATTTTCGCCGGCGCGGTGATCGTCTTGCCAACGTTGCCGAGCACAACATTGAGCAGCATGATCGCCGCGGCGTTTTGCGCCCCGTGAATGTGCCCTTCCGCCGATGGCCCGGAAAGAACAAGGCTTGGGCTGCGCTCGCGCAATTGCGCCAGCACGCGGCCGAAGACCTCCTCGCTAACGCCGGTTTCGCGGTCAACCCGCGCCTTATCGTATTTGCGGACCGCCTCGGCAACCGAAGCCGGCACGTTCTTGGCATGGTGCGCGTCTTCAAGCAGCGCGTTGACAAGCCCCAGCGCGAACACGCCTTCGCTGCCTGCCTTGATCGCGATCCAGCGGTCCGCATTCGCGCCCGTCAGCGTCATTTTCGGCTCGGCCTGGATCAGCACGCCGCGCGCCTTGCCTTCGTTCGCCTTGCGGAACTGGGCGTATTCGGCAGAAAAGTGGACCGGCGACTCCCAGCAGTTGAGGAAGTCCGCGCCGAAGGAAAGGATCAGCTTCGCCTTGGCGATTTGAACCTGCGGGTTGGAAATGCCGTAGACCTTCTCCGCCGCAAGCTGATTGGCCTTGTTGGCGAGGAGATCGTAGACGAAGTGATTTTTCGAGCCCAGGACCTCGACGTAATTCTGGACCAGCACCTTGAGATGCCCGCTCAGCGGCCCGGTCAGGAAGGCGAACTTATCGCCCGCGTCCTTCGTCTTTTCCGCGATCAGGCTCAGCGCCTTGTCCCAGGTTACAGGCTGAAGGTTCCCGTTTACGCGCAGCAGCGGCTCCTTGAGGCGGTCGGGGTTATAATGATGTTGCACCGACGCCTGCCCCAGGCCGCACAGCCGGCCCTTGGAAATCGCGCATTCGGGGCTGCCTTCGAGCTTCAGGATGCGGCCCTCGCGCACCCGGCCCTTGATGCCGCAGCCCGCCTCGCACAGCGTGCAGGTCGAGGCGTAGTAGACGCCCACGCCCGGCACGTTGAAGTCGCCCGGCTCGGAATAGGCCTCCGCGGTGCCAGTGCCGGACTCGGGCGGGTTTCCGCAGCCCGCCACCGCGAGCGAGGCGCTGCTCCAGCCCAACAGTTTCAGCAGTTTTCTGCGATCGATATCGTTCATGTTTTTGGCTCGCAGATCATTTGTGGCAATAGGAGCAGTCGTTCGGGCCGTTGGCGGTCTTGGCGCTTACGGCATTCTCCGGGTGATCCTGCTCGTGGCAGGAGACGCACCAGCCCATGGTGAGCGGCGTCACCTTCTCGGCGACGGTCATGGTCTTCACATCGCCGTGGCAATGCGCGCAGACCTCCTGCACGGGCTGTCCCTGCTGGAAGTAGAAGCGCTGGATGTGCCGCTCGTGGTCGAAGCGCACGAAGTCGGGAAGGCTATGGATCTTCTTCCAAGGAATGGGCCGCTTGGCTTCCCAGTACTCGAACAGCTTCTTGATGCGCGGCTTGTCCTTCACCGAGTCGATATGCTCGTGGCAGCCGATGCACTTTTGCAGCGGCGGCAAGCCCGAGACCGCGCTGCGGCGCGCATAGGTGTGACAGTACATGCAGTTGATGCCCATCTTGCCCGCATGCACGTCGTGCGGAAATTCGATGGGCTGCTCGATCTTGCTGCCAGCGGCCGCGAGCGAAATGCCGGCGGCGAGTATGGCGGGCAGCATCAGGCCGCCAAGGAGCGGGCGGCTTTTATGCGCGCCCAGCCCCTTGCGACCTCGCAATGCGAAGCGCAGCATCCTCCTCAAGTCCTACCCCCTGTGGCTCGCCTTCTACGGCCCCTGCGGCGACGTGCCGCATTTTATCATGCGGCGTTTTGCCGCTCTTTGCTTTTGTGAAAGCATGCAGGATGCGATAAATTAAACAAAATAGAATAAACCTCACAGCGCGTTAGGAAAAACCTTTTTGGTAAACATTCGGGACGTCACCATCCGGCAACTGCGGGCGGTGGCGGCAATCGCGCGAAACGGGAAAATCACGCTTGCGGCTAGCGAGCTGTGCCTGACGCCGCCTGCGGTGACGGAGCAGCTCAAATTGCTAGAAGACCGCCTGGGGCTGCGCCTGTTCCAGCGCACGCGGGCGGGGCTTATGCCCACCGATGCGGGCCTTCAACTCGTGGAGACGGCGGCGCGCATGGAGGCCCTGCTTGCCGATGCCGGCGATCAGTTACGCGCCATAAAGGGGCTGGCCGGCGGCCGCGTCACCATCGGCGTCGTCGGCACGGCCAAATATTTCGCGCCGCGGCTGGTGGCGTCTTTCGGGGAGCGGCATCCGCAAATCGCGATCCAACTGAACATCGGCAACCGCGCGGAAACGATCTCAGCGCTCAGGAACTACGACATCGACGTCGCCATCATGGGCCGGCCGCCGGAGGGCATTCCCGCGAAGGAAGCAGTGTTCGGTTCGCATCCGCATGTGATGATCGCGCCGCCCAATCACCCGCTCGCCGGGGAGACAGGCCCGATCGAGCGGCATCGCCTGGCTGGCGAGAAGCTTCTGCTGCGCGAGGTGGGATCGGGAACGCGTCTTCTGTTCGAGAGACTCTTTTCGGGCGTCGTCTCCGCCGAGTCCGCCATCCGCATCGAAATCAGCTCGAACGAGACAATAAAGCAGGCCGTGATGGCGGGCCTCGGCCTTGCCTTCATCTCGGCGCACACCATCGAGCTTGAGGTGCAAACCGGCCGGCTCGCCATTCTCAATATCATGGATCTGCCAGCCATCCGCGAATGGTATCTCGTGCACCGCGAGGACAAGGAACTGCCCCCCGCCGCCACCGCGTTCTGGCAATATGTGCTCAAGGAGGGCCGCAACTTCCTGCCACGCATCCCTGGCATCGAATAATACAGAATCCGTTTGACCACTCCCGCCCTCGTCGTCGCGAGGCGGCAGAGCCGCCGTGGCGATCCAGAAGCAACATCCGCGACGTAAGGCTGGATTGCTTCGCTTCGCTCGCAATGACGCTGGCAGATCAAGGTTTACCCCAGGGAGAATCTTTCCGGCCGCCGCCGTCTCCGTTGTTGCCGTCCCGCGGCACCTCCGTGAAATCCACGTCGATGACGTCCTGCGAGCGGTGAGGCTTCGGCGGCTCGGTCCACACCCGCGTTCCGGTCCGCATCGTGCCGCCGCTGCCTCGCATCCCAAACGAAACGCCGCGCCAGATCAAGCGCCGCGCCGCGGGCAAAAGCAGGAACAGCGCCAGGAGGTCGGTGAAGAATCCGGGAATTATGAACAGGAAGCCCGCGAAGATAACCGCGGCGCCGTCGAGCATGGTCTGCTCCGGCGGCGTGCCTGCTTGCATTGCCTCGTATGCCCGGCGCCCCATGGTCATGCTTTGCGTGCGGATCAGGAATGCGCCGAAAGCCACACCGGCGGCCAAGAGCAGGAAGGTCGCGAACGGCCCTACCAAGCGGCCAGCCTCGACGATCGAAGCCACCTCGATCACCGGCAGTGAAATTACGAGAAAGAAGATGAGAAATGGCATCGGACCGCCTGCTCCGGTTTGGGACTTGAAATCCGCCTCCCTTTATATGGGGGCAGAACTAATATGTTGGGGTGGGCGTTAATGGGGCGAAAGCCCGCCGCAAATTTGGCATATGCGGTGAAAGGTCTTAGGCCTATAGCCAGTTTGGCTCAAACGGCTTATATCAAGCTATTCGGTCGTACAAACTACAGAGGCCTCCGGGCCGGAGGGGCAGCTTTGCACACGAGCGACATCTTCGATCTAACAAATATTTTACTTCTAGGGGTCGCGGTCCTCATTTTTCTTCGCCTCAGAAGCGTGCTCGGCCGGAAAACGGGAGCCGAAAGGCCTCCCTTCGACCCCACCTATTCCGCTCCGGATACGGCCACGCCTCGCGAGAGCAACGTCATTACACTGCCAAGAACTGAAGCGCGTACGCCCGCATCCAAGCCCGCGGGGCCGAGCGTCGAGGAGCGCCTGAGCAGCCTGCCTGCTGACAGCGAGGCGTTGCAGCCGCTGCGCCAGATCGCAGCCGCCGATCCGTCCTTCGAGATCGCCTCGTTCCTGAAGGGTGCCAAGGCAGCCTATGAGACCGTCGTTACGGCCTATGCGCGCGGCGACCGGGAGACGCTGCGCAATCTGCTAACACCCGAGGTCTTCGACAGCTTCAGCGCGGTCATCACGGAGCGCGAGGCCAGGGAGGAAACGACGGAGTTCAGCTTTGTCGGTATCCTGTCCGCCGATGTGACGGATGCGAGCCTCTCCGGGCAGATGGCGCATGTCACGGTCCGGTTAGTGAGCGAGTTGGTGACGGCCGTGCGCGACCGGCTGGGCAATGTCGTCGAGGGCGATCTGAAGTCGGTCCGGCGCGTGACCGATGTCTGGACCTTCGAGCGGGATGTGCGCTCGCCGAACCCCAACTGGCGGCTTGTCGCAACCGATTCCGTCGAAAGCTGAGAGCCCGTGGCCGCGAACCGGCAGGCCAAGCTCTGGCGCTGGCAGCATTCGAGAGCCACGGCGGCGCCCGCCAATCTTGAGCCCATCGGGTTCGAGGCGATAGAAGGCTGGGCTGCGGACGGCCATTGCGCGGCGCTTGAGTGCTATCTGCGTTCGGCGAGCCTGACCGGGCAGCCCGTGCCGGATGCTGGCGAGGTGCAAGCGCTGCTTAAGGACCGGCAAAAAGCGCGCGCGTTTTTCGAGAAAAACTTCACCCCTTTCCGTATTTCGGCGGCGCTTGGCTTGCTGACCTCATATTTCGAGCCGGTGCTCAAGGGCGCGCGCAAGCAATCCGCGGCCTTCCCGGTGCCGGTCTATCGCAGGCCGCCGGACCTGATGCCTCTGCTGCCAGGCCATCCGCTAAGCAATCGAGGGTTTACGGCAGGGCGGGAAACGCCAAACGGCTTCGAGCCCTATTTCACGCGAGCGGAAATCGAGGCCGGCGCACTGGCTGGCAAAGGCCTGGAACTGCTTTTCGTGGCGGACCCGCTCGAAGCCTTCGTCATGCACGTTCAAGGTTCAGCGCAGATCGAACTCGACGATGGCGCCACCGTCCGCATCACTTTCGATGGCAAGAACGGCCACCCCTACAGCTCGGTCGCGAAGCTGCTCGTGCAGCGCGGGCATATGACCCTGGAGGCCGCCGATCTCGAAGGGATGCTTTCGTGGCTCCGCGCCCAGCCCGATCCGCAGGCGTTCTTGAACGAAAACAAGTCGTACATATTCTTTAAAGAGTTGGAGCAAGACGCCACCGCACCGAGGGGCTCCTCGGGTGCCGCGCTTCAGCCAGGGCGCAGTTTGGCGGCCGACCCGCTTTACCATGCGCCTGGAACTCCTATATGGGTAATGGCGCCAGAGCTTGAGTACGAGGGCGCGCCGCTCAGGCGGCTGCTTATCGCCCAGGACACAGGCTCGGCTATCGTTGGGCCGCAACGCGGGGATATCTTTGCCGGAATTGGCGCCGATGCCCGCCGCTTCGCGGGCCGTACCCGGCATCGTTGCGAATTTATTGCATTGCGGCCAAAGCGCTAGTGTCACTTATGTCCCCCAATTGCCTTCGCGAGGATAGCCACGAAGGGTAAAGGCAATTGCGAGACGCCACACTAGGGCGGCTCCGGCCGCCGGAGAAGGATATGATAGGCCGCAGGCGCGGACGGTTCCCCACGGGGGAGGAACTGGAATTATGGGCCAAGGTCACGCGCCGCGACGAACCGCTGGCGCGGCGGCGGCCTGCCGTGCGCCATGAACCGGCCCTTGAAAGCGGCGCGGCCGCAATCCCGCCCAAGCCAATCGAGAGCCATTTAAGAGATGGAACCGCCTCCGAGCAGCCCAGGGCGAAGCCAGATGGCAAGACCGTAAGTGGCTTCGCCGGGCCGCCTCCGCCCCAGCCCTTCGACTATAGAGCCGCCAAACGCATTGCACGCGGCCAGCGCGAGATCGACGCGCGTCTCGACCTCCACGGCATGCGCCAGAGCGATGCCCACGCCGCGCTGCGCCATTTCCTCGCCCGCTGCCAGGCGGATGGCCTGCGGCATGTGCTCATCATCACCGGCAAAGGCACAAGCCTGGAACCCGGCGCGCACCGCGATTTCTGGACCTCGGAGCAGCGCGGCGTGCTCCGCCGGCTCGTACCGCACTGGCTCAGCGAGCCTTCCATGCGCGCCCATGTCGTAAGCTTCACCGAATCCCATTTGAGGCACGGCGGTAGCGGTGCCCTTTACGTCACGATCCGCAAAGACCCGCGCTCCAGGGGCTGAGCTGGCGGCGATGCAGGAAGTCTCCCCTCGTAAGATCTGTCTTTCTCTCGTGGGGGGGGGAGAGGGGACGCCTTCTCAACGGTACAGCCTGCCCCCTCTCCCGTCCATATCCGCTTGCGGATATGGACGCTTTCGAGTCGCAAGCTCGCGTGGGAGAGGGCTGGGGTGAGGGGAGATTCGCTTCGATATTGGCACGGCCGCGCATTGGCCTCGACCCATGCCACCGCACGTGCGTTCAAGCCGGCCTATCCGCCTCGCCGAGCTTGCGGGCCTCCTCGGGCAGCATGATAGGGATGCCCTTGCGGATGGGGTAAGCGAGCCCGGCTGCCTTGCTGACCAGCTCCTGCGTCTCGCGGTCGTAGCTAAGCGGCTGCTTCGTTACCGGGCAGACAAGGATTTGCAGGATGGCCGGATCGGCCTCTTCTCTCGTGCTTTCGGAGTCCATTGCGTTTCGGGCCTTCAATGCAAGCTTGAGCCAGTGCCGGAATCCGGCGCGGCGATCTCCATCTCGGCGAGCGCCATCAGGATCTCCGCCCTGGCCTTGAGGTCGTGCGCCTCCAGGAGCGCCTGTTTCTCCTCGGGACCGTAAGGGCTGATCATGGCAAGCGTATTTATGAGCAGCTCGGTGGGTGAGCGCTGGATGCTGTCCCAGTCGGCCGAGAGGCTTCTCGCTTCGAGATAATTCTTGAGGATGTGCAGGAAGCGCGGCCAATCCACCGCGTCCTGGCCGTGGCCGCGCACGAGATCCTTGATGTACGGCACGTAATTCACGTCGCAAATCCGGTAGGGCTTCGCGGTCCGGCACTCGCCCGCGATGTCGAAGCGGCAGATGCCGGTGAGCGTGATAAGCAGCCGCCCATCCTCGGTCTCGGAGAAGGCGGAAAGCCGGCCCACGCAGCCCGTCCCGCGGAGCGGATGCCCCTTGGCTTGCGGCGATTCCTCCTGGCTGCCGAGCGGCTGCACGATGCCCACGATCCGGTCGCCCGCGATTATGTCGTCCACCATGCTCAAATAGCGCGGCTCGTACACGTTGAGCGGCAGGCTCGACCGCGGCAGCAGAATGGCGCCCTGGAGCGGAAACACAGGGATGCTTGACGGAAGGTCGCCAGCGGATCTGTACCTGTCGGTTATACCCAAGAGTGCCTCCCAGCCGGTGCCCCGGCTCTCACGCAAACAATAGCGACGACAAACGCTGCCGCCCGGCCTGGGTCAACGGGTCTTTCGCTCCCCAGGCCTCGAAAAACTCGACGAGCTGCTTCCTGGCCGCATCCTCGTTCCAGGCGCGGTCCTTGCGCACGATCTCGAACAGCTCGTCCATCGCCGCCTGCCGCCGCCCCTTCGCGTTGAGCGCGATCGCCAACTTGAAGCGCGCATCCCAGCCGGCCGGATTGGCCGCCACCGCCTGTTCAAGCGCGGCAATATCGGCCACCGGACCGGCCTTCTTGGCAAGCTCCAGCGCGGCCTTGGCGCTAACATAAGCCTCCGCCGTCTGCTTGGCGGGCGGAACCAGCGCCAGCGTCTGCTCCGCGCGGCCGAAATCCCCGGTGGCAATGTAGCACTTCGCCAGCCCGCCGATGGCGTCCACGCTCTCCGGGTCCGCCTGCAGCACGGCCGCGAACTGGGCCGCCGCACCGCCGATATCGCCCGCCTCGAACGCCGCCGCCGCCTCTTCGAGGCCCGGCATCTCGCCCGCAACGCCGTCCGGCCCGATCAGCCGCTGGATGAACGCCTTCACCTGGCTCTCCGGCAGCGCGCCCATGAAGCCGTCCACCGGCTGGCCGTTCTTGAACGCGAACACCGCCGGGATCGACTGCACGCCCAATTGCCCGGCCACCTCCGGATACTTGTCGATGTCCATCTTGACGAGCCGGACGGCGCCCTTCGCCGCCTTCACCACCTTCTCCAGCACGGGAGTGAGCTGCTTGCACGGCCCGCACCAGGCCGCCCAGAAGTCCACGAGCACCGGCACTTTCCGCGACGCCTCGATAACGTCGGCGACGAAAGTCTGCGTCGTCGTGTCCTTGATGAGATCGCCCGCCGTTTCCGGCTTTTTGGCGGAAGCGCCGCCGAACATCGAAATAGCCATGTGTGTTGTTACCTGGATATGTACCGCAAGGAAACACTTCTGAACCGCGCGTTTCCAACGGTGCTGAAAATTCCCCCGCAAAAATGGGTTCTATGCTGCAATCAAGCAAGCGGAAAATACATTGCCCGCCGGCTCCGTTGCATGACGGCGCACGGAAAGTGCCGCCGCGGCCCCCGCGCGCCGTCCGGTTCCGCATAGCCTGAGAGGAGCGCCCTTTGTCCGGTCTTCCCACCACGGACTTGGTTCCGCTCGCCGGTTCCGGCGGCCAATTCGCCCAGCTCGTCGCAGCCCGGACATCCCGGCCGGTTCCGGATTCATTTACCAACATTGGAACGCTTTCCGTGCTTTAGTGCCGCCTTTTCATGTTGATATAATATAGCATAAATGTTTTTCCGAACCCTTTACACGCTAAGGTATTGATTCCTTGTCGTAATATGAAACAGTACACAGCCCATACATGGTTAACACACGAATTGTAAGCATATTTAAAGGGATTTTCCAAACGCGGAAATCGGCCCAAAGCGCGGAAAAAATCGCAAAAATTGGCCTGTGGAACGCATGCCGCGCGGCCGTTAACCACGAGCGAATTAACCATGGCGCGGCCCTGCCGAATGCGCGGCCCGCATGGCGGAACCTTATGAAGGGCGGCGGCATCATGAAGAAAGTGCTAAGAAAGCCCCGGACACGTTCGGGTGGCCGGGCGCCGATGCCATGACCGGCGAACAGAACCATGCCGCGGCACTCGCCGATCCCGGCGCCCAGCCCCTTACCGGGAGCCAAGTCCGGCAAATGAAGCAGGTGCCGCGGGTCAAACTGCTGCGGATAAGCCAAGGCTCACGCAAGAGCAATTTGCCAGGCGCTACGGCATTCCCACAACCACGTTGCGCGATTGGGAACAGGGACGTAGCGAGCCGGATCGGGCTGTGCAGTCTTATATTTCCGCCATCGATGGCGATCCGGAGGGCGTGGCGAGGGCGCTTGGGAAGCGGCGGCAGCCGGAGCCTGCTTAAGACGCATCTGGAAACCGGTAGCCTAATGCAAAATTGGCGATCCGCTAATAAGAGCCTACACCCTTGCGGGCTACTCGCCTCTGCTGTGCCGCTTCAGTTGTTGCTCGTCGCTTTTGAGCCGCTTCGAAAGTTGTTAAATCCAGAATAGCGCTCCTAATGGACCTGTAGTCATCCGGAGGTACATCGACATACCTTGCCGCCTCACCATCATCACTAGGCAAAAGGCCTCCAGGTGCCCTGCTTGTGGAAATAAGCTCCACGTAACAACCATAGTCCAATTTGTAAACGTCATACCTGGTGCCAGGGTTGTCTTGGGAGGAAATATTTTTCTTAAGCACGTGGAGAAGACGTGAGTCAAAGAGTGTATCAATCAGTGGAAAGCGCAGGTTAGAGGTAAGTAAGAACGCTCTCGCGCGCCTATGAGCGATAACCTCTTCAGTAATCCAATGCAAGAGGTCATTCATTTCTGGGGCCGACCTAAGCACTGTCGCCTTATCCCGGTGATACCAAGTTCTTGCTGCATCGCGGACATCCTGCACACTAATAAGTCTTCCATATGCAAGAGTTGCAACTGTAGAAGCTAAGTATACAGCGTCTCGTGGAACACCTTCAACCGCTCTCACAAACTCCTCGAAAGCCGTGATTTGCGTAAATGTCTGGTTAATAAATTCTTCAGGTGATTGCGGCCCGATATTTGGTGACAACCCATCTGTTGCGCGATAATGTTTGAAAAGTAACGCCGAAAAGAATTGCTTAGCCCTGCTTGCGTCATTGTCTAATACCATAAAATCGTCAAGGTTTACGTCGCCACCCGCATCGGCACCAAGTTCAATTCCGATATATTCACCTTGTCTACGAATAATCATATTCGATCTGTGCTCAATTGCAGCGATTTTTAGGGTCATCTGCGGCAACGGGAGCACGCAACGGCGAAGAAGATCGGCCAAATAGGGCTGAATGTCCAACGGTACTTCGGCCCACTCATCGAGCAGGAGCCAAACCCTGCGCGCACCGAGGCGGCCAAGAACTGCCTTTAAGCGATTCTGCACTGCCCCAAACTTCACGTAGAAGAACTCATCTCCACTCCGTGTCAATACCTCCTTATTTGATGAGGTGATTCCAGAACTGCCGGTAGCCTTTGCGGAGAACTTTGGTGCGTCCAGATTCAAGTCAACCCCAATCTCAACTTGGGATTGCTGGTTATCTGTACAGGAGTTTTCAACCGATCGCTCCACTGAACCAACTACTTCCACAGTTGAAATAGCCTCTGACAGTTGATCCAGCTCAGGACCAAGTTTGGATAAGTCAACTTCCTCTGCATTGTCGATGGCCACCTCTAGAAGGGCCTCGTGGAGTGCCTGCAAAACGTCCAACAATAACGGAGTTGCGCGTTGGGCGTGGGTTCTCTGCCGGTCATTGTAAACGGAGCTGTTTGAGCCGACGGAGCGCAAATCAAGATAGATGGATAGATCACCGTTGCGGCGAATAGAATCATCGAGGTATTTGAAAATATGGGTCTTTCCAGTGCCTCGACGTCCAAAAATTACTTGATTATCGGTCGTAGATACGGACGCAAGTAATGGTGCCGCATCAACGAACGTCTCTATAAGCTTGTCGTCGCCTGCGCGCTCGGCTCGTTTCTGAAATTGTATTAAGCAGTCCTGAATCGTTGGTGTCATTGTATTTTCATCCATATCGCGGCAAGCTTTGAAAACAGTAGTCCTGCAGGACGAGCTTGACGTGGGCAAAAAGTCCTAAAGCGGCTGGCGGTTTGCAATCGATTTGCGCGATTTTGCGACGCTGGTTGACTTAGTAGCAACGGCCCTTAACTTCAATGGTGGGTTCGCTGACAACCTCCCCAAATTGGCAGCCCAGCGCAAGTTAGCCCGCTCCGCCGGTTCGGGAGCCTCAGGGTATTGCGCCCAACCACCGACGAAGCCGCACCTTCCCATTCACCGCCGTCCGCGCTAGACTTCGCCAATGACAAAACTTCTCGAAAAGGCCTTTGAGGCAGCCCGCCGGCTGCCTGCGGACAGCCAGGACGAAATTGCGCGCGCTATTTTCGCTCTGACCGGCGACGAGAGGGAGCCCGAAGACGTCGACCCGGCGCACCTGACGGATGTGCTAGAAAGCTTGGCCCAAGCCAAGCGCCGCGAATTTGCGTCCGCCGCCGAGGTCGAAGCCGCCTTCCGGCGCTTCGATGTATGAAGCTCCGCTTCACGCCGCGCGCGCTTGACAACCTCGATGTCATTTCGAGCTATCTGCGCTCGAAGAACCCCGCCGCTTCCAGCCATGTCCGCGCTGCGATTTACGAGAGCCTGCAGACCCTCCTCCTCTTTCCCCGGATCGGACGGCCCCAAAAGGCCAAGGGCGTTCGAAAGCTCGTCACCCGCAAATATGCCTATCTCATTTATTACATGATCGATGACGATGCGGACGAGATCGTCATCCTGAACGTCAAGCATCCTGCCCGGAAGCGCGAGCATTCGGACGCTTGAGCCCGCGCTGCCGCTAGCCGCGGCGCTTTACGCCCCGCAAAATCCATATATGTTAAGCACCGGCCGCGGTCCACGCGCCTTTCGATTCCCGCATAGCCTAAAGAGGAGCGCCCTTTGTCCGGTCTTCCCGTCACCGATCTGGTCCTGATCGTCGATTTCGGCGGCCAATTCACCCAGCTCATCGCGCGGCGCGTGCGCGAGGCGAACGTCTATTCCGAGATCGTGCCCTACACGGCTGCGGAAAAGGCGCTGGCGGAGCTTAAGCCTAAGGCGATCATCCTGTCGGGCGGGCCGGCCAGCGTGCTGGAGGAGGGCTCGCCGCAGGTGCCGGAAGCGATCTTCGCGGCGGGCGTGCCGGTGCTTGGCATCTGCTACGGCCAGCAGGGCATGGTGCACACGCTGGGCGGGGTGGTGCAGCATTCGGACGAGCGCGAATATGGCTCGGCGCTGCTTGAGATCGGGGCGGCGTCGCCGCTGTTCGAGGGCGTGGGCGGGCCAGGGGATAAAGTGCCGGTTTGGATGAGCCACGGCGACCGGGTGGCGGCGCTGCCCGCTGGGTTCGCGCCCATAGCCACCTCGCGCAACGCGCCGTTCGCGGCCATCGCGGACGAGAAGCGGCGGCTTTACGGCGTGCAGTTCCATCCCGAGGTGGTGCACACGCCGGGCGGGGCGGCGATGCTGCGCAATTTCGTGCACAAGATCGCGGGCTGCGGCGGCGATTGGACGATGGCGGCTTTCCGCGAGGCGGAGATCGCGCGCATCCGCGAGCAGGTCGGCGGGGCGAAGGTGATTTGCGGGCTGTCGGGCGGCGTGGATTCGGCGGTGGTGGCGGTGCTGCTGCACGAGGCCATCGGCGGCCAGCTCACCTGCATTTTCGTCGATCACGGGCTGTTGCGCCAGGGCGAGGCCGAGGAGGTCGAGCGCCTGTTCCGCGACGCCTACAACATTCCGCTCATCACCGTGAACGCCGCGCCGCGCTTCCTCTCCGAGCTTGCGGGCGTGACCGAGCCCGAGCTGAAGCGCAAGACCATCGGGCGGCTGTTCATCGAGGTGTTCGACGAGGCGGCGCATCAGGTCGGCGGCGCGGAGTTTCTGGCGCAGGGCACGCTTTACCCGGACGTGATCGAGAGTGTGGCGCCGCGCGGCGGACCGTCGGTGACGATCAAGTCGCACCANNGAGGTGCGCGCGCTCGGCCGCGAGCTTGGGCTGCCGGACGCGTTCGTGAAGCGCCACCCCTTCCCCGGCCCCGGCCTCGCCATCCGCATGCCCGGCGCGATCACGGAGGAGAAGCTCGCCGTGCTGCGCAAGGCCGACGCGATCTATCTGGAGGAACTGCGCGCCAACGGCATCTACGACGACATCTGGCAGGCCTTCGC
>PMBZ01000025.1:0-20740 GCA_003153975.1 Hyphomicrobiales bacterium
ACGATGTCCTTGGCCGGCTCGACCTCGTCCAGCGGAATGGGCGTGTGGCCGATCTCGCTTGCGTCCTTCAGGCGGAAGAGGCCGCGAATGGTCATCAGCTTCCCGGACTGATCGTTGAGCGCCTTCGCGAAGGAGCGGTACTTATCCCTGGAATTGCCGCGCACCGCGTGCTGAAGATCGGCGATGGTGTCCGGGTTCCAGGCATGCAGCTCGCCGCGCGTGCGGAAGGCATATTCGCCGCCCGCTTCGAGCGCGTTTCTCAAAACCGGCGCGTCGGAGAAGGCAAGCCTGTGACGCTCGGCGGTCTCCGCCGCGATCTCGTCGAGGCCCACGCCTTCCACCGCGGTGTGCGTGCCGCTGAACCACTTCGTCACGAAATCGGACTTGAGGCCCACCGCGTCGAAAATCTGCGCGCCGCAATAGGACTGATAGGTGGAAATGCCCATCTTGGACATGACCTTCATCAGGCCTTTGCCGATGGCCTTCACATAGCGGTGGAACGCCTCGTCCCTGGCGATGGGCTTTTCGAGGCCGCCGAGGTTCGCCTCGATGGTCTCGAAGGCGAGATAGGGGTTGATCGCCTCCGCGCCATAGCCGGCCAGAAGCGCGAACTGGTGCACCTCGTGCGGCTCGCCGGTCTCGACGACAATGCCGACGGATGTGCGCAGGCCCTTGCGGATCAGGTGATGATGCACGGCCGAAGTCGCCAGCAGCGATGGGATTGCGATGCGCGACTGGCTGATGGAGCGGTCGGACAGGATGATGATGTTGTAGCCATCNNCATTTCGCGGTCGGACAGCACGATGATGTTCCAGCCCTGCAGCACGACGGTTTCCGCCCGGCTGCACAGCCAGTCGAGCGACCGCTCCATGCCCGCCGCGCCCAGGTGCGCGCTGTAGGTGATGTCCAGCGTGATCGTGCGGAAGGGCGTGAAGGGCACCTGCGAAATCTTGCGGATGCGCTCCAGNNGTCACCTGCGCGAAGTTCTGCTTGAAATAGGTGTGCAGGAGCTTCGGCTTCGAAGAAAGAGCCGAGATCGGCGTATCCGTGCCCATCGAGCCGATGGCTTCCTGGCCGGTCTCGATCATGGGAGAGAGCAGGAATTTCCAGCTTTCCTGCGTGTAGCCGAAGGCCTGCTGCCGGTCGAGGAGCGGCACCTTGCTCGCGGTTTGAACGGTGTCCGGCTTGGGCAGGGCTTCCACGCGCACCTGGCCATGGTTCAGCCATTCCTGATAGGGCCGGGCATCGGCAAGCTCGGANNGGATCATCTCCTCCGGCACGGGCAGCACGCCGGATTCGGAGGCGAGGATCACGCGCCCATCGGTGGTGATGCAGTAGCGCGCGGGGCGCAGGCCGTTGCGGTCGAGGGTGGCGCCGATCTGCCGGCCGTCCGTGAAGGCGATGGCGGCCGGGCCGTCCCAGGGTTCCATGATCGAGGCGTGATATTCGTAGAAGGCGTGGCGCTTCTCATCCATGAGCGCGTTCCCGGCCCATGCTTCGGGGATGAGCAGCATCATGGCATGGGCGAGGCTGTAGCCGCCCTGCACGAGAAATTCGAGCGCGTTGTCGAAGCAGGCAGTGTCGGACTGGCCTTCGTAGGACATGGGCCAGAGCTTGGATATGCTGCCGCCGAACAGCGGCGAGGAAACGCTCGCCTGCCGGGCCGCCATCCAGTTGATGTTGCCGCGCANNGTCGAGAAGCGCTGATGCACGAGCGCCAGCGCGGATTCGAAACGCGGGTCGTGCAGGTCGAGGTAATAGTTGCCGAGCTGATAGGACAGGAACATGCCCTTGTAGACAACGGTGCGGCAGGACAGCGAGACGGGATAGAAGTCCTTCGTCTCCACTTCCGCGATGACACGGTTCGAGATCACGCGCCGCGCGAGGTAAAGGGCGCGCTCAAAACGGGTCTCGTCCTCGATAAACTCGGGCCTGCCGACGAAAACTTGCCGGTGGCACGGCTCCACGGCGACGACGCTGTGGGGCAGCCCCTCATTCTTCACCGGCACGTCGCGCCAGCCCAGCACCGGGATATGCTCCTCCGCGAGCACCTTGGCGACGATCTCTTCGCAGCGGGCACGGGTCCGTTCGTCCCTGGGCAGGAAGAACTGCCCAACGCCATAGGTACCGGGCGCGGACAGCCTGAAGCCGAGGCGCTCCGCCTCCGCCTTGAAAAATCCGTGCGGGATCTGCACCAAAATCCCAGCGCCGTCGCCTGCCAGGGGATCGGCGCCCACAGCCCCGCGGTGCTCAAGGTTGAGCAGCACTTTGAGGCCATCCTGGACGATCTGGTGGCTTTTCTCACCCTTAATGTTCGCGATAAGGCCAAGGCCGCAAGCATCGTGCTCCTTGGAGGGTTGATAAAGGCCTTGCGCCTCGGGAAGGCCGTGGGCGTGAGTCACCGTGTTACCTGCTTGCATCTTGGTGCCGGTCATAGTTTCAACTTGAACAAAACTCGATGGAGCGATGAGCCTATTGCGGAAAGTGGCGGCGGCCGCCTTTGGGGGCCAGCCGGTGGCGTGGGAGCGTCATGTTCGGGCCGGGGCTGCGATCACCGCTTGAAGCACCGAATCGTTGTGGAAGCTACCCGTTCTCATCTTATTCGTCCTAACTGCTGCTCTTCAATGCAGGCACGCAAAATACGCAGGCACGCAAAATACCGCGGCCCGAGAGTACTTGTTTCAACAAACAAATAATCCGCGGACCGGGTTTTACCGCACAAGGCTGCATTCACCCGCCAGCCGGGGAGCGTGCCAGAAATTGTGGAGCATGACAAGCATGTAATGTTCCCGCAAGGCAAGCCCCCCATGACAGCATTCTCCGTCTTCCTGCGGTTGCACGGAGGGGCGTGGAATAATCATTAAATTCGAGGGGCTTATGGCGGCTGCCCATGCGTTGCGAATCGAAGGTTTCCTTAAGGAAGGGTGGCAGCGTTCGGCGGCGGCCTTGCCTGGCGCACGCTTCGCAAGCATGCGCGGCTTGCTCGCTCATCCCAAAAACTGGCTCGTGTTCCGCGACCTGTGGGGCGGAATATTTTTTGTTATTTGCTGCATCGTATTCCTGGCCACCGCCGTCCTGCCAGAGCTGTCCGGCGAAAAAACCAAGGACTACAGGCTATGGTACAAGGTGGGCCGGGCGGTCCTCGATGGCCGGGATATCTATCAGGACGGCAGTTTCGAATTTCTCTATCTGCCCTTCACGGCGATCTTGCTGGCTCCCTTTACGCTATTAGGCAAAGCCGCGATGTACGCCATTCTCTGCGCGATCAACATGGGGGCCTGGGCGCTGACCATCGAGAGCACCGGCAGGCTTTGCTCCTTCGCTCGCTTGAGCCGGGTAACCGTATGGCTTCCCTCCGTGCTACTGATCCCCCTCATTGCCGTGATCTTCGATCTTGGCCAGTTCAATATTTTGCTATTGGCGCTTATCCTGCCGGGGTTCCTTGCGATAGGAAGAAATCGGAGCGGCCTCGGAGGCGTTCTTATCGGTTTGGCCGTGGCCCTGAAACCGTTTCCGGTTACGATCCTGCCCTATTTGCTCGTCCGGAAGGAATTCAAGGCGGCGGCGGCCATGACCCTCGCCTTCTCATTTTTCACGCTCGCCATTCCCGCCGTTGTGCTTGGGCCTGAAAGGACGGCATCGAGCCTGCGGCAATGGTCGGCGGCCATGCTGACGGCCGATGAGCAGCATGGCCTTGGGCAGCGGCCTTCCAGCAGCTGGAACTACAAGAACCAGTCCCTGATTGCCCTTGTACACCGGCTCACCCGGCCGGTGGAATCGGCAAGATCGACGAGGCCGGAAGACCAGATCTATGTGAACGCTTGGAACCTCGGATTCGACGGCGCCGATATGGCGTTCGCGGTCATTGCCGGGGCAATCGGCCTCGCCTTCGTGACCTTTCTTCTCAAGACGGACTACTCGCGCCCGGAGGTGAGGGCCTGCGAGCTGGGCATCCTTCTCAATTTTGTCGCCTTGGCGAGCCCCCTCGCCCGCGACTACTACTATGTCTGGTGGCTTTTCCCCATCTCGGTGCTGGTGGCCTTTGCAATGTCCCCTCGGAACGGCGCACGGCGCGGCGCATGGATTCCCATTGCCTTCGCCGCCTGCTGCATCGCGCTCAATTACAGCTCCTTCAAAATCTTTCCGGCGCTCGGCTGCATGATTTGGGGCGTTGCCATCCTCAACATCGCCCTGGCCCGCCGCGCCCTTGCCTTGAGCGCATCGCCGCGATCCTTGTGAGTGCGCGATTGGCGGCTTAGATTGCCATTGGGTGGACTGGTTTGGCCGAAGATGTGCCGCCCGGTTCCGGGGGGCGCTCGCAGCGATGACGGACATGGATTGGCGGAGAACGATACAAGGGACGCTTGCCCAGAGCTGGGAAAGCGTCCGCGACGCGGTGCTGGCACCGAAGGCTGCGGCGCCTTCGGATGAGAAGGTGGCCGCGCTCGCAAGCCAAGCCGCGCCTGTGATCTGGCTTATCGGGAAGGTGCAATCGGGCAAATCCTCCATCGTGCGCGCCCTCACCGAGGCAAGCGCCGCCGAGGTCGGGCTCGGCTACAAGCCCTGCACCAGGACGGCCGCGATCTTCGACTTTCCCGCCGAAGCGCCTGTCATCCGTTTTCTCGATACGCGCGGGCTCGGCGAAAAAGGCTACGATCCGGCGGAAGACATCGCCTTTCACGAGGCGCGGGCGCATCTGATCGTCGCCGTCGTCAAGGCGCTCGACCCGCAGCAGGACGCGGTTCTGGAGACCGTGAAGGCGGCGCGCAAGCGGCATCCCGAATGGCCCGTGGTTGTGGCGCAGACCTCGCTGCACGAGGCATACGCGCCGGGTGAGGTGCACAAGCGGCCCTATCCCTTCGGAGATACCGAGGCTGAGGCCAAGCTTCCGCAGGCGCTGACGCGCAGCCTTGCCTACCAGCGCTTGCTGTTCGCGCACCTGCCGGGCAACGGTACCGTCATTTTCGTTCCCATCGATTTCACGCAACCGGGCGACGGCTTCGGGCCTGTGTCCTACGGCCTGCCCGCGCTCATCGAAGCGCTGGAGGCCGCGGCGCCGGCGGGCCTCGTTGCCCTGCTCAGGGACGCCAGCGCGCAAAATGCGGACAGGCTGGCAAAGAAGGCCCATCCGCATATTGTCGGCTATGCGACCGCCGCCGCCGCCGCCGACGCTGTGCCGGTCGCTGGCGCGGTCGCGGTGCCGGCGGTGCAATCCAAGATGCTGCACAGCCTCGCACTTATTTACGGCGTCGAGTGGAACAGGAAGTCGCTCGGCGAGTTCGCCGCCTGCCTGGGCGTGGGCGCCATCTCGCGCCTTGCCGCCGGTTTCGGCTTGCGCGAACTGGCAAAGCTCATTCCGGTCTACGGGCAAACCGCGGGCGCCGCCGCCGCCGCCGCGACGAGCTTCGCCACCACCTTCGCCATAGGCAAGGCCGCCTGCTATTTTCTCGCCCAGCACCGTCTCGGCACCACCGACGCGCAAGGCGTGGCCAAGGCATACTCCTCAGCACTTTCGGAAGCTTTCCGCATCCGCAAGGCAGCCGAAGGGACAGCGTCATGAGCAAGCGCCGCGACAGCACTTTCGCGCTGAGACTTTGGGTCACGGCGATCAGCCTCGCCTTGCCGACGCTGACGCTGGCGCCCTTTGGCGGCGTCTGGCTCTATCAGCATGGCTACGGGCTTTACTGGGTGGCTGGCGCCTGCCTGTTCGTCGTGGCTGCCTTCCTGTTCCAGCTCTACCTGTTCCGGCGCCTCGACATTTCGCTCACGGCCTCGCAGCACGTGGAGCTACCCGAGGACCGGGCCGCCTCCTCCTGGACGCCGCGCGAGCAGGAAGCGTGGCACGCGGTGCTGGCCATCGCAAACAAGGTGGAGCTGAGCCACTACGCGAACTGGGAGGCGTTTCTGGGCCTTGGCCGGGAGACCGTCGAGGCGGTCGCGAAATCGCTTCACCCCGAGGTTCGGGAACCGCTCTGGCAATTCACGCTGCCCGAGGCGCTGACGCTGATCGAGCAGGTGAGCCTGCGGTTGAAGCCGATGGTGGTGCAAAGCATCCCGTTCGGCGACAAGCTGACCGTGGGCCAGGCAATCCAGATCTATGAATGGCGCTCGGTCGTGGACCTCGCGCAGAAGGGCTGGGACATCTGGCGCATCGTCCGCGTGCTGAACCCCGCCGTGGCCGCGACGCAGGAGCTTCGCGAGCGGCTTTCCCGGCAGATGTACAACTGGGGGCGGGAGGAACTCGCAAAGCGGCTGGCGCGCGGCTATGTGAAGGAAGTGGGGCGCGCGGCAATCGACCTTTATGGCGGACGCCTGCGCGTATCGCCCGAAGAGCTTGAGGCACATGTCACCGGGGCGAGCGAGCGCGACCGCCGCGCCGCGGCCCAGGTGCAGACCGAGCCACTGCGGCTGCTCGTCTGCGGCCAGGTCAAGGCGGGAAAGTCGAGTCTTATCAACGCGCTTTTGGGCGAGGTGCGCGCGGCGCCGGACGTGCTGCCGCTGACGGACAGGTTCATGGCCTACGAACTGAAGCGCCAGGGCGTGCCGCAGGCCCTGATCCTGGACAGCCCAGGTCTCATAGGCCTCGACGAACCGCTGGAAAAGCTTATCGCGGAGGCAGCGCACGCCGATCTCATCCTGTGGGTGGCAAATGCGGTGCGCCCGGACCGCGAACTCGACAGCCGGGCGCTCGACGAGATCCGCGCCTATTTCGCTGGACGGCCGAACCGGCGCCGCCCGCCCATGTTCCTGGTTCTGAGCCATGCCGACCGCCTGCGCCCGATGCAGGAATGGAAGCCGCCCTACAATCTCAGCGATGGCAGCAGCGTAAAAGCCGCCTCCATCCGCAAGGCCATGGAAGCCGCCGGCGCCGATCTCGATTTCCCGCAAGAGGCAATCGTGCCGGCCTGCCTGGAGCCCAGCATCGGCATCTATAACGCCGACGCCGTCTGGGCGGAGATCATGACGCAAATCCCGGACGCACAGCGCGCGCAGCTCGTACGGACGCTGCAAGACATCGATCGCGGCGTGGACTGGCGCAAGCTCCGCGACCAGGCGCTGAATGCCGGGCGCATCCTCGCGCGGGCCGTGTTCGAAGGCGGCGGTGCTTCCAATCGCTGACGCTCCTTCGCCCCGGCAGCCCCGCTGAATTTTCCAACCAAAGGGCTGCCAAATGTTCTATACTCAACGAAGGAGCCAGTTATGCCGAACCGCGCCTTCAAATTTGAGATAATGTCCGCGGACGACTTCGAGGAACTCATTCTCGACATGCCGGCCGATGAGAAATGGGAACTGATCGGCGGACGTGCCGTTCGCGGAATGGTTGGCGCGCGCTGGGAGCATAAGAGGATCGTTCAAAACATTACCGTTGCTATGATGAACGATTTTCGCGGCAAGCGCTCCCCATGCCGGCCGTTCGACGAGACGTTCTGGCTCAAGGAAAAGCTTCTCGATTTGCAGGTTTTTCCTGATGTCATGGTGCGCTGCGGGGCGCTTCCGCCAGGTGCGGCGCATTTGTCCGATCCGGCCGTGATCGTGGAGGTGCTTTCCCCTGGCACCGAAGCGCGGGACAGGCACGAAAAATGGGCGCTTTATCAGAAGCTCGGTAGCGTGAAGCATTACGTGCTCGTCGCGCGCGATAAGGCGCATGTTGAGCTGTTCAGCCGTGGCGAGGGCGAGTGGAGCGGCTTTCAGGTGCTCGAAGGGCTTGAAGCCAAGCTCAAGCTGCCTGCCATTGATTTCGAGATGCCGCTCGCCGATATCTACCGCGATGTGCTGAGCGGACAGGACGTCTAAACTTCCGGAGCCGTGCTTCCCTGCCGCAGACTGGAGACCTTGGCAATATAGATGCCAGGTTGAGCGGTTTGGCCGCAGCCATTTTCGATGGACCTGCGGGCGCACGGTTGAAAGCGATTTTAGTTGATAAGGTAATTCGATGCCACGATTCGATATTAAAGCGATAGCTGCAAGCCTGCTCGCCGCCACTGTTTGCAATCATGCGCTCGCCGGAGAGGATGGCCGGCCGGCCTGGGTGGAGCTTGGAGAGAACGGCCAAGCCATCGCCCGCGTTCTTACCAAATCGCCCGGATGCCCCATGCTGAGCGTGGATGGCTCGGATGTGCGGATGCAGGTCCGGGCGGCGGCCGGAACCTCGCAGCGGACGGGGGATTTGAAGCCCGCTGCCTTCCCGGTCACGGCGTGCGAACTGCATTTGCCCCCTGGCACAACAACCGCATCCATTGCCGGCCGCAAGCTGCCCCTTCCGTCACGCGATCCGAAGCTGATTGCCGTAATCGGTGACACGGGGTGCCGCATCAAGGCAGGCACTTATCAATCCTGCAACAATGCGGATGACTGGCCTTTCAAGGAAATCGCGGACCGGGTGGCGGCCTTGCATCCAGACCTCGTTATCCATGCAGGCGACATCGTCTACCGCGAAAGCGAATGTCCCGGCGAGGAAGGCTGCAAAGGCTCTCCATGGGGCTACGGTTACGACGCCTTCGAGGCGGACTTCTTTCAGCCCGCGGCGAATCTCCTGGCCGCTGCACCGTGGGTCTTCGTGCGGGGTAATCACGAGATCTGCGGCAGAGCCGGCCAGGGATGGTGGCGCTTTTTCGATCCCCGGCCGCTTGAGCCGGGCAGAGACTGCGACGATCCAGCCAACGACGGAAAGGGCAACTACTCCGAGCCTTACGCCGTGCCGTCCGGCCCGGACTTCCAGCTTCTGATTTTCGATTCGTCGAACGCCACCAACGGCTTCAACCCGGAAGCGGCGGCCAAATACGAGATCCAGCTCAAGACAACATACGATCTTGCCGGGACGAAACCCTCCTTTTTCCTGGTGCATCATCCCGTGCTTGGTTTTGCCTCCAAGGGACCGTCCGCTTATCGCAAAGGGAACGAGACGTTGCAAACGGCGATGAAGGCCGTCAATCCCGCACTCTTCCCGCGCGCCGTCCAGGCCACGGTCAACGGCCATATCCACATCTTTCAAGTGAACACCTTCGGCGCGGACTATCCGGCGAGCTTCGTTTCCGGGAATGGAGGAACGGCCACCGAGGCGGACGTTTACGTGTTGAAGCCGGGCGAGACGCCATACGGCCCCGCTGAGGTGAAGCAGTCGTATTCAACCAACGAGTTCGGCTTCATGACGATGCGGCGCGAACTCACGGGCTGGCAAATCGCGGAGCACGGCAAAAATGGCGTTGCGGTCTTGAGCTGCGTGCTTACCGCCAGGATACAGGGCTGCGATTTGCCGGCAGCGTCTGGCGGCCGCCGATGACCGGCCATTCCGACGGCAAGCGATACTTCAACCCGGAGGCTGACACTGACCGTGCCTCGGCGAGCTGTTGCGCTGGCGGATGTCGCGGCGGCCTGGACGCCAAAACAGGATAAGCGCTTGCTTCACTTCGTTTAAAGGGCTGGTTCCTTAAGAGTTATCGATTACGCAAGACCAAGCTCTCCCGGCACTTTTTCCGAAGGCGAAGGTTCTCTAAATGTATTGCCGTCTGGCCGCTGGCACAGTGCCCGTATTTCTCGCTCTTTCCACCTGGGCACTGGCTGGGGAGTGTCCGGGAAATCCGGACGCAATCGGCACCGGCAGGGTCATCGCCCTCGATCCCGCGAAGCATCAGCGGCTGGGGCTCCAGCAATACCGGGAGACTTTGCCTCTCCAGGATCACGAGGTGGTGCTGACGTTCGATGATGGACCGCTGCCCCCTTACACGTCCAAGGTACTCGACGCGCTCGCCGCCGAGTGCGTGAAGGCCAACTTTTTTGTCGTCGGAGAAATGGCGAGAGCCAACCCTGCCCTCGTTCAGCGGGCCTACCGCGAAGGGCACACGATTGGCACCCATTCGGAGCACCACCGCTATCTCACCCATCTTTCCGCAAAAGCGGCTACGAAAGAGATCGAGGACGGGATCGCATCCGCCAGAATGGCTCTGGGCGGCGCTGGCGCGGTCGCCCCATTCTTCCGCTTTCCCTTCCTCGATCCGCCCGCTTCCAAGGAAGCCTTGGCACTAAAACTTGGGCTTAGCATTTGGAGCGTCGACCTTGACGCTAACGATTGGTACCCCATCGCCTCCCAGCAGGTCGTGGCATTCGCCATCCGCCGCTTGCAGCGCGCGAAGAAGGGCATGCTGCTGCTGCATGACACCGAAAAAAGGACCGCGATTGCACTGCCCGCGCTCCTGCGTGAACTCAAGAAGCGTGGATATCGCATCGCCCATGTCATCCCCGCCGATAGCGAACATCCCGCAACCGAAGCAATAGCCTCCGAGTGGACATCCGCGGATGACCCTCCCCGCTATCCCCCTCCCGAAATGTAGCCCGCGAGGGAACAATAAGCCGGGCCGGTAGGTTGCCAGGGCGGCCGCTCCCGCTTATGGATGAACGGATGCGGCGGCTCGATCCGCGCAAATACGAAAAGAAGGGCGGGGCCGCTTCCCCATGGCCGGTCATTTCGACGGCAAGCGATACTTCAACCCGGAGGTTGACACCGGCCGCGGCCTCGGCGAGCTGCTGCGCTGGCGGATGTCGCGGCGGCCCGAGCCCTGGCCGGCGCCGGCGCCGGTTGTGGCTATCCCGCCCGCGCCAGCGGTGAACGATGGCAGGATCGTTGCCACCTATATCGGGCAGGCGACGGTCCTGATCCAATGCGCCGGCTTTAACATCCTGACCGATCCCATCTTCTCGCTGCGGGCCAGTCCGCTCTCCTGGCTGGGGCCGAAGAGAGTGCGCGATCCCGGCATCGCCTTCGACGATCTGCCGCCCATCCATCTGGTTCTCTTGAGCCACAATCACTACGACCATATGGATCTGCCGAGCCTGCGGCGGCTTGAAGCGCGCTGGGCTCCGGCAATCGTTACCGGCCTCGGCAACGGCGCCTATCTTGCCCGCAAAGGCATCGGCGGAGCCATCGAGCTGGACTGGTGGCAGGCTTGCGAGGTGCGGCCAGGGTTGCTGGTGCATTTCGTCCCCGCGCAGCATTGGTCGAGCCGCTTTTTTGCCGGCGTGCGCACCATGCTTTGGGGCGGGCATGTGGTGGAGACGGCGGCCGGCCGTGTCTATTTCGCGGGGGATACTGGCTATCCAGCCCATTTCGCGGAAATCCGGCGGCGGCTGGGCGAGCCTCACATCGCCCTGCTGCCCATCGGAGCCTACGAGCCCCGCTGGTTCATGAAGCCGCAGCACATGAACCCGGACGATGCCGTGCGCGCCCATCTGGATCTGGGCGCTCATCTCAGCATCGCCATGCATTTCGGCACCTTCCGCCTGAGCGACGAGGGGATCGGCGAGCCTGTCCAGGCGCTGATCGAAGCCAGGACCCGGCACGGCGTGCCGGAGGAACGGTTCCGCGTGCCGGAGTTCGGCCAGCGGGTGGAGTGGCGGCAGGCGCCTGCGGACGCCCCATAAGCAAGCCCGCTCCAACCCAAAGCTGTAATCCGCGCGCCCATCGCCTTAATGAAACGTTTAATTCATGTACGACGCCGCTTATGGTAAATGCCGGCGTGGTTTCGCTCTTGTCTGTCTATCTCGCGGTGGAAAGCCGGCTGCGGATGCGCTCGCGGGCGCTGCCCACGATGGCCTCGACGGCGGTTGCGGTATCGCCTTCGTAGATGGCCTTCTGCAGGTTCCTGGTGCCGGGAAGGCGCTGCGCTTTCACCACCTCTTCAAGCTGCCAGCGGTCGAGCTTGCTCAGGAAGTCGCGCGCCTCCTGCTCCCGTCCGCCGAGCAGCGCCCCCTCGATATGGCATTCGAGGGGATCGAAGGAGATATTGTGCAGCATTTTGTTGGCCTTGTTGGCGTCTTTCGCGGCCTGGGCGGGCGACGGCGCGGGGGGCGGTGGCGGCGCGGACGGTGTTGGAAAATTCCGGAGCACATTCATCACGCCTGGGCTTAGGCCCGGATTTTGTGCGCCCGCGCTTGGCGTACTTGGGCTCGGAGCGCTTGGGGTTAAAGTACTTGGGCCAAGCGCCGCCAGCCTTGGCATGCCCAGGCGCGGCAAGACTGAGCCGGGTGCGTCCGCGGCACTCGCAAGGGAGCTTTGAACTTTGCCGGCAAAGGAAGGATTGGCGCGGACCTCCTCGGCGATAGCGTCGAACAGATCGCGCAGAGCAGCCAAAATCTTCGTTTGCCGTTCGCCGTTCATGCAACCGCCTCTCTCCGGTAACGCATTATGATTGAGTCGACGGCTTCCTTGCAAAGGGCACGGACGACTTCCGCACCGGAGCCGTACTTTTCCTCGATGGAAAGCATCTCGCCGCGGTATTCGAATGCCTCGGCGATGCCGTCGTCCTGCGGAATGGTGGTGCGCATCACGGGATGAATGGCGGCGACGTTGGCGTAGTTCAGGCGCTGGAAGGTGCCGTCGCGCCAGAAGTTCACGAGCGTGATGTAGCGCCGCTTCTCCTTGGGGATGGCGATCACGTCCTCCAGCCGCCGCTTGTCCTCGATCACGGTGGCGGCGCGGTCGGCGGCATAGCTCGATACGAAATCCGGCCGGAAGGGCACGATGACCTTATGGGCGAGGCGCAGCGCCGCCCTGGTCGAGAAGCTCAAGCCGGGGGGGCAGTCGAAGATCACCACATCGAAGGCATCGGCGAAGTCCTTCAGCATGTCGTGGATGCGCGAGATCACGCCCTGCTCTGCGGTCTCGAAATCCTGGCCGGCCTTGGCGCGGTTATGCAGAAAGGCGTTTTCCACATCTTCCAGATCGAGCGAGCCGGAAAGCACGGAGAGACCGCCCACAGGTATTTCGATATCGCCGGCCTTTTCGATGATGAAGCCGTCGGGCCTGAGCTTCGGCCGGTCGTACTTCTGGTCGAAATACTCCGCGATCGTCTTGCGGTTGCGGCGGGCCGTGTCCCATTTCTCGCCGCCGGACAGGATGATCGAGGAATTGCACTGCGTATCGAGGTCGACGACAAGCACGCGCTGTTCTCCGATCGCGGCAAAGCCATGCGCGAGCATGGTCGTTACCGTCGATTTGCCGACACCGCCCTTGCGGTTAGCGACTGCCAAGAGAATGCCCACGCTTAAACCTCCCGCGAAATGCTGTCCGCAGAGTCATTTAAAACCGTTCTCGCGGGCAATCAACCGTTTACGCTCGCGGGTGAGCTTTAGAATAAGCCTGAAACAGGCGCTCGCGGTCGACAGCGGTGTAGGTTTGCGTGGTGGAAAGGCTGGCGTGGCCCAGCAATTCCTGGATCACGCGCAAGTCGGCGCCCCGGCTCAGGAGGTGGGTTGCGAAAGAATGGCGCAGCGCATGCGGGGTCGCCGTATGCGGCAGGCCGAGATTGCCGCGAAGCCTGGCGATCAGAAGCTGCACGATGCGCGGATTGAGCCGTCCGCCCTTCACGCCGGCGAAAAGGGGGCCTTGCGGTTCGAGCGGGTGCGGGCATTTTTCGAGGTAATCCGAGATGGCGGCTTGCGCGATGGGCAGCACGGGCGCCAGCCGTTCCTTGCCGCCCTTGCCCACGATGCGCAGCACATCGCGCGGGGGAAGCGGCGCGTCCTTGCGGTTGAGGCCAAGGGCTTCGGAAATTCTAAGGCCCGAGCCGTAGAGCAGCAGCAGCACGGCCTGGTTGCGCGCACCCGTCCAGGGATGCTGGCTCAACTCGCCATCGAGCGTGGCCTCGTCCACGACGTGCCTCGCCTTGTCCTCGGTCAGCGGCTTGGGCAAGCGCGGCGGAAGCTTCGGCAGCGCCACGGAAAGCACGCTGCGGTTTTGCAAGACGCCGGTGCGTTCGAGATAGCGGAACAGCGAGCGCAGCGCCGAAAGCGTGCGGGCAAGCGAGCGGCTGCCGGTGCCATCGTCGCGCCGCGCGGCCATGAAGTCGCGGAAATCGAGCGGGGTGAGGCTGTTCAGGCCCGCCAGCGAGACCGTGTGCCGCCAGGAGCCGGCCAGGAAGCCCAGGAATTGGCGGGCGTCGCGCTCATAGGCTTCGATCGTGTTGCCGGCATAGCGGCGCTCGCCGCCAAGATAGGTGAGCCAGCCCGCAACGGCCTCGGCGAGATCGTTCGAGACGTCCCTCCCCTCACCCTCTCGCGCAAGCTCGCCTTGGCGAGCTTGCATCTCGAAAGGACCGCATCCGCAAGCGGATGCGGTGGGGAGAGGGGACGCCTTAACAGCGGGCACGGCCTGACTCCCTCTCCCTGTGGGAGAGGGCTGGGGGTTGTGCCCCTCATTATTATTTCCAGCGCCGTCAGCCACCGCTCGTCACAATATGCTTTGCCCGGTCTTCTTCCAATCGGCCAGGAACTGCGCGAGGCCCTTATCGGTGAGCGGGTGGTTGACGATCTGCTTGAGCACGGACGGCGGCACGGTCGCCACGTCGGCGCCGGCAAGGGCCGCCTCCGTGATATGGCGCGGATGGCGGATGGAGGCGGCCAGCACCTCGGTGCCGAGATCGGGGTAGTTGTCGAAAATGGTGCGGATATCGCGGATGAGGGCCATGCCGTCCTCGCCAACGTCGTCCATCCGCCCGACGAAGGGCGAGACGAACGCGGCCCCGGCCTTGGCGGCGAGCAGCGCCTGGTTGGCCGAGAAGCACAGCGTCACGTTGACCATGATGCCGTCTTGCGAGAGCGTCCGGCAGGTCTTGAGGCCGGCCCAGGTGAGCGGCACCTTGATCGCCACGTTTTCGGCGATCGCGGCGAGCTTGCGGGCCTCGGCAAGCATGGTTTCCTCGTCGGTCGCTGCCACCTCCGCGCTGACGGGGCCTTCCACAAGCTCGCAGATCTCGCGCACGGCCTCGATAAAGTTGCGGCCGGCCTTGGCGATAAGCGAGGGGTTGGTGGTGACGCCATCGAGCAGGCCCGTGGCGGCAAGCTCGCGGATTTCGGCGATTTCCGCCGTGTCGGCGAAGAATTTCATGGGGTGCCTTCCTTCGTGAGCCGCGGCTTTGCAAGCGCGCAAGATAACCCGCCCGTGGTTTACGATAACTTAACGGGGCGCCAGCATTTCGAGCAAGCCCGGCACACCGGACGGGTGGACGCTGGCGGAATATAATTTCGCGGGTCTATTCCTCTAAGGGCTCGATGCGAAACGCTATGGCCTTGCGGCGGCTGTTTGCGATGACGGCTCGGGTTTCGGTTTTCCGGTCGCCTTCTTTGCGTTTTGGCTTGATGCCGGCTTTTGCGTTGGAGCCGGTTGCTGAGAGGAAGCCGCTTGCTGGGTGGAGGCTGGAGAAGGCGCGGCCGCTGCCGGCGCCGGGGTAGGTGAAGAAGGAGCGGGCGCTGCCGAGGCCATGGCGGCGGAGGGGGCCACGGCGTCGACCCCGATGCCTGCGAGCCGCCATTTCCCGTCCAATTGCATGAACCTCAATTCGAATTGAATCTGCAAGGGCTGTGTCGGGAAAAAGCCCGTCAGCATCAGTTCGCTGTCCTTGTTCAACTCGGGTTGCTTGGACAAATTCGGCGAGAGAAAATAGGCGGGGCTTAGATCGATTTGCCGCGCCCTCAGGTTCGCGAATACGCCGCCAAGCCGCGTCTGGTCGAAGTTCTCCCGGAAAACCGGCGAGCCCATGTCCCGGAGCACCGAATAGTTTCCAGTCATATTGGCCTGATGCAGGGCGATGATCGCGTCCTTGATGATGACGGTCAAGGCGACGGCGCTCATTTGAAAGTCGCTGCTCTTCGGGGCGGCGCCCGCCGCGGGCGGCTTGGCTTGTTGATCCGCGATGGCGGATTGCGGGCCGAAGGCAAGGGCGAGCACGAGAGCGAAACGGACAGGAAATTTCATCCCATTACCCTAACTAAGGAAGGGTTGCCGGAGACAGGCAACCCTAAGTGCAACCCTCGATGGAATTGAGGCGATGCTTGAGCTAACGCCTGCGGGCTTAGGCACCCCGGGGGGCGGGTTAACTTAAACCGCAAGCGCTAGTCTCATGCACGCTTTGGGAAAGAGCGCTCTTAAGACATGGGCAGCGCGCTCCTTCCCGCTCTTGCTACTTCAGCGGGGCACTGCCGCCGCCGAAGCCAACCGTGACGCCAGCCTTGCCGGCGACGCCGCCGTTATTCGAGCCGACACCGATGCCGCCGTCGAGGGCGACGGTCGAGCCATAGCCGAAGGTATTGTGTGCGATGACGCCCGCGGCGCTGACGCCGAATGCGTTCTGGCCTTCATACGAGCCCCAGCCCGCACGCATCGCGAAGGTCTGGCCGGGCAGGAACACGGGCTGCGAGATGGCAAGCGCGAGGGCCGTGCCTTCGTAGGCCTTGTTGAGCCCCTTGTCGACATAGGCCTTGTTCGCGGCGTCGGTGCCAAGGATTGGCGCTCCAACGTCCTGAACGCGGTTGTCGCCCATGGAGACGGTCGAGTTCGGCGTAACCGAGAGGTTGTGCAGCGTCGTGTTGCCCGTGGCCGTCAGGTCCTTGGTTTTGACGGCGGTTCCAGCAGTAATTGTGCCGGTCGAGGTTATGCTCCCATTGTTGATCGTGGTTTTGTCGGTTCCGGCCCAATTAGACACCGTTATCGTCGGGTCCGCGCTGATCGAGACGTAACCGACGTTGCTGGTCAGCGCGAGGTTGCCAGCGGTGAGGTTGGTTGCGTTGCCATGGGCGTCCGTCATCGTCAGTGCGCTTGCCGAGAGGCCGCTCGCGTTGCCACTGGCATCCTTAACAGTAAGGCCGGCAGATGCGACAGACGTTACATTCCCGTGGGAGTCTGCTGTGACAAGGCCCCCGGCGCCAACAGCCGTAGTGGAGCCTGCGTCGTTGGCGTAAACCACGCCGCCCGCAAGGGAAGTCGTGGAGGCATGCGCGCCGGTATTAGTGGTGACAGTGCCGTTGCCGGTGCCCTGAGCCGAGCTTACCGCGCCTTGGTAGGTGTAAAGAGTGGCGCTTGTGGTAAGATGAGGATCGGCGGCAGTGGAGGAAACCGCTACCACATGAATGCCAGCCGCAGCCAACGCAGCATTGTATGCGGCGATGTCGTGGTTTTGGATAGCTGCACTAAGTTGGATTGCGAGGGGAGATCCAGGAATAATTGGGGGAAGCCCTGGAATGGGATTGCCATTGCCATCGCTCAGGTACCAAGTGGCTGCCCCCCCGCCTGGATTGGCTGGAACGGCGATGGACGCCGCCATAGCAGTGAACACGTGGTCGTTTGCGTAGGTTGCGGCCATCCATTTTGCTGTGGGTGAAGCCGTCGAGCTTGTGTCTTGGGCGTTGAGAGACACCCACCTATATCCTGCTTGGGCGGCCCCCAACGGGTCTTGAACGAAGCCAACGCCGTAATCCGCAGGAACGCCAGTTGTTGCGTTAACCAGAACCATCCCTAAATTGGCACCCAGTCCCTCAACGGCGTGGATCGTGGCGCCAGTGTTCGTCGTATAGGTTGCTAAAGGTCCAACCCCAATGATCTCTTGGCCATAGGTATGATTTGCGGGCGTGCCGTTAGAATTCACGGCGTTTGTGACCGTCAGATGAACCGGACCGTCCGTCGCTACGCAGCCGGTACCAATGCCAATGCAGTTGAGCAAGACCATGGGAGACGTTGAAACGCTGCTGACGCCCGGGATCGAGACGGTCGACAGGTCGACGCCCGACGGGCTGTGCGGTGCGGTGCCATCATGACCGATGGCGTACGTCTGTGAAGGTGTTGGTGTGAATGAGGGCGGCGTTTGAGTGCCATCCGTTGTATTTTGCGCGCTTGCCGCCCCTGCTACGAAAAGCGCCGCCACGCTGGCGCCGGCCAGGAGAGCCATGCGTGCCGCGCCCAGTGCGGCTATGGAGGTGTGCCCCTTAGTCATAGTATAACTCCTTTACAACCTCTAGTTGCATTACATTACTTGCGCTACCGAAAGTCGTTATGCGCGACCGGGATTCGCGGTTGCGGTCCTTCTTAGGTGCACGCAAGTAACACTAGCAAATCCCTACAACGCAACCTTTGCCCATTTGTGCGAAACGGCGCAAGCAGTATTCGATAATTGGAAAAGGTAAGGTTGGGGACAGGTGCACTGTTGCAACAGAGACAGCCTGTGGGCGTATTAATGCCACAGCAATACTCGTTTTGTTTGGCTGTACTCAGAATCTATACTTCACGACGATATGTCGCTTTTTACTCAAATTGTGCGCCTGTGGACAAGGAAGCCCCGGCCCGGCTCGTGGCAAGCCCGCGTTTGACTGGGTAGCGCGGCGTGTATTAGACTACTTGTGGTTTAGTCGATTTTGGTTCTTAAAATGCGTAAAAACAAATCCATAACTCCAGAGCTTTGCCGGGGCGCGCGCGCGATTCTGGGATGGTCCCAGCAGCAGCTGGCGGCCCGCGCCGAAGTCGCCCGCACAACCGTTGCCGATTACGAGCTTGGCCAGATCGCCCCGCAGGCGCGGACGCTCAGGGATCTTGTCGCCGCTTTGGAGGCAGGCGGCATCGAGTTTCTGTCGCCCACGGAAAACGTCTCGCGAGGCGGGGTGATCCTGAAATGGGATAATGGGGCAGAGCCCCGGAAGCAGCCCTGACGCCCGGAAACTGCTTAGGCCGGAAGCTGCTCCCAGTCAGCGCCAGCTTCTTGTCAGCGTGGGTGCTCCCGATCGACGCCAATGCTGACGGAAACCCGATTGCTTCTAGGATAACGCCGCAAAAGTTGCGTGCATACGCATATACAACCTACACATGGTTGCAGCCGTTTTTGGGCGGACTATATTCACCGCATCGGCAACGCACTTATGCGTCGATTTCGATAAAATCCTGACTGCTTGTATGAGGAGGCATTATGGGCATCGATAATGCCAGAAATATTCTGGTGAGCGATAATTTAAAATTCAAAACAGAAGGAAACGATATAGTCGATTTTATCGATGAAGTCCTCATCGACCTGAGCACTCTGGCGCAAAACGAAATGGTAAATCGGAATGAAAAGGAGAGGATATTACACTTGCTGACCTCCTTTCGGAAAATGCTGCATCCTCAAATAGCCTAAGCTGTTTTGCGGATCCCCGCGCGCACCTCTGCGTGCCCGATCATGAAGTGCGAATGGATCGAGCCGCGCTTTCCATACGGCACAGGCGATGCGGATAAGGCCACCAACCGGAAACGGTTGGCGGCCATTTAGGCAATCCGTTGCCATTCTTCCTGAAGAAGGCCAGCCGTCCCCCGGCTAATCGTTCGCCGCCGGCGACTTGAGACTAGCCAGCGCCTGCTGCGCCTGCCCCGCCTCGACCTGCTGTGGATAGATAACGGTCACCATGCCCTGCTGCTGCTCGGCGACCTCGAAATAGGCGCTTTGCCCCGCCGCAACGTCTAAGGGGTGCTTCTTATCGTTGAAGCTGATCGTGGACGCCCTCGACCAGCTGATGGTGTGCGCGCCTGGCTGGATGGGAATGCTGATATACTCGCCTTCCGCGATGCTGCCCGCCGACTGATCGTCGACGGCAAAGCCGACGTGCTCGGCGAGGCTGGAGAGGAACGACACGCTCCCGCTGCCCCTTTTGGGCCAGTAGAAGACGACGTAGCTTTGCGCGACAGGCTGCGGCGCCGCACCCTTCTTGCCGGGCTTGCCGCCGGCCTGGGGCGCCATCGCCGGCACGCCTGGCACGCCTGCCGGCCCCGCGGCTACCGCCGCCGGGGTGGTTGCCGGCACTCCCGGCGCTGGCGCGGCGGTCTGAAGGGGCGTCTTGAGCTTGGTCACTTCCGCCTGAGCCTGCTCCGCCGCCACCTGCCGCGGAGTCAAAGTGTGCAGGAACCCTTCGCTTCTCTCGACGATCTCGAAATAGACGCTCTGCCCTGGCGCTATGTCGATCTCGCGCTTTTCCTCGCCTTCGCTGGATACCGCCACCCGTTCATAGCCGTAGCTGTGGTGCCCCGGTTCGACGGGCACGCTTACGTACTCGCCCTGGGTGAGCTTGCCGGCGGGCTTGCCGTCGACGGTCAGGATAACCTTCTCCCGGAACACGCTGAAAAGCGACGATCCCTCCGAGCCCTTCGACCAATAGAAGGTGATGGCGCTCGCCTGCACCGGCTCGGCCTTCTTGGGCTTGGCCTTGGCAACCCTGGTCAGCGGGGCCTGCGCGGCGCGCGTATCCGTGGCGTTTGCGTTGAAGGCCTGACAGGGCGCGGAGGCGGCCGCCATGGCAACCATGCAAACAACGATTCCGGAGAATCTCATCGTGTCCCTCCCTGGACCGGCGGCAAATCGCGCCGCTTGGGTTCAACCGATAGCCGTCTTTGCCGCATGGGACAAGTCATCCTTGTCTTCCGGCGCGCGGTGCTGAAGCACAAAAGCGTCGAGCGCGTGGTGCTGTGCGAGATCGATGGCACCGTCGTCGATATCTGCAAGGAGCATCTGCCCGGCATCGGCCAAGGCGCTTTCGACGATCCGCGCGCCGAATTGGTCATCGCCGGCGGCGTGCGCTATGTGGCGGAAACGGCGGAGCGTTTCGACGCAATCGTCGTCGATTCCACCGAGCCGGTCGGACCTGCGGCGGTGCTGTTCACGCGCGAGTTCTTCGAGGGCTGCGCGCGCTGCCTGAACGGGCCGGGCGTGACGATTACGCAGAACGGCCTGCCCTTCCTGCACCCGGATCACCTGGCCAGCACGATGGGGCTGTTCGCGGGCATCTTCCAGGACAAGGCGGCCTATCTCGTCGACCAGCCGACCTATTTCGGCGGGCCGTTCGCGCTGGCCTGGGCCGCCAACGATAAGGCCCCGCGCGCCACGCCGCTTGGCGAAATCGAGGCCCTGTTCAAGGCTTCCGGCATCGCCACGCGCTACTATACGCCGGAGGTCCACAAGGC
>PMBZ01000025.1:20746-26993 GCA_003153975.1 Hyphomicrobiales bacterium
GCAAAGCCGGCGCGCGCGTAATAGGGCAGATCGCCGACCAAAATGACGAGCCTGTAGCCAAGCTCATGCGCGCGGGCCATGCCATCGAGCATAAGCCGCATGCCAAGCCCTCGATTAGTCTGGCTTTTGGCGACGATAAGCGGCCCCAGCAGCAGTGCGCCGCCGCGCCCGCCGATGGAAATGGGTGTAAGCTGCACGGCACCGATGACGGCGCCATCCAACTCCGCGCAAAGGTTCAGGCGCGGCTCGGGCGTGGCGGTCTCGCGAATGCGGAACGCGGTGCGCGCGAACCTGCCCGGCCCGAAGCTCTCCTCGTTCAATTTCTTCAATGCGGGTAAGTCTTTAGGCGTTTGCAGCCTGATTTCAACAGCGGGCGCCGTCATCGCGAACCTATTGCTTCCAGGGGTGTCAAGAAGGCGGCTCGCGGGGCGGTCAAGGCACGCGCGCGGCCGTCAACGATGGCGGACGCATCGTCGGCTTATGAACTCGATCCCGTTGGCTGCAAGGTTGCGCATGTCTTGCCCATAGCATGGACGGCCGCACAGGTAAATAGGCTGGGCGATGCAGGAGCTTAGGCTTTGCCGGGAAATAAGTGCGTCATATGGCGCCGGAATTTTGTTCGCCCGCAAGGCACGGAAAGGGGCGCATATCCAAGATATGTAACCCTTTCCGGAACGCAGCGGGCGGACAAAAGGACAAGCCAGATGGCGCACTTATTTCCCGGCAAAGCCTAAGGCGATGGCCTGGCGCGCGGACGCGGGCGCGGGGGTGCGGCCCGGAACGCGCTTGGAGCGCTCGTAGCGGCTGCGGGTTCGCCTGACGCGCTGGCAACCCTTGCGGCTGGCGAGCCAGTTGGCAGCATCTTCCGCGGTGTGAAAGCGATAGGGGAGGACATGCACGGCACCGCTTGCGGAAGGCACCAGAAGTTCGAAAGTCCCGTCGCCGGTTAGCCTGAGATATGGCTCGAATGTCATTGTATTATCCTTTGCCTTGCGGCTGGAGTTGCGAGAAATACCGTTCCCAGGGCAAGCGGGTGAAAGCTCGACTGAGGCGCAAGTAATAAATTGCAACGATAAGACAGAGACGCCGGGGAAAACAAACTGGGCAACGCGGACAAGGAACGCGCGAAACCGCTCCGGGCGGCCTCCTGCCAACCCTTTCCACCAGCATTTACCGGCGGTTCGCGGCGCTTCCGAAGCTTGAGCCAATTTAGCGCAGGCGCGTTGACGAAAGCTTAAGCGCCGAAGCTTGGCGGACTTCGAGCCCCAGCAAACAGCTTTCTTCCCGCGAGGCCTCTCCCGCCTTTTGGAAGACGTTGCAGTTAAATCGGCGCCGTGCTAGCTCGCTTGCCTAAGGCGCGCCCCGCGCAGGCGCAGCAAATCGCAACCATGGCGGAGATCTAGACAATGGCCGAGAAAAACGGAACGAATGGCGGTGCCCCCCATCAGGCAGACGCCGGGGAGCAGCCGCAGGTCAATATTGCGGGACAGTATATCAAGGATCTTTCCTTCGAAGCCCCGGATACCCAGCGCTTCTTCCGGGGGCCTGGCAACAATCCGAACCTGCAATTGAATTTCAACGTGCAGGTCAACAAGCTGCCGAACAGCGCCTTCGAGGTTGCGCTTTCCTTCGAGGGAGAGGCCAAGAGCGACGAGGGTGTGCTCTACAATATCGAGCTGGTCTATGCCGGCGCCTTCATGCTGCGCAACGTGCCCGAGGACGCATTGCAGCCCTTCCTGTTCATCCAGGCCCCAGCACTACTCTTCCCGTTCGCGCGGCGCCTCGTTGCCGACCTCACGCGCGAGGGCGGCTTCCCGCCGCTGATGCTGGACCCGATCGACTTCGGCGGCCTCTATCAGCAGCGCATCGCCACGGGCCAGCAGCCCACCATCGGCTGACCTCTGGTAGCAGACGCGCTGCCGGCGATTTGCACAACGCGAATCTCCCCTCACCCTGTCCCTCTCCCACGCAAGCTCGCCTTGGCGAGCTTGCTGCTCGAAGGTGTCCATATCCGCAAGCGGATATGGATGGGAAAGGGGACGCCCTGACAGCGGGGCACACCCGGACTCCCTCTCCCATTGGGAGAGGGTTGGGGTGAGGGGGTAATGCCCTATGTATAGCACTCTCCCTTTAGCGATAGCGGACACCGCCACCGCCGCCGTTGACGGGTTCGCCACATAAATTTATTGTTTTCAAATATCGTACCTCCCCTATCCATTGCGCCAGGAGGGCACATGACCGCGAGCCCCGTCAGATACGAGAACAAGGACGGCGTTGGCGTTATCACGGTCGATCATCCGCCTTTGAACGTGCTCTCGCGAGCCGTGCGCGACGGGCTCATGGCCGCGGTGCGGCAGGCAGCAGCCGACAGCGCGGCCTGCGCCGTGGTCCTGACGGGCGCGGGCCGCACCTTCACGGCGGGCGCCGATATCGCCGAGTTCGGCTCCACGTTCAGCGGCACGGACATCAACGATGTCTGCGCGGCCATCGAGGACATGAATAAGCCGGCCGTCGCCGCGCTGCACGGCACCACGCTTGGCGGCGGCGTCGAGATGGCGCTTGCCTGCCACTATCGCATCGCCGCCAAGGACACCATGCTTGGGCTACCCGAGGTGAAGCTTGGGCTGCTGCCCGGCTGCGGCGGCACGCAGCGCTTGCCGCGTCTTGCCGGCGCCGAGGCAGCACTCGACTTCATCGCGTCCGGCGAGCCGATCTCCGCCGCGGCCGCCCAGAAAGCCGGCTTCGTCGACGAACTGGTGGAGGGCGATCGTCTGGCCGGGGCAATCGCGTTTGCGAAATCCAAGGCAGGCCAGCCGCTGCCGCCCAAGACCCGCGAGCGCGCCGATAGGATCGAGGCGGAGCGCGGCTCGGCCGCTTTCGATGCGAAACGTGCGGAGATCAAGCAGCGCCAGCGCGGCCGCCACGCGCCTTTGCGCTGTGTGGATTCGGTGGAGAACGCCTTCAACCTCTCCTTCGAGGAGGGCCTCAAGCGCGAACGCGAGCTGTTCAACGAGGCGCTTTCCGACGCGCAGGGGCAATCTCTCATCCATGCGTTCTTCGCCGAGCGCGAGGCGGCCAAGTTTCCGGGCCTCAGCCCCGATGTCAGGCCGCGCGAAATCAAAAGCGTGGGCGTCGTGGGCGCGGGCACGATGGGCGGCGGCATCGCCATGTCCTTCGCGAACGTGGGGCTTCCCGTGACGGTGCTCGACCGCGACGAGGCCTCGCTCAGCCGGGGCTTAAGCGTGGTGGCAAAGAATTACGAGAGCATGGTGCGGCGCGGGCGCATCGGCCAGCCTACCATGCAACAGCGGCTCGGCCTTATTAACGGCGCGGTGGATTTCAGCGCGCTTGGCGGCGCGGATCTCGTCATCGAGGCGGCCTTCGAGGATATGGCCGTGAAGGAGCAGGTCTTCCGCGAACTGGACAAGGTGTGCCGGCAGGGCGCGCTGCTCGCCTCCAACACCTCGACGCTAGATATCGACAGGATCGCGGCCGCCACCTCCCGGCCCGCCGATGTGCTCGGCATGCACTTCTTCTCGCCCGCCAATGTGATGCGGCTCGTCGAGATCGTGCGCGGCAAGGAGACGGCACCCGATGCGCTCGTCACCGCCATGACGACCGCGCGGGCGCTGGGCAAGATCGGCGTCGCGGTTGGCAATTGCGACGGCTTTGCCGGCAACCGCATGCTGGAAAAATACATCACCGAAGCCCTCCTCATGGTCGAGGAAGGCGCCTGCCCATCCGATGTCGACGCGGCGCTGACGCGCTGGGGCATGGCCATGGGGCCGTTCGCGATGATGGATCTGGCCGGCATCGATGTGAACTGGCACATACGCCAGCGCCGTGTCAGCGAGGGCAAGCCCTATGGCTCGCCGCTCTTGGACCGCTTCTACGAGAAGGGACGCCATGGGCAGAAAACCAGCGCCGGCTTCTACCGCTACGAGCCGGGCAGCCGCACTCCCCTGCCGGACCCCTATGCCGATGCCATCGTCGAGGCTTACCGCCGCGACCTTGGCCACCGTACGCAGCGGGTGCCCGACCAGGAGATCGTCAACCGCGCCATCTATGCGCTGGTCAACGAAGGCGCCACCATCCTCGACGAAGGCATCGTCTACCGCTCCGGCGACATCGACGTGATCTACATCCACGGCTACGGCTTCCCGGCCTGGCGCGGCGGCCCGATGAAATATGCCGAGCTGCGCGGGCTCGCCGACGTGCTGGCCGATATCGAGATGTTCCAGTATCGCTTCGGACCGCGCTGGAAGCCGGCACCGCTGCTGGTCTCGCTCGTCACGGCGCGCAAATGGAAGTGGCCGAAGCAGGACAGGCGCTGATCGCGAAATTTTGGCTAAGCCGGCGGACGGACCGCGGTTGACTACCCAGGCCGCTTGGCATTCTCTGGAGAGAGTGGAAGACCCCCTCATCCTGTCCTTCTCCCCAAGGGGAGAAGGGACGCCTGAATTATCCGCGACGGCAATTCTAGGGTCCTCTCTCCCCTTGGGGAGAGAGACAGAGTGAGGGGGGACTTTGGAAGTCCCGCCGGGATTTATTTTGGGGAGCCATGAGCTTATTCGATCTTACGGGCCGCGTTGCGGTCATCACCGGCGCCTCCAGGGGCATTGGGCGCGCCATCGCGCTCGAAGCTGCGAGGATGGGCGCAACCGTCGTGGTTTCCTCGCGCAAGATCGAGGCTTGCCAAGCCGTGGTCGCCGAGATCCAGGCGGCGGGCGGCAAGGCCTCCGCGTGCGCCTGCAATATCGGCCACAAATCCGATCTCGAAGCACTCGTGGCCCACGCGATGAGGGAGCACGGCCGCATCGACATCCTGATCCCGAACGCGGCGATCAACCCGGTTTACGGCCCCTCCTCCAAGGTCTCCGACGAAACCTGGAACAAAGTGCTGACCGCGAACCTCACCGCCACGCACTGGCTCTGCCAGATGGTGCTGCCCGGCATGGCGGAGCGCGGCGGCGGCTCGGTGATCCTGCTTTCCTCCATCGTCTCGATCGTCGGCGCGGCCAAGATCGGCATCTACGCCATTTCGAAGGCGGCCGAGGCGCAGCTCGCGCGCAACCTCGCGGTGGAATGGGGCGAGCGCGGCATCCGGGTGAACTCCATAGCACCTGGCGTGGTCAAGACCGATTTCGCCAAGGCGCTGTACGAGAACCCGAAGTCCGCCGCGGCAATCGCAAACATGACCTGCCTGAAGCGGCTCGGCGAGCCCGGGGATATCGCGGGCGTCGCGGTGTTCCTCGCCTCGGATGCCGCGCGCTATATTACCGGCCAGCTCATCCTCGTTGATGGCGGTACTTCGATTTTCTCGGCGATTGGGTGAGCGATGCGGATTTCTCTTAGGGCATTACCCCTCATCCTGTCCTTCTCCCACAGGGAGAAGGGACCCTTGAATTGCGCACAGCGTCTGCAACAGCGTTCCCTCTCCCATCCATATCCGCTTGCGGATATGGACACTTTTGAGTGGCAAGCTCGCCAAGGCGAGCTTGCGCGGGAGAGGGACAGGGTGAGGGGTTGTACCGTCCATGGCTGAACTCATCGATGTCAGGCCGGAGCATCGCTTCGACGAAAAGAAGCTCTGGCGGTATTTGCGCAAGCATCTGGAGGATTTCGGCGGCGAGCCCGTGCTGCGGCAGTTCCAGGGCGGCCAGTCGAACCCGACCTTCCTCGTCGAAACGCCGGCCGGCAAATATGTGCTGCGCAAGCAGCCGCCGGGCAAGCTGCTCCCCTCCGCCCACGCCGTCGACCGCGAATTCCGCGTGCAATCCGCGCTTAAAGGTTCGCCCGTGCCCGTGGTACCGATGCGGCTGTTCTGCGACGACCCCTCCGTCATCGGCACGCCCTTCTACCTCATGGACTTCATCCCCGGCCGTATCTTCACGAAGCCGGATCTGCCCGATCTCGATCACATGCAGCGCAAGAAAGCGTATGTCGCGTTCGCCGAAACGCTGGCCGCCCTGCACGAGGTGGATTTCCGCGCGCTGGGGCTTGGCGATTATGGCCGCACGGAGGGCTACGCCGCGCGCCAGCTCAAGCGCTGGGCCGGGCAATACGAGGCCTCGAAAACCACCGGGATCGAGAGCATGGACCGGCTCATCGCCTGGCTCAAGGCGAGCGTGCCGGCCGAGGACGAGGCGGCGATCACGCATGGCGACTACCGCATCGGCAACATCATGTTCGAGGTGGACGCTCCGCACATCATCGCGGTGCTCGACTGGGAGCTTTCGACGCTCGG
>PMBZ01000213.1:0-25599 GCA_003153975.1 Hyphomicrobiales bacterium
AAAGCCGAGTTCATCCAGATCACGAATGCCGGCCTTCGCGAGAGCCATACGCACGATGTCACGATCACGCGCGAATCGCCCAACTACCCGACCCACAACAGCTAGCATCCCGGCGGGGTAAAATGCAGCCCGGCGCTAGGCTTGAAGCAGCCATAGAGATTCTTGGCGAGATTGGCGCGCGCGGCCGTGCCGCCTCTGTCGTGCTCGCAGATTGGGGCCGTGCGCACCGATTCGCGGGCTCCGCCGACCGTGCCTGGATCGGCAATCTCGTCTTCGACAGCCTGCGCCGCAGGCAGTCCCTNNTCCCATCGCATGGAGAGCGACGGGCCGCGCTCCATCGCGCTGGCCGCCCTGCGCCATTCCTGGGACATGGCGCCGGACGAAATCGCAGGGCTTTGTTCAGGCGAGCGCTTTTGCCCGGAGCCGCTTACACCCAAGGAGGTGAACGGGCTCGCGAACACGGACATCGCGACTGCACCGGCCTGGGTGCGGGGCGATTATCCAGAATGGCTGCAGCCGTCATTTTCCGAGGCCTTCGGCGAGGACGCCATCGAGGAGGGCCAAGCGCTCGCCCAGCGCGCGCCCGCGGACTTGCGCGTCAACAGCTTGAAGGCGACGCGCGAGAAGGTGCTGAAAGCGCTTGAGCGGCACGGCGCGGAGGAGACGCCCTATTCGCCCGTTGGCGTCCGGCTGCCTCCACGCGAAGGCGGTGCGCGCAGCCCGAAGCTGGAAGCCGAGCCCGGTCACGGCCGCGGCTGGTTCGAGGTTCAGGACGAGGGCAGCCAGATAGCGGCGCTGCTTGCGGGCGCCGGCCCGCGCATGCAGGTGGCGGATATCTGCGCAGGTGCCGGCGGCAAGACGCTCGCCATGGCCGCGCAGATGCACAACACCGGGCAAATCTACGCCTACGATACCGACCCGATCCGCTTCCGGCCCATTTTCGAGCGGCTGAAACGGGCGGGGGCGCGGAACGTGCAGACGCTTCCGCCAGGCGACGCCGATACGGTGGCCGGATTCGCCGGCCGGATGGACCTCGTGCTTGTCGATGCACCGTGCAGCGGAACTGGCGTTTGGCGGCGGCGGCCGGATGCGAAATGGCGGCTGACGCCGGTGCAGCTCCTTGAGCGGCAGGCGCAGCAGCGCGCCCTGCTCGCCACGGCGGCGCAGCTCGTTAAGCCGGGCGGCACGCTTGCTTACGTCACCTGCTCGCTGTTGCCGCAGGAGAACGATCAGCAGATCGAAGCCTTCCTCGAAGAAAACAGAAGCTTTGGCGAACTCGACGCGGCGGCGCGCGCGGAAGGCGTGCTGTCCCGGCCCGTTCAGAGCCGCCACAAAGCTGGCAAGCCCGGCCTGCTCCTGACGCCGGCAAAACACGGAACCGATGGTTTCTACATCGCTCTCCTGGAACGCAAGCCGGCCTGAACATTTTATCTGCCCACGGATCAACTTAAAGTGAAGAATTCCCCGGGGCAGCTTGCTAACATTTCTTGCGTTTACATATAATTGTACACGTCGGTCGCTATCTGAGGAGAATACGGCATGGCATTCATGCGGATTTTTGTTTGCCTTGTTGTTTTGCTATTGTCAGGTTCCGCCTTCGCGGAGGAAGCGAAGAGCAAGACTCTCGCGCTGGTCATCGGCAATTCCGCCTACCGCCACACCAAGCTCGCCAGCCCCGTGAACGACGCCAAGCTCATGGCTGAGAAGCTCAAAGGCCTCGGCTTCGAGGTTTTCGCCTTCTACGACGCCAACCAGCGCAAAATGAAGCATGCGCTTCTGGATTTCGCCGATGAGCTGCGCGAGCGGGGGAAGGATGCAAAGGCCATCGTGTTCTATGCGGGCCACGCCGTGCAAATGGGCGGCGAGAATTATCTTATCCCCGTGGACGAGCAAATCGAGGACGAGCGGGACGTTTTCATCGATGGCTTGGGTCTCGGTTCGGTCGTGAACGTGCTGACGGCCACGGAGATACAGACGGCCGTCGTGGTGGTGGATGCCTGCCGCAACAATCCCTTCGCTTATGCGCATGGCGCGGGCGGGCTGGTAAAAATGGATGCGCCGGCCGGCAGCCTGATCGCATTCTCCGCCTCGCCCGGAGCAGTGGCACCGGACGGGCCTGCGGGCGGCAACAGTCCCTATACGGCGGCGCTGGCGAAGACGATCGCCGAGAAGGGCGTCAAGATCGAGGACGTGTTCAAAAAAGTGCACGGCGCGGCTGGCGTACAGGCGCCATGGGAATCGGGCTCGCTGGCGGGCGCGTTCTATCCCGCTGGAGCGAACTAGCCGGGAGAGACATCGCAACCGTTCACAGCGCACGGCCTGCGCAGTGGGACATGCCAGCAAAGCGGTTGACAGCAGGGCGCGCGCGGCTGAGAACGGGGCAAGGCCGGTAAAATAGGGCGTGTCCATGAGACTTATCGCAGCAGCCTCGATCTCTCTTGCCATGGCAGTTGCCGCCATGCCTGCGGCGGCGCAGATGCGGGCTCCCACCGACGGCGGCGGCGCGGCTGCCGGCGGCGCGCGCCTTGAGCGCCTGGAGCAGCAAATAACGGATCTGCAAGGCGTGGTGGCGGCGGTCGAAACCCTCGCCAAGAGCAATGCAGGCGGCGGCTCGGGATATGCGTCGGCGGCCGGCGGCGGCGCCAGCTCCGAGCAGATTCGCCAGCTTTCCGAACAGATCGCCGATCTCACCCAGCGAATTGAACGCCTCGAAGCGCGCCTAGGCGAAGGCGGCGGCGGCAGCCCCGCACCCCGTTCGCAGCAAAGGGGGGATGCGGATTACGGGTCGCAGCCAGCAAGCGGTTTCGAGGATAAGCAGCAGCTTCCGCCATTGGGCGCACCGCCGGCTCCGGCCTCCGCGCCCAGGCAACAGAGCGCGGCAGCACCGCGCCCAGCCGCGCCAGCACCCGCGCCCGCGCCTGCGGCAGGTGGCCCCAGCAGCGGCCCGGCGCGCGCGCTTTTCGACCAGGGCTATGGCGCACTCAACCGCCGCGAATACACGGCCGCCGAGGGCCATTTCCAGCAGTTTCTCGACGAGTATCCCTCCGATCCGCTCGCGGGCAACGCGCAATACTGGTATGGCGAGGTTGCGTTCGTGAGTGGCGAATACAAGACCGCCGCCGACCGATTCTTGAAGACGTTCACGAACTATCCGTCGAGCGAGCGGGCTCCCGAAGCGCTTTTGAAGCTCGCGATCTCGCTCAGGCGGCTCGGCAACAACAACGACGCCTGCGCGACCTTCTCTGAACTCGCGCAGCGCTATCCCAAGGCGGCGCAGTCTATTATGCAGCGCGCGGAAGCGGAAAAGAAACGGGCGAATTGCGGCTGAGGCATCGCTCGGGAGTAGCCGGCCGCATTCCCGCTCGTCCTGCCCTTCTCCCAAAGGGAGAAGGGGAGATCGATGTTGCGGCAGCGTTCGCGGGCGTCGTCTAACACCGCGCCGCCCGTCCTGCGTTTAAGCGTCGAGAAAGAGCTGCGTAAGCCGGCGCCCAAGCGCGCGATACAGCTCAAGCTCGCTGCCCGCCACGAGATCGCCCGCGAAGCGCGGCACCCAGGCCCCGAGGTGGTCCACCCACAGCTCGGCCAGAAGCCCGCAACCGCCCCCCGTCCGGTCGATCAGCCAGGCCGCGCATTCAAGCATCGTGCCCAGATAGTCGGCCGGGATCGTGGCGGCCGGCTCAAGGCCCGCACGCCGGTAGATGGCGTCGATTTCGCTGGTGGCCGGGCCGCAAAGCTGGCCGTGGCGGTAGTGCGACTCGAATGGCGGGCACACCGTCTTGGGGTATCCCGAAACGAAAAGCCGCATGTGCCCGGCCTGCCAGCGGTCAAGGCTGAGGCCGGCGATCTCGCGGGCACCGTCCTGGAGCCAGCGGTGCGTCTCCGCCAGCTCGGAAAGGATGGCGCTCGACTCATCGCCGGGCTGGGCAAGCACGAGGGCGATCACCCTGCAGGTGTCCGCCAGTTCGCGGCCGCCACGGACCGGGTTTTGCGCCCGGTCCGCGCCATTTGCGGCTGCCGCCACGTCACCAGGGGTAAGCATAGACGCCTGCCACAAGGAAATAATGCCGCAACAGATAGCCGCCCGTCAGCACCAGCATGGCGGAAAGCACCACGGGCACGTTGCTCCGCCAGCCCGCGACGACCGCCTTGAGCTGCAAGAAGAACGGCACGATCAGCCCGAAGCACAGGAAGCCGATCAGCCAGCCCAGGTCGCCGAACAGGATCGACAGCGATTTCTGCGCCGCCGCACTGCCGGTTTGCAGATAGTTGAAGATGGAGAACAGCACGACGATTTCGGCCGCGATCAGCATCAGGTCGAGCCGCTCGTAAAGCCTGACGATGGCCTCGTCCTCCTCCTTTTTCTTGGAGAAATTGAGGATGATGAGCAGATAGGCCATGGCGGTCGAGAACGCCGACAAGGTGAAGAGCAGCGGCACGCCCGGATTGTGCCAGAGCGCCACGGCGGGGAAGGACTGCAAAAGGAGGCCGGTATAAACTGCGGTGCCGATGCCGTTGATGGTGGCGAGCCAGCCGATAACCCTGGAGTAGCGGGCGCAGAGCTGGCTCAATCCCTTGATGGGCCGCCGGTTCAGGAGCCAGCGCAGCCCCGGCACGCGGTCCGTGCCCTCGCATTCCTGCAAGTGCGGCAGCGAATAGAGCATGCCCCAGAACATCATCCAGATGATGAACTGCGTGCCCAANNGCGATGTGGTGCAGAAGGTGGCTGAACAGCATGGCGGAGCCCAGGCCCAGCATGATGACGCCCGACCAGGCGCCCCAGATCACCAGCGAGCGGTGCGGCTGCATGTACATGTCGGTGAGGAACGTAACCGACAGCGTGGCGGCGCCCAGGCCGCCGAAGAACAGATAGACCGCGATCCACCAAGTCCAAATATCTTGGGTTTGATAAGTAACCAGATCCATCACCGCCCCCGCTTCAAATCGTCGATGTAGAACACGCTGGGCTCGGTGCCCAGATGATCGAGCGGGGGCCTGGCCACGCCCGAGGCAACAAGTTGCGCGACAGGATCGCCGGGATCGTCGAGATTGCCGAACATGCGCGCCGAGCCCACGCAGGTCTCGACGCAGGCGGGCGGCAGCCCCTTCTCCACGCGGTGGTCGCAGAAGGTGCACTTGTCGACGCTGGGCGAGCGGCGGCGGAAGTCCTCGCCGTAGAAGCCGCCGCCCTCCGTCACGTCGCCATAGGTGTATTCGAGGCGCGCGCCATAGGGGCAGGCCATCATGCAGGCCCGGCAGCCCATGCACAGCTCCTCGTCCACCATGACGATGCCGTTCGGCTTCTTGTAGGTGGCGCCGGTGGGGCAGACCTTCATGCAAGCCGGGCTGGCGCAGTGGTTGCACAGCCTGGGGAAGAAGCGCCGGTGCGCGAACTCGCCCTTGCCGATCTCCTTGTCGTGCACGTAGGTGCGGAACTTGCCCGCCCAGACGGGGGTCTGGTTCTCGATGGTGCAGGCCGCCATGCAGGCGTTGCAGCCCACGCAGGTGTTGAGGTCGATGACCATTGCGTAGCGTGTCATGCGGACCTCCCAGCGGCGCCGGTCTTGACGATCTTCACGGTGAACTCCTGCGAGCGGAAGCCGGCCACCACGGGCTCGACCTGATAGGGCACGAGCTTATTGGTGGCGGTGCCGAGACCCACGGCGCGGGTGAGGGCCTTGTTCTCCACGCCGAAGGACGAGTAGAGGAACACCGCCTCGCGGTGGATCATGCGGGTGACGAAGGCATGCGCGGAGGCCTTCTGGCCCGATAGCGTGTTGGTGATTTCGATGGCGTCGCCCGAGGCGATGCCAAGCTTCTCCGCCCTGTCCGGATGAATCCAAAGCCCGGTATAGACGCCGCCTTTGAAATGGTTGATCGCGGCCAGCACCGGGTTGTTGGAGTTGGTCGAGGCGTAGGAGATCGTGGGCGCCTTGCCGTAGGTGAGGTAGAACTCGTCCTTGTCGAGCGGCACGTCCGGCTGTTTTTTCCCCCGGCAGGTTATGGGCACGTGGCCCGCCAGCACGTTGAAGTTCGGTGCCGTGGCGCCGCCGTCCCTGAGGCTCGCGAACAGCGGGCTGAAGAATTCGAGCCGGCCGCTGTCGGTCGGCACCGGCAGCTTGCGCGGCATGGCGTGGGTCTTGAGCAGTTCGTCCCGGTCCGTCTTGGTGAAGACGCCCTTGTGCCTGAGGGCGGCGTCTAGCTGCGCCACGCTCATATTGGCGTGATGCGCTTCCTTTTCGAAGGAGACCTCGCGGCAGGCGGCGGAGAACGGCCCGCGTTTGCCAGCCTTCCGGTTGCGGTCCAGCGCTTCCTTCACGGGCTCGGCCGGAAGCCCGGTCAGCTTCTCCACCCACTCGATGAATTTCGCCTCGTCGCCCGAGATGATCCGCGTCATGTTGAGCAGGATGTCCGGCGTTTCCTCGGTATCGAACAGCGTGTCGATGGCCGCGTAGCGGGTCGTCAGCGCCAGGTCGTGGTTGACGCCGTTGGCGTAGAGCGTGGGCTCGCTGCGTTCGAGGTAGGTGGAGTTGGGCAGGAGAACGTCCGCATAAGGCGTCGTATCGGACGGCAGCACATCCACGGCAACCACGACCTCGACGTTGGGGCTGGTCAGGATCTCCTTCCAGTAGCTGTCGGGATAATAGTGCCTGACCGGATTGGCTGCGTTGATAATCAGCGCCCGCGTGCGGTAGGGCTCGCCATTATGCTCGACCTGCCCGTTGACGGATTCGATCAGGCCGGTGTCGGCCATCACGGGCAGGGCGACATAGGGCCGGGCCGCCGCCTTTTGCTGCGCCGACCAGGCCCAGGCCCAGCCTGGATGGCCGTGGCTGAAGTTCTTGCCTTGCGAGAACGAGCCGATCACCATCTTGGCGAAGTGCATGCCCGCCAGCGTCGCAAGCGGAGCCGCCGCCTCGCCGCCCTTTTCGCGGGCGCGGTACATCTCGGCGGCTTTGTGATGGAACTCCCCGCTCATCATCCAGCCGCCCGGCACGTCGATGCCGCCGGTGAGCGCCTGGATCATGGCCTGCACGCGCCTGAGCATCAGCACGTTACCGAAGCGCGCGCCATGCCAGCCCGGATCGACGATGGCCGGGCGCGAGGCGCCGAACTCGCGGGCGATGCGCCGGATGATGCCCGCTTCGATGCCGGTGGAGCGCTGCGCCCATTCGGGGGTGAAGGCGCGGATCTCCTCGCGCTGCGCCTGCATCACGGTGACGGCGGGGCGGCCGTTGATCTCCAGGCTCGCGGCCGGGTTCAGCGCCGGAAAAACGGGCTGGCCATCCGCATCGCGAAAATTGTCGTTGCTGAAGGCCGCGAGCGAGCGGATTTTGCCGCTGCCCTCCTCGGCCACCTGCGGCCGGCCCTTTCCGTCCAGCGCCAGGCGCCATTCGCCGGCCTCGTTCTTAGTGACGAGGAATGGCATGTTGGTATGCTTGGCGAGGAACTCGTGGTCGTACAGCCCCTCCGCCATCATGACGTTCAGCACCGCCAGGCAGAAATCGAGGTCGGTGCCGGGCCGGATCTTGATCCATTCGTCGGCCTTGGCCGCGGTCTCCGAGAGGCGCGGATCGAGAACCACAACCTTGGCGCCGTTCTTCTTGGCGGCGGCGAAGCGCACCATGCGGCAGGTCGAGACGGCGCCGATGGAGGCGTTGTTCCCCACGAGCAGGATGAAGCGCGCGTTGTCGTAGTCGGGCAGCACCTCGTCGTGGATGTTGAAGTTGCCCGTGACCGAGTCGGTGCCCAGATGCCCGGTGGTGACGCAATGCTGCATGGGCGAGGCGATGATGTTGGGCACCTCGTTGGCCATCGCGAACGAAACCGCCCAATTCATGTAGAACACGCAGGAGGTCCAGCCGCCGACCATGGTCCATTCCCATGGCTTGATTTCGGCCTTCTTGGCCTTGCTATCGATGTATTTCCACGCCTCTTCCCAACTCGCGGGACGGAAGGCGTATTCGCCGCGCTTCGTTCCTTCCACGCGGATCATCGGGGTCTTGATGCGGTCGCTATCGTAGGTCTGGCGCAAACCGGATTGGCCGCGCGCGCAGAGCTTGCCGCGATTGAGTGTCGAGTGCGGATTGCCGTCGAGCTTGACGGCGCGCTTGACGCCGCCTTGGCTGCGCGTGGTCACCCGCACATTGCAGAGCGAAGAGCAGAAATTGCAGATCGTGTAACTCTGCTCTTCGACGGGCGCGCCGGCGCTTGCGTGGCCCGGTGCGGCGAAGGGTTGAAGCAGCCCGGTGCCGGCAGCGGCTCCGCCGGCCATTTGCATGAAGGCGCGGCGGGACAGCCGCGGGTATTCCCAACCCATGGTCGAAATTCCTCCCCTTGTAACCACACATTCTTTGCGGCACTAATAGTGCCCAAAGCGGTGGCTTCTCCCTTTTTGGCGTTGCGGCGCCGGTGCCCCCTATAACAATTTCCGTGCCAAGACGGTTGGTAGTTAGATACCCCCGACTTTAAGGGACTTTTTTACTCTGTGCTGTACAGGAAATGCTGCCATCTGCCGGATTTTGGCAGTAATTATGCCTAATCTGGCAGATCTGGCATGGCCGGGTTGGCCGCATTCGCGTTTCGCTCCCATCCCGCTGTTTCGATTGTCCGCGTCATTGGGAGCGGCGAAGTCCCGAAGCAATCCTTCAGGAAACGAACGATGTTTCAGCATCGCCACCGCGCCAAAGCCGCCTCGCGATGCCGGGGCGTACTAGCGCGATAATTTGACCTGCGTCTTGAGCATTTGAGCCTTCGCCTTAGCAAATATCTTAAGCTTGTCTCCCCATGATGGCCGCACGCCAGTCTTCCGGTGCCAAGCAAGTGACCACAATGAAAACTGCGGCTATTCAAGGCGGCAACAGCGCCGTCCTGGAAAAAGAAGTTCCATTTCAGTTTAGCGAGCTGTTCTTTTCGAGAACGGACGCAAAGGGCCGCATTCTGTCCGGCAATAGCGTTTTCCAGAAGATCAGCCAGTATTCCTGGGATGAACTGATAAACAAGCCGCACAACATTATCCGCCATCCGGACATGCCGAGGGCGGTCTTCTGGCTATTGTGGGACACCATAAAGCGCGGCGAGCCCATCGGCGCCTATGTGAAGAACAGGGCCAAGGACGGCCGGTATTATTGGGTTTTCGCCATCGTCACCCCGATCGACGACAGTTATCTCTCGGTGCGCCTCAAGCCCAGCAGTCCCTTCTTCCACATTGTCGAGCAGGAATACCGCGCGCTGCTGCCGGCTGAGGAAGGCCGCAAGCTCAAGCCCGCCGAAAGTGCGAAAATGCTGCTCGGCAGGATCGCGGAGCTGGGCTTCAGGGATTATACGGCGTTCATGTCGGCCGCGCTGGCGCAGGAAATCACGGCGCGCGACCGTGAGCTGGGCAGGATGCCCGACGCGGCGATCCCTCAATTCGAGGCGTTGGGAAAAGCGGCGCAGAACCTCCTGAAGCAGGCCGAAACCATTTCCGATGGCTATGCGGCGAGCAGGTACATTCCGCTGAACCTGCGGGTGCAGGCCGCACAGCTTGGGGATGCCGCGGCCACCATTGGCGTTATTTCCGTGAATTACAGTATTATCGCCAACGAAATAAAGAGTTTGATGGATGAGCTTGTCGACTCCGCGCTGAAGGTGTCGGAAGCCGTCAATAGCGGGCTGTTTCTATTCTGCGTCGCGCGGCTGCAAAAAGAGACGGTGGAATTCTCCCATTCTGAACCCTCGTCCGGCGGCACCATCAATGGGCACGAAATGGAACTGCTGGAGCAGCAGTGCAGAGCCTATGCGGGGAGCGCGGCCGAGGGCCTTTACACCATCGCCCAAAGGGCGGAACGGTTTCACCAAGCCTGTTCCGAGATGCAAAAGCTGGCCGCGGGCCTGGAGGTCACGCGCGTCATGGCGAACATAGAAAGCGCGCGGCTCAGCAGCACGCATAGCGGCCTGAATGCTTTATCGGCGAGCCTCGCACAATTTCAGGCATCGATTTCGAGTGGCCTGACCCAGATCGCCAGCCTGAGCCGATTCATTCTGGGGAGCACCCAGAGACTTATCGAAGTAACGGAGCACCGCGTCCACCACGCTGCGCGCCAACCGGCTGCCGCGCTGCGCAAGGCCAGCTAAGGCGCTGCCGGCGAAAGACGATGGCGTTCGCATTCAATACCGGGCAGCCAATTGTCATCCGCGCGAAACTCGATGACCTCACGCCACCACGCGCTGGCGAAACCATGCGGCGAGTTCGCTTTCCTGCATAGTCCCGCTGGCGACCGCCTCCATTGCCTTGATGGCGTCAAGCGGAGCAATCCGCAGCTTGACGCCATTGCCGGCCAGGAACAAGCGGGCCACCACCCACGCGGTGCGTTTGTTCCCATCGGCGAAACCATGATTGCGGGCCAGTCCACAAGCATAGGCGGCGGCTAAATCCGCCACATCGGGGGTACCGTAGGCCGCCAGATGCCGTGGCTTGGCGAGGACTGACTCGACCGCGCCGTCGTTAAGCACGCCATCGGCACCCCCGTGCTCGGCAATCTGCCGGTCATGAATAGCATAAACGACAGCCGCGCTCACACAGCGCCACTCGCTCACTTCGCCAGCGCCCGCAGGATTTCCCGGTCATCGTGCATGATTTCCTCCGCCAAAGTCATCTGGCGCTCGAAATCGGGGTCATACGGCGTGAGGCGATAGCCGCCGGGAGCCTCGGTCAGATAGACTAGATCGCCTTTCTTGAGCTTCAATCGCGCCATCGCTTCCTTGGGCAGAATGAAGCCGGCCGATGCGCCGACCGTAGTGACTTTGAATTTGAGCACGAGAAACCTCCCTCTATATAATGCTTATTATATACAGGACCCGCCCGCCTGCAAGTCCGGTGGGGCAGGCGGTCGCGACGCTATGTTAGCGCCAATGCGCGTGCGCGGGTATGACGGTCTCTGGCCCGGCTTCAGTCGCATCTGCTCTGGCATGAGTTCCCTGGTATCGTGGCCGCCGTCATTGCGGGCGCGGCGAAACGCTCCAGGGTTAAACCTCCGATGCCGCTTTGAATTACGCCGGTGGCGGCTGTTCGGGGTGCTTCAGAACAGTTCCACGTCCGCGCTGGAGGTGGCAGTGCTGCCATTATGGGGCACCGGCATGCCGTCGAGCTGCATCGCAGCGATAAAGCGGTCGCGCATTTCGCCGAGGGAGAAGGTACCAGCGACCTCGCGAAGGATGTTTTCGTCCACTTGCGCGCCGGACAAATCCGCGAACGAAGTGGCGGCGCGGCCTAGAACAGCAAGTGCGTTGTTGACGTTTTGAATGCGCTGCATCACCCGGTCCTGGAACTGCATGCCGACGATGGCGCCGCTGACCGCCTGCTCCATTTCCTGCGAGGAGCCGGCGGTCTTGTTCAATGCCTCGGCGATGGCGGCGTTTTGGTCGACCAGGCAGTTCATCATCACCTTGATGCGCGCCTGCGCGTTCACGTTCTCCTCGGACATTTCGATGGCCGAGATCTCCCTCAAGAGGTTGCCTCCGCGCTGTACGCCATCGGAAACCGTCAGGATCTGCTTTTTCACCGTGTCGGACAGTGCGTTGACCGCGCCCGCCAGATCGCCGATCTCGGTCGCCACCACTGCAAAGCCACGCCCAGCGGCGCCCGCGCGTGCGGCCTCGATTTTCGCGTTGAGCGAGAGCAGCTTGGTCTGCTTGTTGATCTTTTCGATCTGTGTGATCGAGGCTTGCATCGAGCGGATCTCGTTTTGCACCTCGCCCAGCGCACCGCTCATGGCGACGCTGCGCGTGGTGAGCTGATTGATCTTCTCGACCAGCTCGGTGAGCGTCATGGAAAGGCTCGCTGAAAGATCCGCCAGCGGAATGCGTTCGCCGTCCAGCTCGATGTTTTGGACGGACGACATCAAGCCCTGCACCGTTTCGGTTTGCGTCCGCGCGGCTCCCGCCATCTTCTGAAACTTGAGGGCAAGCTCGCGGACATGCGTCTCGATGTCGTGCGAAGTGAGCGCCAGCTCGCCGGACAGCGTTTCGATCGCCTTGCTCTGTGCGGCGGCAAATCCCGCGCAATCCTGTGCTTCTTCCTCCGCCACGGAAATCTGTGACTTCCCCGAAACCCGTTTCAGCATCGTATTCATTGGCGGCTTCTTCTTTACAAGTGATTTGGAAGAGATGTTCTCGAACAAGCCTTCCGCCGGTTAAATTCGGACCGCGCGTTTGCCGCCGGCCGCGGAAAGGTTCAAGATTTCCTGGGCCACCCTGGCAAGAGGCACCTCGGCTTCCACGGCACCGGCATCGTGTGCGGCCTTTGGCATGCCGTAGACCACGCAGCTAGGCTCGTCCTGGCCCAGTGTGCGCGCGCCGCTCTGGCGCATGGCGAGCAGGCCGTCGGCGCCGTCCTTGCCCATTCCGGTCAGGATCACGCCGATGGCGTTCTTCCCCGCCGATTCCGCTGCCGAGTGAAACAGCACATCGACCGAGGGACAATGGCCGCTCACGCGCTCGGTGCCTTTGACGCCGCAGACGTAGTTCGCGCCGGAGCGATTGAGCCGGAGATGGCGGTCCCCCGGCGCTATATAGGCATGGCCCGGCAGCACCCGCTCTCCATCGGAGGCTTCGGAAACGCGGATCTGCGCCGCGCTGTTCAGCCGCCGGGCAAAGCTTGCCGTGAACTGCTCCGGCATGTGCTGCGTGATGAGGATTGCCGGGCTATCGGAAGGCATCTGAAGGATGACGTGGTGGAGGGCTTCCACGCCGCCGGTGGAGGCGCCGATGACAACTACTTTTTCCGTGGACGAATAGTTGGGAGGCCGTTTCAGGGCGGCGCCGCTCTCTGCTGTCTCCGGAGTCCATCGCCGCACATGCGCGCGGGAGGCCGCCTTCACCTTCGCGATGATTTCGCCCTGTTTGGCGAGCAGGCCGGATTGCAGGTTCATTGCCGGCTTGGCGATGAAATCCACCGCGCCGATTTCGAGCGCCCGCAGGGTGGCGTCCGCACCCTCCTGGGTCAGCGAGGAGATCATGACCACGGGCATCGGGCGCAGCGCCATAAGCTTTTCGAGAAAGGAAATGCCGTCCATGCGCGGCATCTCGACATCGAGAGTCAGTACGTCGGGGTTCAACTGCTTGATCTTCTCCCGCGCCACGATCGGGTCGGGCACCGCACCCACCACCTCGATGCCGGGATCGGAGGACAGCATACTGGTAATCAGCTCCCGCATCAGGGCGGAATCGTCGGCGACAAGTACGCGGATTGGCTTCTGCCTCACTTGATATCCCCTCAATCGAAAAGCTGAATGGGGCCTTCCGCTGGCGCCGCCCGCAGAGATGCCTGGTACCGGCGTTCCTCCGCCTCGGCGCGCTTCTCGCTCGCCCCCATGAGAAATAGCCGCTTAACCTTACCGCTAGCTGGGTGATAGTGGATGCGGCGGCCGTAGCCGCCGCCGAGATCGGCGGCGGTGACGCGCAGGCCTTCGTTGGCGAGGTAGCGCAGAACGAAGTCGCTGTTCCGCTTGCCGATCATGGCCGGTCCCTGGGTAAAGTTCGCGCCGCCGAAAAGCTTGATCTCCAGGCGCGAGCGATGGCAGCCCGAGTGCCCCAGGACCAGGTTTATGAGCATTTCCATCGCGAAATTGCCGTAGAGCGTGGCGGCGCTGCATGGATCGGTATTCGACAGGCCGGTTTCGCTTACTGGCAGCATGAAATGGTTCATCCCTCCCATGCCCGTGATGGGATCCCGCACGCAGGCGGCGATGCAAGAGCCCAGGATCGTAACGATCGTCTCCTTGGGCTCGTCGGTGGTGTGGGTTTCTCCCGGCAACACGCGCGTCAAGTATTCGCCGTCCGGCCCGCTATAAATGCGCCGTCCGGGGCTGGCCGGTCCTACTTCATGGGGTAATACCTTTTTCCTGCGGTGTGCGTTCATGAGCCGGTCTTCTGATAAATGGTGTGGCCGCACAGCCTGAAGCGGTGCTGCTGTTCGAGAAGCGACTCGGAGTGGCCTACATAGAGCCAGCCATCTGGCTTGAGCAGGGAATGCAGGCGCTCGACAAGCTTGGCCTTCGTCTCTGCGTCGAAGTAGATCATCACGTTCCGGCAGAAGATCGCGTCGAACGGCCCGCGCATCGGCCAGGGACCCAAGAGATTGAGCTGTTTGAACGTAATGAGGGCCTGAATGTCCGGTGCGACGCGGACGCCGCTAGGTGTGGGCGCGAAGCCGGACTCGCGCATCCCGGCGGGCACATCTTCGAGTGCCGCGGCCGGATAGGCGCCCGTCATCGCCTTGTTCAGCACGGAAGTGTCGAGGTCGGTGGCAAGCACGCGGAAATCCCACTCGCGGCCGGCCTCCCGCCGGGACGCCATGGCGGTCATGGCAATGGAGTACGGCTCCTCTCCAGTCGAGCACGCCGCGGACCAAACCCTGACACGCGGCTTCGCGCCAATCGTGGTTCTCCAAATGTGCGCGAGCACTGTCTTATGGAGATGCTCGAAATGATGGGACTCGCGGAAGAATTTCGTGAGGTTCGTGGTGATCGCGTTGATGAGCGAGCTGATTTCCTCCTCGCCCGATCTGCCGTGCAGGAGCGTGCAATACTCGCGGAAGGTGCGCAGGCGCAAGGCGCGCAGCCGCCTCGTCAGCCGTGAGTAGACCATGTCGCGCTTGTGATCGCCAAGGACGATGCCGCTGTGCTCGTAGACGAGATCGGCGATCGTCTTGAAATCCGCCTGGGTGAACGGAAATTCGTCGGCGGGGGAAAGGGCGGTTGTACGCATGGACATCGGCTTCACGCTCATTGCATCATTGCAGGGGAGGGCCTGGGTGCGCTGCCGCGTCCCCAGGCCGCAACCCGTTTCAGCCGCTAAAACTCTTTCCAGTCGTGGTCGGAGCCGCCGGACGCGTGGAAGGCGGCCGCCGGCGCGGGCTTGCCATTGCGGCCGGGACTGGTGCGTGTTCCGATGGACTTGGGAGGCGTTATGGCAATGGGCTTCTTGGCCGGCGCTGCTTTAGCCGGGCGCAGGACTTCCGCGGGTTTCTCCTGGACGCCGGCCGCCTCCCCGATCTGGAAGGCCGACATATTCTCGTACATGGTCTGCGCTTCATCCTGCAGAGTGCGGCTTGAAGCAGCACTTTCCTCGACGAGGGCGCCGTTTTGCTGGGTCATCTGATCCATCTGTGTCACGGCCCTGTTGATCTCCTCGACGCCAGTCGCCTGCTCCTTACTTGCCGCCGCGATCTCGGCGATGATATCGGCCACGCGGTTGATGGAGGTGACGATCTCGCCAAGCGAGGCGCCGGCATTGCCGACCAGCTTGACGCCTTCCTTCACTTGGCGTCCGCTTTCGCCGATGAGGCCCTTGATGTCCTTCGCCGCGACCGACGTTCGCTGTGCGAGCGAGCGCACCTCGGAGGCAACCACGGTGAAGCCCTTGCCGGCATCGCCCGCCCGCGCCGCCTCGACGGCTGCGTTGAGCGCCAGCAGGTTGGTCTGGAAGGCAATCTCGTCGATCACGCTGATGATCTCCGAAATCTTGTCGGAGGACCGCTCGATGCGCTCCATGGCTTCCACGGCCTTGCTGACGACCGAGCCGCCATCCGTCGCTGTGGAGCGCGCGTTGACGGCAAGCTGATTGGCCTGCTGCGCGTTGTCGGCGTTCTGCTTGACGGTCGCGGCCATCTCTTCCATGGACGCGGCGGTTTGCTCAAGGCTTGAGGCCTGCTGCTCGGTCCGCTGGGCTAGGTCGTTGGTGCCGGCCGCGATTTCAGCGGCGGCCGAGGATACGGTCGACGAGGACTGGAGCATCGTCGCTATCACGCCCGTCATCGTGTCGAGAAGGCCGTTCACCCCGGTGCACAGCTTTTCGAGATCGCCGGTCTTGTCCTCCATCGGGATGCGCTTGGTCAGGTCGTTCTGCTGCGCCGCCTCGACGACTTCCTGGGTCTGCTGCACGGCCTCCTGCAACGCAGCCTGCGCCTGAAGCTCGGCGAGCTTCCGCACGGTGATATCGGTTGCGTATTTGATGACCTTGTAAGGCTTGCCGTGTTCATCGAGGATGGGGTTGTAGCTGGCCTGCAGCCAAACCTCGCGGCCGCCCTTGCCGATGCGCTTATACTGGCCGGCCTCGAACTCGCCCCGCCCGAGCTTCTCCCAGAACATATGGTATTCGGGCGAGTTCCTGAAGGCGGGTTCCACGAACATGCTGTGCTTGTGCCCCCTGATCTCATTCAGGGTGTAGCCCATGGCATCGAGGAAATTCTCGTTCGCCGTGATGATGGTGCCGTCGAGCTGGAACTCGATCGCGGCCTGTGCCCTGCTGATGGCGTCGATCACACCCTTGGCGTTGGTGGTAAGCTCGCGCAGCTCGGTGACGTCGTTCCACTCGAAGACGTTGCCGTTATAAACGCCGTGCTCGTCATAGGTGGCGCTCACGCACAGCGCAAAGGTGAGCGGGCCAACCTTGATGTCGGCGCGATGCGGGAGCCCCGAGGGATCGGCCAGGATGCGGCGCTGCTTGGCGGGGTCCTTGTGGAAGACGTCGATGCAGATGCCGATCATGTGTTCCGGGTCGAAATCCCGGGTCAGCCCCTCGAAAAGATGGCGGTGCTTGGTCAAAATCGCCTTGGAAGCCTCGTTCACATAGGTGATCTTGAAATCGCGGTCGATCAGCATGGTCGGGTTCGACACGATGTCGAGAGCCCGGCGCAGCTGCTCGTTAAACTGGCGGGTTTTGGCATCGGCTTGGGCGGCGGATGCGGACCTTGCTTTCGGCGCGCGCTCCTTGACCGCTGGCGAGCTGTTCGTTGCAGCTTTTGCCTTCGGCTTGCGCGCTTTCGGTGCGGATTGAGCCATTGGTGATCCCTTGTTGCTTAAGCGTTAGGTTTGCTAAGTACTGACCCGTATCGTTGAAGTTCCGGTCCTGGCTTTGCCTGTCCTGGCGGACGCCGGATTGTGGTCATGCCGCTTGCTGCACCTCGCTCATCTGCGAGGAAGGCGTGCCGTGGCCCCTGACCAGCAATTTGTCGAGGGCCAGGATCACCACCATGGTTTCGCCCACCGGAACGATGCCGGAAAGGTAGTCCGCCGAGGCGCCGCACTCGGCTTCGGGCACGGGACAAATCTTGCCGCTGTCGATGGTGAGGATGTCGGAGACGGCATCGACGAGGAGGCCCGCCATCCGGTCTTGCGCGGATACGATGATGATGGCGTGCGAGCGCGAAGCCTCGGTAAGCCCCATGCCGAACCGGCAGCGCAGATCGTAAACCGGCACGATAATGCCGCGCAGGTTCATCACACCTAGAATGTACTCAGGCTGGTTCGGCAGCGGCGTGGTCTCCGTCCAGCCCTTGATCTCGCGGACGGCCATGATGTCGATGGCGTAGCCCTCCTCGCCGATCTTGAAGCTGATGAATTGCTTCATGCCGCCGTTCTGGGCTTTCTCCTGCCTCGCTGGGGAGGCCTCGGCGGGCAGTGGCGCTTGTGTTGCCGTCATTGCAGTCTCCATCTGGGATCGGTCAGGCTGAGGCGTGGATTTCGGGTGCGCCGGGCGCATGCGCCCGTTTGGGAACGCTCATGGGCATGCTTGCGCTTTCGATGCCGCCGTCTGGCGCGTTTGCCACGGGCTCCAGTTCGTCCGCGCCCCCATCCGCCCGCCAGTGCTCTGGCAGCGCGCAAATGCCTTCGAGGTCGAGGATGAGCGCCACGCGCCCGTCGCCAAGGATGGTCGCGCCCGAGATGCCGCGCACGGCATCGAAGTTTTCGAGAAGACTCTTCACCACCACCTGCTGCTGGCCGATCAACTCGTCGACGACGAGCCCCGCCTTCGAGCCGTTCTCGGTCTCGATGACCACCACCAGCGCCTTCCAGGGATCGGGAACCTTGCCTGGAATGTTGAGGATGCGGTGCAGCGAAATGAGGCGGATGTACTCGCCGCGAATCGCCGCGACCTGCATTCCGCCCGAAATCGTGCGCACCTGGGCGCGGCTGGGGCGGATGCTTTCGACGATGCTGCTGAGCGGCAGTATGTATTTCTCCTCGCCGGCCGCGACCAGCATGCCGTCGAGCACCGCGAGCGTCAGCGGGATCACCAGCGTGAAGCGGGTGCCCTTGCCGGGCGTCGTGTGGATATTGATACGGCCGCCGATATTGCTGATATTGCGCCGGACGACATCCATGCCGACGCCCCGGCCCGAAATCTCGGTGACTTTCTCCGCCGTCGAGAAGCCGGGTGCGAAAATGAGGGCGTAGATCTCGTCGTCGCCGAGCTTCTGATCCTCGCGGACGATCCCCTTCGCGATGGCGCTCTTGAGCACCTTCGCCCGGTCTATGCCCGCGCCGTCGTCGGCGATGGTGATGAGGATATTGCTGGCGCGCTGCGACGCGGCAAGCTCGATGGTGGCCTCCGCGTGCTTGCCGGCGGCGAGTCTGGTGTCCGCGTCCTCGATGCCGTGGTCGATGGCGTTGCGGATCATGTGCGTGATCGGGTCGGCAAGCTCCTCGATGACGGTCTTGTCCACCTCGGTCTGATCGCCGGAGGTCACAAGCCGTATTTTCTTGCCGAGCCTGCCCGCGATGTCCCGGACGAGCCGCGGCATCCGCGCGAATACCGAGCGGACCGGCTGCATGCGGATCGCCATCACGCATTCCTGCAATTGCCTGGTTTGCGCGGCGAGTTCCTCGCTGCCCTTGGTCCATTGGTGGCGCTGCCCGCCGCCGCTCTCGGAAAGCTGCTGGGCGAGCATGGCCTGGGTGATGACAAGCTCGCCCACCATGTTCACGAGCCGGTCGACGCGGGCCAGATCGACCCTGATGGAGGTCGAGCCCTTGGCGGAGGGGACAGCGGCCGCGGCTGTGTCCGATTGGGCGGCATCGCGTGCTGCTTCGGCTGTCGCCGGGCTGCCGGACGGGTCTCCCTCGGCGCCCAGCTCCTCGATCTTGAGCACGCATTCCTGATCGACAAACTCGAACACCTCGGCAATAGCGGATTCGGGTGCCTTGGTGGTGAGATGAAAGACGAAGGACAGATAGGCGGCCTCGGCGTCGAGATGGGCAAGGTCCGGCAATTTGGATGTATCGCACTCGGTCTCAAGCTCGCCCAGGTGCTTCAGCTCGCGAATGAGCAAAAGCGGCTCGTTCGCATGGCGGAACAGCTCGCGATGCGGCTCGAAGACAATCCTGTAGGCACGGGCATGCCGCAGTTCTTCCTGAACGGCCTTCGCCGCGGCGGGGGCGGGCGCCGCATCCTCCGGCGCGCCGAGCAGCTCGTTAAGCTCGGAAATGACGCCCGCGCCCAAACCCGGCGGCACCGCGCGCGAGGACCGCGCCGCCTCCACCAGCTCCGCCAGAAGGTCCGCGCCCCTGACGATCACGCTGAAAACCTGCGCGCTCCGCTGGATGCGGTCGCTGCGCAGCTTGTCGAGCAGCGCTTCGAAGACGTGGGCGAACTTGACCAGCTCCGTGAAGTTGAAAGCCGCGGCCCCCGCCTTGATCGAATGGACCACGCGGAAAACGGCATTCAGGCCTTCGCTGTCGATGTTCCCGGCTTGCAAGGACGGCAGGCGCTCTTCGAGATCCTGCAGGAGTTCGGTGCACTCCTCGAAAAACGTTGCCTGGAAGCGCTCCGTATCGGCTAGCGTTGGTGCGATGGCGGACATCTTAGGGGGCTTTCAATGGTTCTCAGGGGCAGACCTTGTTGACGACCTGAAGCAGCTTGTCGGGCGCGAAAGGCTTGACGATCCAGCCGGTGGCGCCTGCCGCGCGGCCTGCCTGCTTCTTGTCCTCGCCGCCCTCGGTGGTCAGCATCAGGATCGGGATGGATTTGAATTTCGCCTGCGCGCGGAGTTGCTTGACCAGTGTCACGCCGTCCATGTTCGGCATGTTCACGTCGGTGATGATCGCGTCGACGCTCGTCTTCGCCAGGAGTGCCAGCGCCTTGACGCCATCCTCGGCCTCGACGACCTCGAAGCCCGCTCCCTTCAGCGTGAACGAAACCATGTCCCGCATGGTTTTCGAATCGTCCACGGTCAGTATCCGCTTAGCCATTCGCCGCTCTCCACTCATTCAACTGGTTCGAAAGGCCGAGGCTGCCGAACGCCTCCTGCAAGGCTTGCGAAGGGCTGCTGAGAACGAGCCGGCCGCCTCCGGCCTCCGCGCTTTGCGCGGCCGCGAGCAGAACCTGCACGCCCGGCGTCGATACTTGCTGGGTCTTGGAGCCGTTCAGCCGCAGCACGGGGCTACCCTCAAGGGCGGCCGAAAGGCTTTCCTGCAACTCCTGCGCGTTGCCGATGTCCAGTATTGCCGGCAGCGCGATTGCCTTCGCCCGCTGCCGTGTTGGCGCCTTCATGCCCGAGCCTCGCTGCTTGCATGTTCCAGAAGTTGCGGGCAAATAATTACACCTGCATTCACAACCAGTGGTATATGTAGCTGGCAATGTTTAACCGCGGGTTTCGGCTACGGTTAAAGGGCTTGGCGCCGGCATGGTTTCGCGCGGCCGGCGGAAGGCTGAGCTGGAAAATCGCAAAAGTGTGAAGGATGCAGCCCTTTACGGGGACGCCGCTCGCTCCTCCGGCGGGCGGGGAGGAGCCCCGCATCGCGCATCAAGGCCGGGCGGGCGGTGGCGGAACGTCACCCGGACGGCGCGGGATCAGATGCACATGGGCGTGAAGGATTTTCTGCCCGGCCGCTTCGCCGATGTTCGAGCCGAAATTGAACCCGGCAACGCCGGAATCGAGCCTTTCGATCTCGTGGCGGCATAGCAGGGCGATTGCATGGATGGCCTCGCGCTCCTCCACACTTGTCTCAAAAATGTGGGTGGCGTGCCGTTTTGGGATGATGAGCGTGTGGAGCGGTTTCACGGGGAACTTGTCGCGAATGGCAAACACCAGCTCGTTTTCCGCGATCAAATCGAGCGCTTCGAGGTTACAAAATATACAATTGTGCCGGTGCATCCAGGCTTTCCCCATTCTCCTCAAGAGCCGTCTATGCGCGGGCCTCGGCGAGTGCCGCGAAACCGCGTTCGAGGTCGCGCTTCAGGTCCCCCACGTCCTCCAGGCCGATATGCAGGCGCAGAGCCCGGCCTTCGGCCTTCCATACCGTGGCGGTGCGCGCGGGGCCAGCGTCGAAAGGCACGATGAGGCTTTCGAACCCGCCCCAGGAATAGCCCATGCCGAAGATTTCGAGCGCGTTCAGCATGCGCTGCACGGCCTGTTTGGGGCAGGGCTTCAGGACGATGGAGAACAGCCCCGCCGCGCCCTTGAAGTCGCGCTTCCAAAGCTCGTGGCCGGGGGCGCCGGGCAGGGCGGGATGCAAAACCTGCGCGACCTCGGGGCGGGAGGCGAGCCAGGCGGCGATTTCGAGCCCGGATTGCCAATGCCGCGCCAGGCGCACCGCCAGCGTGCGCAGGCCCCGCAGCGCCAGGAAGCAATCCTCGCCGTTGGCGGTAAGCCCATAGGCCTCGTGCGCCGAGCCAACCGCCGCCGCGCTGGCTTCGTCGCAGACGATGGCGCCGAGCAGCGCGTCGGCATGGCCCACGATGTACTTCGTGCAGGACTGGATCGAGATGTTCACGCCATGCTCGAAGGCCGGGAAATAGAGTGGCGTGCCCCAGGTGTTGTCGATGGCCACGGGCACGCCCGCCCCGCGCGCCGCCTTGCAGATCGCGGGGATGTCCTGCACCTCGAAGGTTTGCGAGCCGGGCGATTCGGTTAGCACGAGCTTCGTCCCGGGCCGCAGGAGGCCTGCGATGCCCGCACCCGTCAGCGGATCGTAATATTCGACCTCCACACCCATCCGCTTGAGCACACGGCTAGCGAACCGGCGCGTCGGGTAGTAAACGCTGTCGGCGATCAGCATATGCCCGCCAGCTTCCGCGAAGGCCAGCAGTGCCGTGGAGACCGCGCTGAGCCCGGAGGGCGTGAGGAAGGTCTTGGCGCCGCCTTCGAGCGTTGCCAGCGCCGTTTCGAGCGCGCGCGTCGTGGGGGTGGACGGGCGGCCATAGGTGTATTCGACCTCGCGGGATTCAAGCGTTTCCGCGTCGGGGAAAAGCACGGTCGAGCCACGGAACACGGGCGTGTTGACGAACCCCGAATAGGCGCTGGGCTTGCGGCCAAGCCGCGTCAGCGCCGTTTCAACCTCGAAGCCGCCGCCTTCGTCATCGCTTCCCATGCTCGTCCTTCCAGGAAAATCCATTTGCATCCGGTTGCATGATAGCGGTCCTGCCCCGGCCGTACACCCCTGCTTTCGCGGCCCCGCGACCGGGGCTATCCCGCGTTCTCCACAATTGCGGCCCGCTTGCCATTTGCCGCGCTTCCACCCCGCGTTTATTCTGAAACTTCCCGCGGAGATAGTAGAAAGAACGAGCGATGGACCCGGACATGGTGCGCCAGCAGGCCGAAGCCGAGCGCGAAGCACTGGCGCTCTCGCAGATGAAGCCGGTGTCCCCTGCTATTTCGCACGCCACTCCGCCAGACGCGGCGCCGGCTTTGCCCGGGAAAGAGGCCGCCTTCGCCGCCACGATGCCAATCCAGGAGCCGGCCGCTTTGCGGGAGACAGAGCCGCCTGCCCTCCTGGACGAGCAGGCCCCCCGGCGCAGCGGTTTCCACACGGCCGCGCAAATCGGGCGTTCCATCTCGTTCGGCCTTGCGGGAGCGATGCTCGGCGGCGGGCTCGGCATCCTCGCCGCGAACTATATGCAATTGCCTGTGGGGCTGGCGAAGGTTGCGATCTACGGCCCCGCCGCGCTCCTGGCGGGCGCTTGCGCCATCGCTTCGTTCTATACGAAGACGGCCCATGAATGATGGCGGGCCGTAATCCTGGAAACGCCGCTGCGGGTCGTACCGGACATTCGAATGGAAAAGTATCACGACAGTTTGATTCTCAGCAGCAGAAATAGTTTAAAACGTCGAATCACGTCAAATATCAAACAACGTCTTAAACCAACAAACAAAGCACTGCGCACTATCCGAGCCGCGTAGGAGAATCTTCTTTGTGATTGCGGCTCCCATTCTTTCACCGGGCGGATCTTGCCAAGCAAGCCACGTATGGATGTGTGCCTTATCTGTATGGAATTCCTTGTTGTAGGGCGCTTTCTTTGTACCTGCTTTTTCAACGCACTTACGAGCAAATTCCCATAGGGGTTTCGCTTCTGGAGGTACCAGTGTGTGACAGAAATTTTCGAGCATACCCTGCGATTTGTTATCGGGCATGATCCAAACACCTAACTTCTTGCCGCCAATATCCAGAATGAGGCCGTCGTCTGGACATATCTCGGGAGGAACACTGCCAAGATAACGGCAAACATCCTTCACGGTGTCCCATCTCGCCAGGAAATCTGTATCGGCATCGACTATTAAACCCAGAGAAGCAAGTCCACTTTCCTTCATCTTCACAGATAGGAATTTTTTATTGAGAACGGCCCCGCTGCTACCTCTGACCTCGATGAATGCAGGACATTCATCGCGGCTATCGGGCCAACCGATATGTTGGCGCATTAAACCAATTACAGCACCGCAGGTATCTTGGTCCTCGACCAAAAGATGGTTCGGATTCGCAGACATTACCTACCGTATTTCTATATGCTGCCGCGCGGCAATTTTGATTTCGGACTCTGAAAACGGGATTGCTTCCTTTTTGTCTGCCTCAATCCGCTGAATAGATATGTCCCTAGCGTCCTCGCTCTCGCTACAAATTGCAGCCAAAGCATGAACGCAGTCGTAACTGTGAGTGGTGGCGAAGACCTGCGTATTGAATTCCTTGGAAACGTCGTTTATGAATTTCCACATCTTCGTCATAACTGTATGATGCAGCCCAGTGTCAATCTCATCAATCAAAATTAGACCATTCCTTGTCCTGCTGAGGACAACGGCCAAAGCCAGCATACGCCAAATCCCATCGCCAAAGCTTCCGATGGGGAGACGCTCTTCGTCCTTTCTTCTGACCAAAAAGCCACCGCGAATATTAGAGTATCCAAATCCACCAAATATTAGTTGGCTTGTAACGGGCGCAATCCGCTCGATCGTTGGATCGATGAACTTAAGTGCCTGGACAACACGATCTTCCTCAGGTTTTAGTGTGATCTCGTTCCATAACTGATGGAGTTGCTGAATCTGTAGGGACTCTGGCGTGATATACTGGGCCGTCTCGTCTTGCGGATGCGAGGCCCGCATCATGTTGAAAGCTTGGTTATACACATCGTTGCGCAGTGATCCGCGCTGGGTAAGTGGAATTGGGGGGATATGAACTCCTGGCACCGTTATTGCCAATGCCATCGGGGAGCCGACCGGCTCTTGAGACGTGAGCATGCCAAAGAGGGTCGGATTTTCTTCCGGCTTTGCTTCGACGAGATGATACTTTATCGAACGCCCAGGCTTTTCATTGGTCGCTGAAATTGAGAATCCGGTGCCTATACGAACCTGATGCCCCGTGAAAATGTGAGCGACGTCAACTTCAGGCTGAATCGGCCGTCCGGGCTGAATGTCGACTACTGGTTGCTCCCCGCGCCGGCTTAGAATTTGCCAGAGAGCGGAGAGATTTGTGCTTCCCCAAAGAAGAGACAGTGCTTCGAGCACGGAACTCTTGCCCGTGTTGTTCTTCCCAACTAATAGGTTGATACGCCCGAGGCCTCTGACGGAGAAATCGTGGAACGCCCGGTATCCCATTATTCTGATTGAATGTATCATGGCCGAGCAAGCTGCCTCTTCCCCCTGGATTGTCCGAATTCTAGCATCGGGAAGTTAACGAGTCACGTACCGACCCAACCGGCGCGGGGGGCTTCCAGGGTATCGCGCCCGTCTTTGTGCTTATATAGGTATTCTCCGGCCGATCACGACGAACGGTTCAGCAATTTCGAACGGCAGCTTCCGGCCTGAACTGGCTGAGAACGATGTGCCATCCGGGTACACGCTTCCGAGGTGTTAAAGAACAGTATATTTCGCGTAAGCTTCTATCATGGTTAATATGGACGTGGTAAACGCGCGTGCGGCATGCGTTCCGCGAGCGCATTTTTGCGATATTTTTCTCGCTTTTGTTTAATTTCTACGTTTCAAAACATCCGTTAAATATAAGGGAATATTTGCAATTAACCAAGACAAGGGCTCCACCGCCACCCGGCACGGCGATTGCGGTCCAAAAATATCCATTGCGTATCAATGAGATAAAACGCAATCACCCCGCTTAACGCTTACTCAAGACATCTCTGCTAAATTACTTCAAAATAGAAAGCCGCTCCTCCGGCCCCGAAAAGGGGGCCAGGGAGCGCCGAGGAGAGTAAATGTTGCGTTACATCGGGCCACGCAACCGGGCGGGCGGCGAAGCGCCCGGCCGGTGCGGCAACGGCAGCCCGGCTAAGGCCGGGTCTCAAGTGGCAGGTAATCGCGCGGGCCTTCGCCGATATAGAGCTGGCGCGGCCGGCCGATCTTCTGCTCCGCATCGCCGATCATTTCCTTCCACTGCGCGATCCAGCCCACCGTGCGCGCGANNGGATAGAGCTTCTTCTCGATGAAGTAGTCGTCCTCAAGCGCGATGCGCTCAAGCTCCATCGCCACCTGCAACAGCGGGTCGTTCTTGATGCCGACGATCTCAAGCACCTCTTTGCAGGTCTTCTGCATGACCCGCGCGCGCGGATCGTAGTTCTTGT
>PMBZ01000213.1:25634-52561 GCA_003153975.1 Hyphomicrobiales bacterium
TTCTGCTCGTGGTCGGCGTGCAGAATAAAGATGCGGTCCATCGCCCGGCTGAGCACCGGGTTGACCTTGTATTCCTCGCTCGGCACCGCGAACGTCATGTAGAGGAAGTTCGAGGCGTAATCGAGTTCGTTCCGGGGATAGATGAAGGGCTGGCCGATGGAGTATTTATAGGCCATTGCCGCGATGGTCGGCATCTTCGCGATCATGCGGATCGAGGCGATGTCGCGCTGGATCGGATCGGTGATGTCGATGGAGTCGTGATAGAACGCGGAAAGCGCGCCAACCGTGCCCACCATGACCGCCATTGGATGTGCGTCGCGGCGGAAGCCGGAGAAGAACCGATTCATCTGCTCGTGCGTCATCGTGTGGTAGGTGACGCGGTTCTTGAAGTCCAGGTATTGCTGCTTGTTCGGCAGGTCGCCATAGAGCAGAATGTGGCAGGTTTCCAGGAAGTTGCCCTGCTCGGCGAGCTGCTCGATGGGGTAGCCGCGATAGAGCAGGACGCCCTTATCGCCGTCGATATAGGTTATGTCGGATTTGCAGGCCGCGGTCGAAGTGAAGCCAGGATCGTAGGTGAACGCGCCCGATTGTCCATAAAGTTTAGAGATATCGAGGACATCGGGGCCTACGGTGCCGGAGTATACCGGCAGCTCGTATTGCTTATTATCCAGCGTGAGCGTCGCGGTTCCAGTCTGCTTGGCCGCCTCATTTTTATGCGAAGTGTTAGGATCCATGGAGCCCATGCTCTTCTCCTAGTAGGACGCAGCGGGCGCGGCAAAACCGCGCGCACGCCCAGAAAGTGCCACGCCACGGCCAGATTTGCCAGCAGATTTTTGCAGCGCACTATGAATGTGCAGGTGCACAATCGCCTGTGCGGCGTTCCGGGGGTACAGCTTGCGCGACCCCGCGCGCGGCGCGGCGTAAGATACTGCTGCCGTTTAAGAACTCGCACAGACGCAAGCAGCTTCCGCAATGAAAGCCGGACGCATCCGCAGGTTGCGGGGTTGCGGCACGAACGAAGCGTATCTCCCCTCCTGTCCTTCTCCCAATGGGAGAGGGGACGCCTTCTCGACGGGTACAGCGGGACTCCCTCTCCCATGGGGAGAGGGCCGGGGTGAGGGGAGATTCCCTTAGTTCAAGGCGCCATCCCGTACCGCGGAACCGCCCGTTGGACGCATCAAGGCACCATGGCGAAGGGTATGTTGCGCGCCTCCTTGGGCTTCAGGTCCACCGGATGCTGAAGGCCGCCGGTCAGCTCCTTCACGCGCTCCTTCACATAGAGGTTCAACTCGTCGACGGTCACGACGCCGTTCTTCGGCATCTGGTCCGCCTTGCCCGCCAGGCCTTCCAGCAGCGCCTTGGTGAACGCACCCTGCTGCCACTCCCCGCTCTCGATCGAAAGCTCCGCGCCCGTCGAACTGGCGAGCACGACGGCGTTGGCCGAACCCGCGATCTCGTTGATAAGCTTGCTGTAATCCTGGAAGCCGCGGGAGGTGACGGTCGCCTTGCCCGAATGGCAGGTGTCGAAGAAGAACAGCGCATTGCCCGCGAGTTGTTTCAAGGTTCGGGAGATTTCGTCGTTGGGTACGGAGGTGCCGCGCGACGGTAGCCGTACGCCCGCCACCTCCTCCAGCCTGGCGTTAAAGGGCACGTAATAATAGTCGCCGGTGGGGCTGGTGACACCGTGGCCCGCGAGGAACACCACGCCGACATCGCTTTGCCCAACCTGCCGCTGAAGCCAGCTCAAGCCGTCGATGATGGAGCCGTTGTCCGCGTCCTCATCGGTGAGTAGCTTTATCTCTACCTTGCGGTAGAGGCGGTTTTGCCCCTTGAGCGCGGCGGCGAAGTCGCGCGCGTCCTTGCCGGCCCAGGCAAGTTGCGGCACGGCCGGGTCCTTGAACTTGGCCACGCCCACCACGAGCGCATAAAGCGAAACCGACGGCTCGGTTTCTTTCGCCGGCTCCGGCTCCAGTGTGGCGCCCTTGTATTTGAGGCGGACGCTGGAGGCCGTGCTTTCGACATTGCCCGCACGCGCGACGAGCGAGAGCGTGAGGTCGCGCTGAGGCAGGCCCGGCAGCGTCAGCTCGCTTTCGCTGTCGTCCGAGGCGCTGGCTGCAATGCGGCCCTTCATGCTGAACAGGGGGCGGCCATCCACGAGCGCGCTTACCCCGGTGACGGCAAGGCCCGATGGCGAGCGTAACGTATAACTCACGGCGAGGCTGTCGCCGGCAAAGGTGCTGCCTTCTCCGGGGGAGAGGATCGTAATCAACGGCGGCAATTGCTTCGCTATATCGGGCGCCGGCTTTGCCTGTGCGCCCGCGAGCCGGTTGGCCTCGGCGATGGCCTTATCCTCGTCGAGATCGTCCAGCACGCGCTTCACGATGTCGGGCCGGTTGAACTGATCGCGGAAGCGCGAGGCGGGGTAGAAGTCGGGCGCATGCTCCCAATCGCGGTTCACATGCCAGCCGATGAGGTCTTCCGCGCCGGGCGAGGCTGCGTAGTAGCCTTGCGGCGTCCAGGCGATGAAGCGCCGGTCCTTGGCGTGGACGAACAGCGCGAGCAATTCCTGCCCGTCCGCGAGCCGGTGCCAGCGGATGGTGCCGTCACCATAAGCGGCCGCGACGAGCTTGCCATCGCCGCCGATGTTCACGCCCCAGGTGACGCCGGGCACCTGCCTTTGCCACAGTTCGCCGCCATCGGTGCGATAGGCACGCAGCCTCCACTCTGTGCCGAGCACGAAGCGCTGAGCGTCGGGCGCGATGGCGAGCGCGCGCGATCTCTCGTAATCCTTAAGCGCGATGGGCTTGCCGTTCAGCTTTGGCGCGTAGTCGTTCTCCCAATCGTTGACGGCGAGGCCGGAAGTTATGGGCGCGGCAAGGCCGGGCACGGCTTCGTTCGCATCGAGAAGCGTGAACGCGGCTAGATCGAACAGTACCGGCGTTGCGTCGCCCTGGCCCAACCCGAAACGCACGCGGGCTCCATCGGCGGAGAGCGTGAAGGCATCGCGCTTTTTGCCCCGCAAATCGGCGGTGACGCCCTCCTGCCAGACGCGCTTGCCGCCATCCGCCGCGATCAGGCCGAAGGCGGGATCGGCCGCCCCCGCCGCGATACCGTCACTGCAGGGCAGAAGCTGCATGATGGTGCTTTGCGACAGCGGCGCTTCGCTGCGGCGGCCCCGGCCCTGGTCTTGCCAGATCACAACGTGATCTTTTCCATCTATCCTCTGGCCACGCCCGCCCGCATAAAGCCGCGCGCCATCGGCGGACCAGGCGACGCTGGCGAGACGGCCGCCAGAAATGTCGTCCGTGCTGGCGGCATAAAGCCGCTCCAGCGTGCGCGCATCGTAAACCTCAACCGCAGTTGTGTCCGTATACCCGATGGCGAGTTTGCCGCCGCCGGCAGGCACCGCGACGCCGAATGGACGCTCGCCGCCAAGCGCGGGCCCCTTCGCTTCGAGCCGCCCATCCGCGTCATAGCGGCGGATCTGCCGGTCATAGGCCACGGTGTGGAGCCGGTTTGCGTCATCGAAAGCCGCGCCGTAGCTGTCTTTGCCGCCATAATCCTTGTCTTCGGCGAGAAGCCGCCAGTCCGCCGTCTCCCAAAGCCGCATGCCTTCGCCGCGGCCAAGTGTTGCGGCAAGACGGCTGCCATCGGGCGAGAAGGCGAGTTGGAAGACTACACCGTCGAGGCGTCCGAGCCGTGCGACGAGCGGCCCTGCGGCGGCTTCGAAGATGTACACGGCCCCCTTTGAATGCGGGCGCCCCTTAATCTCGGAACCGCCCGCCGCCACCCATTTGCCGTCCGGCGATAGCGCCACGGCATCGACCTTGCCGTCATTGCCCTCGCCGATGGGCACGCGCAAGGTGCGCAGCAGCTCCGGCCCGCCGCGCCTGCCTTGCGGCAGCTTCCAGAGCCGCGCCGTCTTGTCCTGCGAGCCCGTCACCATCAGCGTGCAGGCCGCATCCACGCCAATGCGCGCGATCGTCGCCGTATGCATCCCCGGCTCGATCCGCAGCATGGGCCGTTGATCGGGCAAATCCTCCGCCCGCGCCGTCCCTGCCAGCACCGCCGCAACCGCCGCAACCGCCGCTAAAATTCGCATGCAAACTCCCCTCGCAACGAACTAAGCGGATCTCCCCTCACCCCAGCCCTCTCCCCGTGGGAGAGGGAGTCCGGGCATGCCCGTTGAGAAGGCGTCCCCTCTCCCACTGGGAGAGGGACAGGGTGAGGGGAGATCCGCTTCGTATTATTCCGCCCCGCGCGCATCCTAGCGCAAGCGCTTCCGGCGTTCTATCCATCTTCCGCGTTTCCGGCCAATTATGCTGGGGCAATCGAGCGCCTGCAGGCGGCGCCGGCCGCGATTTCGTCCCAATGTAGCTGGATTGTGCGGTTTGGCGCATGCCGCGCGGGAGATGCCGCCAGAGCCGCTGAAGCCCCAGGTAGCATGGCGCGCTTTGACACTTCGGTGGCGATAACCTATCTCTGCGTTAATACCGGCCCGCAGGCCGCCATGGCGGCGCAATTGAAATTCGAAAGGGCAGACCCCCTAAATGCTTTACCCGGAAAAAGCCAAGGCGTTCCGTTTTTCCCCGTTCAGGAAGGCTGCGTCCTTGATCGCGCTCGCGGTGCTGATGACAGGCACGGCGCCCGCGGCCCAGGCACTGCGAGCCAAGAGCCGGCCCGCCACCGTTATCGAGGCCCCGAGCGGCACCTCGCTGCTGGGCAGCTACCTTGCGGGCCATGTCGCGCGCGCCACCCGCGACAGCGACAGCGCGGCGCAGTATTACCGGCGCGCGCTAACCCTCGACCCCGCCAACGAAGACATTCTCGACGAGGCTTTCCAGCTTGAGCTGGCGTCTGGGAATTACGCCGAGGCCAAGGTCCATGCGCTGCGCCTTATCAAGCGGCAGCCGGACAACTCCATCGCCCATATCTTTCTTGGCGCGGATGCCTTCAAGCAAAAGAACTTCCTGACCGCCGACGAGCACTTCAAGACCGCGCAGCGCACCGCCTCCCAGGACGAGCCGACCATCAAGCTCGCGCGTGCCTGGACTGGGGTCGCCCTTGGCCGCGCCGACAAGGCCATCGCTTCGTTGCAGTCCGCGGGGAAATCCGCCTGGGCCACCCATTTCGAAACGGTTCAGCGCGCCTTCGTGGCCGACGCCGGCAAGAGCAAGACGCAGGCCGAGGAGGCTTACAAAGCCGTCTACGACAAGAAGGCGCCCAATCTGCGGATCGCAGAGGCCTACGCCCGCCACATCGCCTTTTGGGGCAACCCGCAGGAGGCGCTGGCCCTGCTGCAGGAGGCCGGCGCCCAGGAGACGCCGATGGGCAAGGTGGTGTACGCCGAACTCAAGGCGGGCAAGACGCCCAAGCTCATGGTGGCGGACGTCGAAGAGGGGCTTGCCGAATCCTTCCTCGGCATCGGGCAGGTGCTGGCCGCCAACAACGGCGTCGATGCCGCCCAGATCTATTTCCGTTTCGCGCTCATGCTGAACCCGGATTCGGATATCGCCAAGCTGGAGCTTGCCGAGCTTTATGGAAATATCGAGCACTACACCAAGGCGATTTTCCTCATCGACAAGATCCAGGAGCAGTCGCCGTTCTGGGTCAACGCCCAGATGCGCAAGGCGCTCTATCTCAATTCGATGAAGAAGGACGCCGAGGCGTCCGCGTTGCTTGCCGCCTTGCTGCAGAAACATCCGGACAATCAGCAGCTCCTGCAATCGGCCGCCCTGATCGAAAGCGGGCGCAAGAGCTATGAAACCGCGATCGGCTATTACGGCCGGGCGATCGCGCTGCTGGGCACGCCGGAAAAGAAGGACTGGCAGCTCTTCTACTCGCGTGGCGTCGCCCATGAACGCTCGAAGCAATGGGCCAAGGCCGAGCCCGATTTCAAGAAGGCGCTGGAACTCGATCCCGAGCAGGGCGCCACGCTAAACTATCTGGGCTATTCATGGCTCGACCAGAACATGAATATTCCCGAGGCCTTCGATATGATTAAGAAGGCGGTCAAGCTCAGGCCGAACGACGGCTACATCATCGATAGCCTCGGCTGGGCCTACTATTTGCAAAAGGATTACGACCAAGCGGTCAAGCATCTCGACAAGGCGGTGGAGCTGCGGCCCGAGGACCCGACCTTGAACGACCATTTGGGCGACGTTTACTGGCGGCTTGGCCGGAAGCTTGAGGCCAAATTCCAGTGGACGCAGGCGCTGACCTTGAACCCGGAGCCAGAGGACGCCGCGAAGATCAAGAGGAAGATCGAGGCTGGGCTTGCCGACGATTCCGGTCCGCGTGCCGAACTCAACAAGGTGCCGCAGGCGGAGCAGCCTGCCGCGGCGGCACCTGAACCGGGACCCGCACCGGCTCCCGCGCCAGCCCCGGTCCCGGCTCCCGCCCCTGCCCCAACGGCACTGCCCGAGACGAAGACACCCTGAGCGGCACCGTACCGCCCGAAAGGCAACAGCCTTTGAGATTTGCGGCGGAAGCATCGACAAATCCGCTTCCGCCGTCTAGTACCGGGCTAGCGAACGAAACTAAGCGCACAACCCCTCACCCCAGCCCTCTTCCTATGGGAGAGGGAGTCCGGCTGTACCCGCTGAGAGGGCGTCCCCTCTCCATCCGCTTGCGGATGCGGACACTTTGAGAGACAAGCTCGCCAAGGCGAGCTTGTGGGGGACAAGGTGAGGGGAGCCGCGCCGATGGGGGGCAACTGGTTTGACTATGACTAATCCTTCAACGCTGTCTCCCTTCGGCGAACAGGCCCGCGCCAAAATCAATCTCACGCTCCACGTTCTGGGCAAGCGGCCTGACGGCTATCACGAGTTGGACAGCTTGGTCGTGTTCGCGGACTTCTACGATCGCCTGAGTTTCACGCCAGGGCTGGAAGACCGTCTCAGTATCGAAGGCCCCTTTGGCGGGGCTATCGACGGCGAAAACCTCATTCTGAAGGCCAAGCGCGTGGTCTCAGGCTGGCTTGGGCGGGAAATTTCCGGCGAGTTCCGCCTGGAAAAAAACATCCCCGTCGCGGCGGGCGTTGGTGGCGGTTCCTCGGATGCCGCAGCCGCGATACGAGTTTTGCTGAAGGCTTGCGGCCATCAGGGCGGCGTGGAAGGGTTTATCGAAAAGGCCGCCGCCATCGGTGCCGACGTGCCGGTCTGCCTCTATAACCGCGCCGCGTGGATGCGCGGCCTTGGCGAGCGGGTCACGCCAGCGCCGGATATCGCGCCGCTGCCCGCGATCCTCGTCAATCCCCGGATCAAAGTCTCCACCGCCGAGGTTTTCAGGCGGCTGAACGCAGGCCCGCTGCTGCCGGGCGAAGCACCGTCCCCCGCGCTTGCGGACGCGGATTTTACAAGCCCCGAAAAGGCTGCCGCAGCACTCCAGCACGGGCGCAACGACCTGGAGCCGCCCGCCGTGGCGATCGAACCCGCCGTGGAGCGCACGCTCGCCGCGATCCGCGGGCAGGAGGGCTGTCTGCTTGCGCGGCTTTCCGGCAGCGGGCCAACCTGCTTCGGCCTGTTTCCCACGCAGGAAAACGCAAAAAGCGCCGCCGAAGCGCTCGGCCGCGAGCATCCCGGCTGGTGGGTAGCGCCTGTGACGCTTTCCTGAGCCGTCTTTGGCGGGATGCCAAAGTTCCGGTGCNNTGCTGGGGCGGAAGCCTCTTGCGATGAAGGCGGCTAAAGCTGCCGCTCGACCAGCATTTTCTTCAGCTCGGCAATGGCCTTGGCGGGGTTCAGCCCTTTGGGACAGACCTGCGCGCAGTTGAGGATCGTATGGCAGCGGTAGAGCCGGAAGGGGTCTTCCAGGGCGTCGAGCCGCTCCCCAGTCGCTTCGTCGCGGCTGTCCTTGACCCAGCGCGTGGCCTGGAGGAGCGCGGCCGGCCCAAGATAGCGGTCGCTGTTCCACCAATAGGACGGGCAGGACGTGGAACAGCAGGCGCACAGGATACACTCGTAGAGGCCGTCGAGCTGGGCGCGGTCGTCCCGGCTCTGCCGCCATTCCTTGCCGGGCGCGGGCGTTTCGGTCTGAAGCCAGGGCTCCACGAAGCGGTGCTGCGCGTAGAAGTTGGTAAGATCCGTCACTAGGTCTTTCACCGCGTCCATGTGCGGCAGCGGGTAGATGCGGATCGTGCCGCCGATCTCCTTGATTGCCTGGGTGCAGGCCAAGGTGTTGGCGCCGTTGATGTTCATGGCGCAGGAGCCGCAGATGCCCTCGCGGCAGGAGCGGCGGAAGGCGAGCGCCGGGTCGATCTCGTTCTTGATCTTGATGATCGCGTCGAGCACCATCGGGCCGCAATCGTTCACGTCGATGTGGAAGGTGTCGATGGACGGGTTGTCCGGCGTCTCGGGATTCCAGCGGTAGATCTCGAACTTCCGCCATTGCGCCCCAGCCTTGCTCTCCGGCTTGTTCCAGACCTTGCCTTTGCGGACTGTTGAGTTTTTCGGCAGCGAGAGCTGAACCATGGGAAACTCCGGCGATGTGCAGGTAACGGGAGAACTGGATCTCTGGCGCAATTTGGCAAACAAACACGGCCTGCGCAAGCCCAAGGCGTTAGCTTACCTGAAAGACGTATTAAGTTCGCTTGAATGGCTGGTATGCGCGGCCCGGCCGGCTCGCGCTGCCGCTCCTTGAATGGGGCTGTCGCCTGGGCAAAAGACATAAGAAGCGAGTGGCCGCGTGGCACCATCCATTAAAGCGCTGGCGGCGATTGCCGCAATCGAGCTGTTGCTTGCACTCCTGTTCCCGCTGGACTGGACTTACGGACTGGCAAGAGGAGCAATTGTTCTCGTTCTATTGTGCGGCCTCATCCTGCTTCGCTTCTGGCCGCGCGCGGCCGTTCAGCCAGCGGCGCCACGGACCGATGCCGTGCTGGCCGGCTTCCTGAAATTGGCCGTGGCTGCCGCGCTTATGCTGGATATCGGCATCGCCGTCCAAACCGTTGGGCGCTGCCTGGAGAAGAATGAAATCGAGATGGATCAAGGGCCGGCGCTCTGGATTTCGGCCCGGCTGCTCTGGAAGGGAGAGAATCCTTACGGTCTGGGCGCGCTTACGGACCTGCGCGCTTACGAAGGGCGCACCGCTCAGCGCCGGGCCGAAGGAATTGTTGTGAGCATTCCCGCTGAGAACACCGCGGAGGCATTGGCGCGCTACGGCCGCACGCTTGATCCGGAATTGCGCAAACAGTTGCTTCCTACCGCAACGGCCGGCAAGAGCCTCCTTAGCGAGACGCGGCTCCTTGGCTACAAGTACGGCCCTCTGTTGATCGATGTCGCGGCTTTGTTTGCGCCGCTGGGGCAGCCATGCGCCATCGTTGGCCTGCAAATAGCAATTTACGCCGTAACGCTGGTGGCGATGGCGTGCCTCTTCTGGAGGGCGTTTGAAGACAAGAACCTAGCGGCGATTGGAATTCTGGCGCTCCTCCTCGACCGCCATTTGAGCTGGGAATATGTCGAGCTGGCCATGGCCGATATCTGGGTACTGGCCTTCTGCGCCTTGAGCGTGCTTGCCTTCCAGCGGAGCAGGCCCTTGGGCGTGGGCGCCTGCCTCGGGGCCGCGCTTGGATGCAAGCTCTTTCCGAGCCTCATCTTTCTGCCCCTGCTGCTGGCTTGCGGCGGCATCCGGCCCATCCTCGTGGCGGCAGGCGTTGCCGCGGCGATCTATCTGCCGTGGCTGGCATGGGACCCGGCCGGCATTTTCGCCAACATTGTCATGTGGCCGTTTGTCATGTTCAAGGACACGACCTCCTGGACCTATTACGCGCCGCCTCAAATCGTGCTGGCGGCGAGGCTTATCGCGCTTGGCGCGCTTGCGCTCCTCTGGTACCGCTATCTCACTGGGCGGGAGACGCGCCTGTTCTGGACGCTCGCCGTTGCCAATACATTGCTGCTCGTGACCGGCAACACCTTTCACAACAATTACATTCCCTGGGCATTGATCTGGGTTGTGGCCGCGGTCATCGAGCGCTACTCTGCGGCTCGCATCCCATGGCCTCTTCAGGGTGCCGCGCTCTTGGGCCGGCCGCAGCCGGCGTGAATTGGACCGGCCCGGACGATGGCTGGCCGCGCAGGATGCGAATTCGACGCAAACCGAGGACGGCGCCGCGGAACAGTCCAGGAGATCGGGAGTCCGGACTCCAGCCCCTTACCGGGCGGATATCGGCGGGACGCGGCCGCAGGCCGGTGGAAGACTGTTGCGGACGGCTCAGCCAAGTTTCAGGCCGCCTGTGCAAATTCCACCTGCGGCGCGCTCGCCGCTTCCCCGGTATCCTCGCCAAGCTCCGTGACAATCGCCCCGATGAAGTCCTCCACCGCCTTCGAAAGCTGCGTGGAAACGTCCGAAAGCGTCAAGGAAACGCTTGAAACCGAGGCTGCCTGCTCCTTGGTCTGCACCGCGACCTGCGAGACCTCGCCCGAACTCTTCGCCGCCTTCTCGCTTGCCCCGGCGGCGAGCGAAACGTTGTTCGCGATCTCCTGGGAGGTCGCCGTTTGCTCTTCGACCGCCGTTGCGATGGCGCCGGTAAACTGCTGGATCTCGGCAACCCTGCTCGCGACCGACTGAATCGCGCCGACCGCCGTGCCGGTGGAACTCTGAATGGCGTGGATCTGGTCGGCAATGGCATCCGTGGCCTTGGCGGTTTGTGCCGAAAGCTCTTTTACCTCGGCGGCCACCACGGCAAACCCCCGGCCGCTTTCGCCCGCGCGCGCCGCCTCGATGGNNTCGATGGTGGCGTTCAGCGCCAGCAAATTGGTCTGGTCGGCGATCCCGCGAATGACCGCCACAATCGATCCGATCGCCTCCGCCGCATTGGCAAGGCCCGCAACATCCCGGTTGGTCTGTGTCGCGGCAAGCGTGGCTGCCTGCACGACGGCGTTGGTCCGCACCGCCTGGTCCGAGATTTCCCTGATGGACCCGCTCAACTGCTCCGTCGCGGCGGCCACCGCGTGCGAATTATCGGCCGCGCTCGCTGAAACATTGGCCGCGTTCGCCGCCTCGGTCGTTGCGGTTTCCGCCGCGTGCGTGAGGGTCTCGGCCGACCACCGGAGCTGCTCCACCTGTTCGTTGAGCGCGGACAATACGGAGGTTACGGCCCTTTGGAACGCCCGGACATGCGTCTGAACGAAATTCCTGCGATTTTCCTCGGCTTCCTGAGCCTCGCTCATCTTTTCCAGCAGCGTGTTCCGTTCGACCGCGTTCTTCCTCAAGATCTCGACTGTCCTCGCAATGGAACCAAGCTCGCCCATGCCGTCCGTGCGGGCTGAGCGGATGTTCAGGTCGCTGGCAAGCCGGGCTATGGTAGCCGAAAGCTCCGACAGCGGCTTCGAAATGGAGCGGCCAACGATGTAGGTCCAGGCAACGATCGCCGCCAGCAACAACCCTACCAAGATGGCCGCCCAGAACAGCCGCTGGTGGAAGATGGCGTCGATATCGTCGATGTAAATGCCGATGCCTGCCATGCCGCCGATCTCTGGAACGTTTTGTATGAAAGTAAGCTTAGGGGTTACGGCCCCGCCCGCGCCCTTTTCCATTGGATATTCCACGAAGCCCGAGCCTGCGGGGCTTTTGGCGATTTCGGCAAATTCTTGAACCATCTTCCTGCCATTGGCGTAGACGGTATTGAAGCGGTTCTCGCCGATTTTCTTAGGATCCCCGTGGCTGAGGGTGATTCCGTTATAGTCGTAGGAAAACACATAGTCCTTCTCCGCTCCAGCGCCGAACCGCGCCGCGCCGAGAACGGAGATAAATGCCTTCCTTCCAGCTTCGGTTGCCGCTCCCCCCGCCGCCTTCATGTCCGCCCGCGCAACAGACAAAGTTAGAGCCAGGAGATTGCGGAGTTCGTCTTCCCGGTCCTCCATCATTTGCGAACGCAGCGACCAAAGGCCGATGGCCGCCGAGGCTAGAATTGCCAGGGCAGCGAGCGGCGGGATGAGATTGATACGCGTTGCGATTTTCAGCCGCGCAAACATTGCAAGCATCCTGCACCAAGGGTTGCCGATAACAGATATGTGCACGCTCTGGGTTAAACCCGTGTTATCCGCCGCTCACCAATTTGCGAGCGTGCGCGGCAAGAGACGCATGCCGCGGGGGAGCTATCTACAAACCGCCACCACCGGAGCGCGAATTATTAATCTTTGCGCGTTATCGGTTGTCCGACCAAATGTGGGATCAGAGCAGATGACCGCACACTCAAAATTGCCAGTTGCCAGCTGCCACCTAATGGAAACGCTGGATCTCCTTAAGCAGGCCAGCAATCTGGTTAATCCAAGTTCCGGAATCGCGAACGATTTTTTGAACCAATATAATGAGGTGTTACTGCTGGTTGAAAATCTTCCTGTACTTCTTCCTGAGATGGTCGACGAGCTTCTGGCCTGGAAGAGGAAGTCGTACGAGGAATATTTTACTACGTCTCCGCTGCCTGGAGGAGATATAGCGATTAAAATTTACGGTATGCTGGATGCTGGTTTTAAGAATAGGTTCGAGACCCAAATCGCAAAAATAAATAAGGTTGCCGATAAGGCAATTGAGGTAATAGGAGAGCGAAACAGATTAAGCCAGGAGCTTACAGCAGAAGAAGTAGAGACATTTTGCAAGCAGATATCGAAGACGATGAGAGAAGAGATGGAAAGCGCGGCTAGGCTAGTTAATTATGGCCTAGCGCTCGCACCGGAAACATCGCAGGCACTCGCGGACAGATTGATGCAGGCATGATCTGTGCCTTATAAGAGAATGATACTATGGATGAATTGCTTGCCGATTTCCTTAGCGAAAGCAGGGAACACATCGAGGGGATCGAGAGTTATCTCGTCTCGTTCGAGAAAAATCCCCACGACTCCGATGCGGTAACGCAGATATTCCGGCTCGTTCATACGATTAAGGGAACCACGGGCTTTCTAGGCCTGACACGCCTTCAAACAATCTCCCATGCCTGCGAAACCCTGATCGATACCCTGCGTAGCGGAGCGCCTCCCACGGCCGAAGCCGTATCCTTGCTTCTCCTGGGCATGGATCGCATCAAATACATGATCGCAAAGGTCGGAGAACTTGAGCAGGAGCCTGAAGGCGACGACCGCGACATCATCGCCCCAATCGAAGCTTATTTGCAGGGCGGGCAGGAGGAGCCGGCGAAAGCCGAGGTGAGCGAGCCCGCGCCGGAAGCTGCCGCACGCCCCAAAACGAAGCAGCGGCCGGCAAAAGCGAAACGTGCCAAGGAACAGCAGCCAGCCGCAAGCGAACCCGCCAAGCAGGAGCCATCCCTGTCCGCGGAGCCCAGCGAAGCTGCAAGCGCCGTGCAGATGGCGAAGGAGCCGCAGCCGGCTCAGCCTCTGGAAGCAGAAACGAAGGGGAAAGAGGCCGAGCAAACAGCCGGTAAGGACAAGACACCGGACACGATCCGGATCTCGGTGCTGGCCATTCAGCGGATCATGGACCTCGTGTCCGAGCTTGTTCTGACGCGCAATCAAATTCTGGAGCTGTCGCGGCAGTACAATCTGGCCCAGGTGAAGGCGCCGCTCGAAAGGCTCTCGACGGTTACGTCGGACTTGCAGGACGCGGTCATGCGCGCCCGCATGCAGCCGATGAGCCGCCTGTTTGCAAGCATTCCCCGGCTAGTCCGCGAACTCTCCGTCTCGCTGAATAAGAAGTACAATCTGATCCTGGAGGGTGCCGACACCGAACTCGACCGGCAACTGATCGAAGCCATTCGCGATCCGCTCATGCACCTGATCCGGAATTGCGCGGATCATGGCATCGAAACTCCGGAGGAACGCCTGGCAAACGGCAAGCCCGAGGCCGGCGAAATAATGATCGCAGCCTACTACGAGTCCGGCCAGGTTCACCTGGAGATCGCCGACGACGGCCGAGGGCTCGATGTGGATCGCATCCGGGAAAAGGCCGTCGAGCGCGGCCTCGGCTCCCGGGAAGCAATTGCGCGCATGACCGACGAGGAGGTTTACCGCTTCATTCTCATGCCCGGCTTCTCGACCGCGGCGCAAGTCACGAACGTCTCGGGGCGCGGCGTGGGCATGGATGTCGTCATCTCCAGCCTGAGTTCCATAGGAGGCACCATTGCGCTCCAATCCACCAAGGGCAAAGGCTCCAAGTTTATCCTCCAAATTCCGCTTACGCTCGCAATCGCGCCCGCGCTGGTCGTCAAGGCCGCGGGCCAGCAGTTTGCCATCCCGCAGCAATGCGTGAACGAGGCGGTCGGCGTCGACGAGGAGTCGCACACGCTGCAAATCGTCGAAAACGCCCTGGTGCTCAAGCTTCGGGACGAAATCATTCCGGTTGCGGAGCTGGCGGCTATCTTGGGGCTGCCGGCAGCGGAAGCTTACAACGACAAGCTGGTCGTCATTCTGGGCCTGCGCGGCAAGAAATTCGGCATCGTGGTCGACGACGTGGTGGGCATACAGGAGATCGTGGTTCAGCCTCTCGGCCGGTTGTTCTCAGGGCTCAAGGTTTACTCCGGCAACACGATCCTGGGCGACGGCTCGGTCATTCTGATCCTCGACCCAGCCGGCCTCGCGGACGTCATGAGCGTGGAGCTGGCCTCCGAGGCTATTCATCAGCAAAGCAGGGAAGAGGCGCACATAACCGCGATGGCTTCGAACCTCATCCTGTTCAAGGCAGGCTCTGGCGCGCCGAAAGTCGTTCCGCGTTCCGCAGTTTTGCGGATCGTGCGGCCCAAGGCAAGCGCCATCTATCAGGCCGACCAACTATATCTCTACCGCTGTCAGGATAGGCTTGTTCCCGTTCTTCCGGTCGACGACGTCAACCGGGATACGGACACCTGCCTGATCCTCATCATCACGTTGCACGACAAAACTTTCGGCCTTTGGGTGGACGAGGTGCTGGATATCGTTGAAACCTCCGGTGAGATCCAACTCGCGAGCGAGACGCCTTCCATCGTAGGCACCATGGATTTGCGCGGCACCGCTGTCGAGTTCATCGACACGGGATACTATTTCGGCCTTGCATATCAGGCGTCGCAGAACGTTACCGAAGCGCCGCACGCGAACCTTTTGCTTGTCGGCAGCGACCCCGGAATGCAGGACATGCTGTCGCCCGTGCTGACCTCGGCAGGGCACAAGGTGACCGCCGCCGAAACCGCGGAGCAAGCCAACAAGCTATTGCAGCAGGCGAATTTCGGCGTGATCGTGCTGGATGCAAAGTCCAGGAATTCGCTCGACGAGACCGTGCTTTCGCGTCAGCCGGATGCGCTCCGGCTGGTTCTCAGCGACGGCCAGAAAGCGGGCCGCGAACCGGGGCACGAAGGCGACGTCTTGATAAACCAATTCGACCGGCGCGGCTTGCTCGACACCATCGCGGCACATCTCGAAGCGCTATCCGCGAGGGTACCTGAGGCTGCGAACGTAAACGTAGCCCCCTTGGAGAAAGACGTAAGCTTTGGCTGATCCCGCAATGAGCGCAAACGCGACTACCCGCGCCGAGGGCAGCGCCGCTGCCTCCGCGGTAGCATCTGGAAGGAAGACGAGCTTCTTCACCGTCTACGTCAACGACAGCGTTTTTGGCTTGGAGGTGAAGGAGGCGCAGGCGATTTTCCGGGTTGGATCGATCACGCCGATCCCCCTCATGCAGAAGGAGGTCGCCGGCTTCATCAATTTGAGGGGCAAGGTCGTCGTCGCGGTCAGCCTGCGGCGCAGGCTCGGGGCGCCGCCCGCCGAAGGCAATGGCGAAAGTGTCGCCATCGGCCTCGAAAAAGGGGGCGAGCCTTTCGCGCTTCTTGTCGATCGCGTTGGCGATGTTCTGACGCTGCCCGACTCGGCGCGAACCGATATCCCGCCTCATTGCGACGAATTACAGGCGCGCTATACGCGCGATCTTTACGTGCTTGAGTCGGGGCTCATTCCGATCCTGGATGTTCAGCGCCTTTTCGACTTCAGCTAGAAGCGTTTGCGCCCCAGGAAGGCGTCGATGGCGGCCTCAAGGGACTGCTTGGCTTCTTGCTTTTCCAAGTTCGCCCGTTCGTTCTCAAGCCTTCGCCGGGCCACGCTTTCCTTTCTGGCGAGGTCCAGCGTCTGCTCCATCTGGATTTCGAGCGAAACCTGCTGCACGCGAACCCTGGTATGCGATGCCGCCGCGATTTTTGCGGCAAGCTGCGAAGGCATCGCCGATGGCTGCTCGGCGCCCAAGGCCGAAAGAGCATCCAGCTCAGCCTGCTGCGCCTGCCAGAGGGATTGCTGGGATGCCTGCAGCTTCGTAAGTTCCATGCGATACAGCTGATGCTGCACATCGAACAGCCTTTTTGCCCGGTAAAGCGGTCTTCTCATGAAATCACCCCGAGATGAGCCAATCCGAAAAGTGCACCATGAAGACGGAAAAGAAGTCCTGCGATATGAAATAGAACAATAGCAATCCGCCTCCAATGACAAAAGGCGGGGAAATGAAGAACACAGGTATCATCGGCGCAAGCTTGTTCAAAATGCCAAATAATATATTAACAAGTAGCGCAAAAATCAAAAAAGGCGAGCATACTTGGAGGGCAAGAAAGCTGGCTGCTGTAAGGACTTTGGTCAGCTCCGCTATCTCTCCATTTTTTCCGAATTCCGCGCCGAAGCGGAAGACATTGTAAGACTGGACCAGCGCGCGCAAGAGTTCCAAATGTTGATCGGTGATAAAGAATAGCGCTGTCGCGGTGAGCGAGATGAGCACGGCCAGAGCGGGCAGCTGCTCGCGATCCTCGGTCGAGGCCTCGTTCAAGCTAAGGCCCAGGGCGCTGGCCGAGCTTTCGGCCACAAACTGCAAGGACGCAAAGAAGAAGCGGACCAGGAATCCGATGAAGATGCCCTTCGCGGTCTCGACGCCCGCGAGCTTCGCCATGAGCGTAAGATCGTTCGCGTTTTGGCTCACGCCCTCGAATTCTCCAAGAACGGAGAAGATCGCGACGCTGACGCCGAGAGAGAGAAAGAGGCGGACCTGCATCGGCACCCTTGCACTGCCGAAGCCCGGTACCAGCATCAGGCAGCCGCCGATGCGGCAGAAGACGAAGAATACCGAAAGAACCAAGCCCGGCAGGGCTTCAAGCGTTTGCTCTATCATGAGACGGAACCGGCTTGGCTGATCGGCATGCCGCGGGCGATTTCGAGGTGCGAAAGCACGGGCAGATTGGGGAACATCCGCTCGGTGACCATGCGCACGTAGGGGCGGATATCAGGTCCCGCGACCAGCACAAAAACCTCCCCGCGGTCCATCAAATCCCGGACGACCTTCGACACGTCCGCGCTGAACTGTTCGATTGCGGACGGCTCGATGTCGAATTCGATCACCTCGCCTTTGACGTCGCGCCGGAGCGCCTGATGCAGCGCGGTTTCCCAGCGCGGCCCGAGCCGGAGGATCTTGAGCACGCCCTCCTGGGCAAAATCGGCGCAGATTTGCTGAGCCATCCGCGCCCGCACATGCTCGGCAATCTGCTCGGTCCTGTGCACGTGGGGCGCGATCTCGGCAACCGCCTCCAAAATCAGATTGAGATTACGGATTGAAATTCGCTCCGAAAGCAGCCTGCGCAAGACGGCATGAAATCCGGAGTTCGAGAGGCTGGAAGGGACAACTTCATCCAGCAGGCGCCTGTATTCGGGGTCCAGGCTATCCACCAGTCTACGGAAGTCTTTGTACGAAAAGAGCTGGGCGAGATTGTTCCGGAGTGCTTCCCCAAGATGCGTCAGCAGAACCGACATGATGTCGACCGGCGTGAACCCCTCGGCCTTAAGTGCGGCGGCGAAGATTTCGGGCACCCAGACCGCCTTCATCCCAAAGGCTGGCTCTCGGGTTTCTTCCCCTGGCACCCGCGGCAAGGGGCCATCGCCGGTGACCACCAGAACCTCGCCGATCCGCAGCTCGCTGCTGGCAATAATCGCGCCGTGAATTTTGATCTGGTAGGCCTTCGGCTGCATGAATATGTCGTCCGAAAGCTTTATTTCCGCTACGACGAAGCCGTACTGCTTCGCGAATTTCAGGCGCATCTTTGAAACACGCTGAGCAAGTTCGGCATGCGCCGGCAATAGCGCGGCGGCAACCTGCTTGCCGAGGCACAGCTCGATGCCCGGGATCTTCAGCGATTCCTTGACCGAGTATTTGGCTTCCTCCTCTGCCACGGCCTGGACCCGCGCGGCGGTGGCGTCCTGCATCGCCTGCTCCTCCGCCTTCCTGCGGGGGACGGCGTAGGCGATGAAGGCCATGGTGGCGGCCAAGAGCGCGAACGGGAAGAAGGGCAAGCCCGGCGCTATTGCGAGAACCGATGAAACAAGGCCCGCGACGAACAGGGCGCGGGGATAATTTCCGAGCTGCCCGAGAACGGCTTTTTCGGCCGAGCCTCGCGTGCCGCCCTTGGAAACCAGCAGGCCCGCCGCGAGCGAGACGATAAGGGCTGGGATTTGCGTTACCAAGCCGTCGCCGACGGAAAGCTTCACGAACACGTCGGCTGCGGCCGCGACCGACATATCGTGCCTCAATACGCCAATAACTATCCCGCCGAACATGTTGATGACAGTTATGATGACACCGGCGATCGCATCGCCGCGGACGAATTTCGAGGCACCGTCCATCGCGCCGAAAAAGGAGCTTTCCTCCTCCAACTCGCGGCGGCGCGACTGCGCCTCTTGCTCGTTGACGATCCCCGCGGCAAGATCGGCGTCGATGGCCATTTGCTTGCCAGGGATAGCGTCCAGCGTAAATCTGGCGCCAACCTCGGCGATCCTGGTTGCGCCCTTGGTTATGACGAGAAAATTTACGGTGATTATGATCGCGAAGACGATGATACCGATAACGAAATCGCCACCCATGACGAAGTTCGCGAAACCCGCGATGACGTAGCCGGCAGATGTGACGCCTTCGGCGCCGCTCGAAAGGATCAAGCGGGTGGTGGCGATGTTCAGCGAGAGGCGAAGCAGCGTCGCGATAAGCAAGATCGTTGGAAATGCGGAGAAATCGAGCGGGCGCTGAATCCAAAGAGCAACCATGAGAATCAGGACGGCAAGCGCTATCGACAGCGCGAGACCCATGTCGATAACGGGTGCTGGCAGCGGCAGGAAAAGCACTGTGAGCATGAACAAGATGCCCAGCGCAAAACCCACGTCCTGATTGCTGCTTCGCTGTGCGGCGGCTTGTGTTGCCGGTGCAATGGCCATATTTTACCCGCGCGATAGCGCCATATAAATATTTATATTCGTAAAAGACTTTTTCTGCCTTTTAGAAACCATGTTCGATATGAGAGTAAACCATTTCAGAAAAACTATATAATACGCCACCTATAAGCGGCGCGGCGAAAATGGAAACCAAGAATATTGCAACTATTTTTGGAATGAATGTGAGTGTGGCTTCCTGGATCTGCGTTAACGCTTGAAAGAGTGAGATTGTGATCCCCACAATCATAGCAGCCGCGATAGACGGCCCGCTCGCCAGGATGACAGTCCATATCGCCGAGCGCACAAGGTCCAGAGCATCCGCCTGATTCATTCCCCCTCCGGCAAGCCTTACGAGATCTTGATGCCGCTGCCCAGGCCGATCGTCTGGCCGGTCGTCAAGGTGGCCTGCAGACCCGATGAAGAAATCACAACCGACGCCACTTGCCCGGAAGTCTTGCCGTCCGATGAGGTGACGGTCTTGCCGATCAGAGAGCCGGCCTGCGAAATCGACGACTGGGTCAGCAAGCTGTCGAGCTTCGCGTTCGTGGCGAGTTGCTGTTCAACGGCCGAGAAGGATGCGAGCTGCGAAACGAACTGGGTTGGATCGGTCGGGTTGCTCGGGTCCTGGTTTTTCAACTGCGCTACGAGCAGTGTCAGAAACTCGTTGTAGTTGATCGAGTTGACGGTGCCGTTTACTGTTTGCGAAGCACTCGATGCTGCCGTCGCGCTATTCGCCGCCGTTGTGGTGTTTATGGCCGAAACTGTCATCTCTGCGCTCCTATCAGATACTTTCTTTCGCCGCCGCTGTCCCGGTTCTCGCCCTTGTTGCCCCGGAGAATTTCCTCCTCCCTGGCAAAGCAGCCGCGCAACATCTTGAGGCACTCGAAGTACCGTTTGGCGTCCACGAGCCGCCGCACCTCCGAAAGGGCGCCGAGCAACTCTGCGCTTGTGAGCGCGTTGCATAGGTTGGCATGAACGGAATCGAAGAGCTGCCGCGCCGCGGCGGTATCGGCTGGGTCCATCAGCATCGTCTGAACGATGAAGTAGAGCTGCCTGAACGGCGTTGTCGTCTGGTCTGGTTGCATGACATGCGCTTCCAGCAAGAACGTCACGTCGTTCAGGAACTCGATCGAAACCTTCCGGTCGACGCGCACCACCGCGCCGTTAATGTATATCCGTTCGCCGGATTTCAGGCTGATGCTGAATGGTTTAGTCATGACAATCCATCGGCAATGATTTGCGAAATCTCCTTTAACGCACTCAAATCCTTCGCTTCTCCAGTTCTGACACGCTCGCTCTCGCGCAGGATGGACAACCCGATTGAGATGAGGTCCGCCCGCAATTTGTCTGGGAGCTTGTTTTCATCGTTGGCAAGATGCACCAGGAAGAATTCCCAAAGCCTGCGCAGGAACGAGAGCGCTTCTATAGCCTCGCGCGAATCGAGGCCGGATTGTTCCGCGCTCTCCAGGAGCCGGATGGAGTGGAGAACTGCGGCGCGCTCGTTGGAACGCACGGTTTGCGGCGCATTTTCCAGCACCTCGCTGTAAGAACTCTGATACATCTATTGTCTCCCCGCAATTCCGGTCTCTAAACCCAGCTTTACAGATAGTTCACCAGCCCAAGCTTGGAGATTCTGCTTGTCAGGTTGTATGCAGTTTCAAGCTGAGTTGTGAGGTTAGTAAGCTTTTCGGCGGCCTTGTAAGGGTCCACGCCGTCGAGCTTACTAACTGTGTCGTTGATCGTGCTAATTTGGGTGTCCAGCGACTTGTTCGCGTTCGTGATCTGCGATTGCGAAAAGCCAAGTTTCGCTTGCATGGTGCCGACACCCTGGATCGCTCCGCTGATCTGCTGGAGCGCGTTGCCGATGAGGGCTTGCTGGGCCGAGCCGTTCAGCTTGCCGATGCCCAAATCGGCAATGCTTGTGTAGGCGCTGGCAAGCTGGCGGAACGCGGTTTCATTTGCCGTGACTGAGGTGGTTATGCTCTGCCCTGGCGAAATAACCGCCGTTGTTGCGGTGCTCGATGCCTGCGACCAGTCCGTGCCCCAGGAGGGGTCGGTAAAAAGGCTGGCGTATCCTCCCGACAAAAAGGATTGCATGCTGGATGCCGGGATCGTGTCCGCTTGCGAACTGGATTGCGAAAAGCCGAACGCCGTTTGAAAGGCCGCGCCGACTGCCGTCTGCGGAGTTCCGGAATAATTTGCGATCGGAGTCGCGGTTGCGTTTGTTCCGCCGAAAACATAAGCGCCGCCCGACATTGTGTTCGCGTAGGTCGTGAACGCATCGAGGAAGGACCGCGCCTGGCTTGCAAGCGCGCTCACGTCTCCGGTGCTTTGCGCCGTTATCAGCGTACTCATGAAGCTCTGCGCATCGGACGACATCTTCGTGAGCGCATTTTGCGACGCGGTAAGCCCGGTGCTGACCACTGCATTCGTGCTCTGCAAATTGGTCAGAGTGGTTGTCTGAGCGCGAAGCGCCTGATCGAGCCCGATCTGGTTTCCAAGGGTTTCGACAGGGTTGGAAATCTCGCCGCTTGTAATCTCCGCTTCGGCATTAGCAAGCTTGGCTTGCAAATCTGCGACGGCAACCCTGGGGATTGCATGGAGTGAATTGGTCGATACTTGGCTCAACATAGTGGCCACCTACTGAATCGCCTGGAACAACGCAGCGTAGAGCGAGCTAACGGTCGTCATAAGCTTTGCCGATGCCTGGTAGGACTGCTCCAGTGCAAGCATGTGGCTTAGCTCCGTATCCAGATTTACTCCCGTTGTGTTTGAAAGCGCGCCGGATGCGCTGCTCTGGACGGCGGCGCTGTAGCTTGCCGCGGTCGAGGCCTGGTTTGCCTGCGTTCCAAGCCATGAGGCCGACGCCGAAGCGTAATCGGTGACGCTGGCCTGAGTGCCGGCACCGGCGCTCGGATCGAAGGTAACAGGCTGCGACAGGTTCGAAACGAGCTGGTTCAGACGATCGGAGTAACCTGTCTGCCCTGCCACTGGATTGTAAACGTAAGGGGTGGCGCCATTGCTCGATATGCCGCCATCACGTAGCAAATCAGGATTCCCTGTGGAGATGTTCACGGAGGACGCCACTTGGATGTTCGCCGCGAGGCCCTGGGTCACGGTGGAGGTCGAAGGCACGGCGAGGCTGGCCCCGTTTGTGAACAGGCCAGCCTGCGCAGGCTGTCCAGTGGCGCCTTGATCGGTTTCCTGGAATGCCGTGATCAAGCCACTCGCGATTTGATCGAGCTGCGATTGGTAAGTCGACGCAAGGCTGTCCCGGACCGAGACCAAGCCGGCAAGCGCTCCGTTTTGGACCATGAACGGCGAACCCTGCGCCGTGACCGGCACACCGTCCACATACACCGCATTGCCCTGTGTGGATGCAGTGAAGGCGGGCGTTTGCTTGAATGCGACCTGCATCGGCGCCTGGTCGAAGAGCGTCAGGCCGCTGTCCGTATAGATTTTGAGGTCGTTGTTCGATCCCTTTACCGTCGTGATGCCGATTTCGTTGCTCAGCTGCTGGAGCAGGCTGTTGCGCTTGTCCATGTCGTCGGTGATGTCCGCACCGCTCACCGTGCCGGCAACGACGGTTTGGTTGGCCTTGGTAAACTGGCCGAGAAGGTTGTTGATTTTGGCAACGGAGTCCGCGATGCCGGCGTCAGCCTGCGCCCTGACATTTTGGACTGTGGTGCTGGCGCTGTTGAGCCCGTTGGCCAAGTTTGTCGCCGCCATCACAGCGGCCTGGGCGCTTATCGGGTTCTGCGGGGCAACGGCATATGTCTGCAGCGCATCCTTCAACTGCCCGATGAGGGCCGTCGGCGACGTTGTGCTGCTCGCCGTCGTGCCCAGCGTACCTTCCAACTGGCTCATTGCATTCGAAATGGCCGACTGCTGAGCCTGTTTTGAGTTCGCGGCTAGAAGGCTACCCAACAGAGCCGAACTCGAAGCCTGGGAGATCGAAACCAATGACGGCGCACCGTAAGCGGTGGCCACATTCGCAATTTTCCGGCTTGCGTTCGGGTTGCTCTGGTTCGCAATGTTGCGAGATACCAAGGAGATCTGCGCGGAAGCCGCAGATACTCCTGCTGTCGCACCATACAAGGCAGAACTAAGATCCATAACCTGCCTTCACTCCCGGTAACTCAGCGATCAAGTTGGATAAGAACCTGCAAGAGCTGAGAACCTGTTTGAAACACTTTCGAATTGGCCTGATAGTTGTTCTGCGCCGCGATCATCTGTGCGAGTTCCGAGGCGAGATCGACCGTGGACGATTCGAGCGCATTGGACTTGATCGAGCCCACACCGCCCAACCCGGCCTTTCCAATCTGCGCCGCGCCAGATTTTGTGTTCGCTTGAAAGGCGTTACCCGTCACAGCGGTCATGTTGTCGGGGCTGACAACGGTTGCCAGCGGGATCTCGTACTGCTCAACCGTCGCTCCATTTTCATAGACGGTGGAAAGCATGCCATCGCCACTGATGGAGACGTTGGCGACCTGGCTCGGCGCGTTGCCGTTGGTGTTGGCCTGCAAAATCGTGTAGTTCGTTGCCAGCTCCGTCGTCTGCGACATGTCGAGCGTCACGGGCTTGCCATTCGGGAACGTGAAACTGATCGGGCTTCCGCTCGTCAGCGTACCATCCGTGGCGCTGAAATTTAGCGTCGAGCTAGACAGTGCGGCGCTCGTGTAGGGGAACCCGCCGCTCGTCGCATCCGCGGCGTTATAAATGTCCGCTTTCCAAGTGTTCGTCCCTGACTTAGAAAGATAAACGTCCAGCGTGATTTGGTTGCCGACGTTGTCGTATCCAACGAGAGCGGTTTTCTCCGTGAAGCTTGTACCGCCCGCGGACGGCAGGTTTGCCGCCGGGATGATCGCTGAATTCGCCGGAAGATTGAGGTAAAGCTGTCCAGTGGTTGTGGGAGATGCCTTGAGGCCCAGGGTGCTCAGATTGACAGGTACCAGCCCATTAAATCCGTTGGCGGCGCCCGATCCGCCTGCGGGATATCCCAACAGCGTATAACCTGCGGAATTCACGAGACTCCCAGTGGCGTTTTCCGTGAAGGAGCCGGAACGGGTCAGCAGAGGCTGGCCGCTGGTGTCCTGAACGATAAAAAAGCCATTGCCTTGGATCGCAAGGTCGGTGGGACTGGTTGTGGCGTTTATGTTTCCTTGCTTGCTGACCGCGACGTGCGAGGCAGCCAGCACGCTACCCGAGCTAACGCCGCTCCCGTCCAGGATCATGGAGGCGAATTCGGCCGATGCCCCTTTGTAACCAATCGTATTGATATTGGCGATATTATCGGCGACGCCGCCCAACAGCGTGGACTGGGCGTTCATGCCTGATGCGCTGGTTGTCAGCAACCCGTAGAGGCTCATGCCTATTTCTCACAACTTCATGTTGATTCCGGTGGTGCAGACTACGGACAGCGCCTTGCGTGGAGCTGATGGCAGACGCCCACAATTTGCCCACGAGGCATTTTACCCACTATCCCGTTAAGGTTGTGTAAACGCGCTTGCGCTACCTTGCCGTACACCCTAAAATTGTGACGAGGGTGTCAATGAAGTGGAATATCGATACGAATTTCGATGCAGAGTATCTTCAACAATTTGGCCGGCGGATCGACTCGCTTGCCGGGGCCGGGGAGGATGTCACGCTGGATCTCTCCAGTGTGACCTTTATCGACAGCACCGGCATAGGGGCCTTGGTTGCGCTGCACAAAAAACTCACGGCCAGCGGACACAGGCTAAAGATATCGGGTCTGCGGGGACAACCTCTGCAGCTTTTCATTAACCTCAAGCTCATTCCGCTGTTCTGCGGCGGCTGATGGTGGAGACTTGTCCGGCGTCGCCCCGCAAGCAGCGGCCCCGAACCAGCGGCGGCCTTTGGCAGGCATACATCCGGATCGAAGGTCAGACACAATGAAAGAGGAATTTTGCGTTGGGGCGCCCGTATATTACGTTCCGAAGTGTGGCGAAGCGCTCGCACAATACGTGCCGGTCACGCGCGTTCACTCCTCCCTGAAACAGCCTCTTCTAACGTTGGGCCGGCAGCTTGTGATTGCACCGAAGCTCACAACGGACGGCATGCTTGCCCGTGACAAGGGCGGCAGCTTCTGGATTTCCAGGGAGGCTTTCGAAGCCGCGCAGGCGGCAGGGCAGCACCGCGAGCTTCGAGCCCTTGAGCAGCGGCGGGACCGGGGCGGCCGCTTTCAGCTCAGTGCCCTGCTGAATGGGCGCCTGTCAGGCGTAGCCAGAGCTTTCGTGCGGAGCGGCGCACGTTTTTTCCCCAAATGGTGGCTGTCCGGTAGATCCGCGAATTCCTGATCCAGTATTTTCCATGCTCGGCATTGAGCCAGAGCCAGGCGTGCACGCGCGACACGGACCAGATCTTGCGGCTTTGAGGCCGGACAGCGGTCCATGTCCGGTCGATAAGCAGGAGGCTGACGCCCTGAAGTGCAAGCCAAATCACGATCCCGGCCTTCGGCCGTTGCGCGACGAAAATTGTGGCGGCGAGCTTCGCGGGCTCAAGCACCGCGAGCGGCAGCCCGATGCTGAAGGTGGCCCAGTAGGGAGGCAGGCGACCCAGGAAGGCGAAATAGGGGTCGAAGACGTAAACGGTGAACAGGCGCAGGCTTGGCTTCAAATAGTCCCTGAAAACCGCCGATTGGACGATTAGCTGAAGGAGCCATTTGAGCTGCGGATGAAGAAAAAGAACAAAGATGGCAAAGAGTATCTGGACCGTGTGCTGGGCCAGCCTCGCCGCGATCCTGACCGGCAACGCCAGCGTGAAGCGCACTGCGGCTGAGGCTCGCTCCGGCAGTCTCTTCCGGCCTTCTCCGGAAACGGTTTCCCTTGGGGTGCCGGTCATGAATTCTCCCAAAGCGGCGGCCTGATTGGAAGCGCGGTTGCCGGTCTCAAGATTCCCTCGATGTCCATCGCGGCCACATCCCCCAAGCTGGGCCTGCCCGCAGCGCTTCGAAGCACCGTGCCGGGGCTTGCGCTCGAAGTCCACAGGGAACCATCGGCCGCCCGCCTCGCTTTCCGTTGCCCCCGCCTCCTGTCATCATTATCGCAGAAGCAGCATGGCGGTAAGTAATCATTTTCTAGAGCTGCTGCAATTGTACGCAGGGCGGCCGATACCGTGCCGCTTCACCTTGTATGGCCAGGTAAGCCATGTTAGCACCGCTGAGGCTTGGATGATTCGGCGGACAAGGCGATGGGGTTTTGTTTGCGATGGCTGGGAATTCTACTGGGGGCTGCATCGCTATTTAGCCTCGCGCATCAGCTATTCGATTTTGCCACCGCGCCTGCCGTTACCAGCTTACTCCCCTATTACCGCTCAACCATCCATCCACTGGTGAGCGCATTCTCCGAAGCCTTTGCGCGTGTCTCTCACGCGATAGGCTTGGCGGCGCCTTTGCTGTCAGCCGACCTCGCGATTATTTATCTTTCGCTCGGGTTCATATTGCTCGTGCTTTATGTCGGCGACGATTTGGAATGGAGGCGCTCGGGCGAGGAGCGTATGACCTGGGCCGCATTTCTTGGCCGGGTCGCGATTGCCTGTTTCTGGCCTGTGATTCTTCCAGTCGCGCTCTACTATATCTTCGATACGAACAGGAATACCTTAAGAACCTGGGTGCTGGCTGCGGCTAAAATGCTCGCCTCGGCCATGTTCCTGTGGTCGGTCAACGCCTGCTTCTCCACCTTGCTTTAGGGGGTTCTGGCGGCCCCCAAAAAAACGGCGCCCGAAGGCGCCGTTTCTGAAGCTTTGTAAGCCGGAGCCTACTTCAGCGCG
>PMBZ01000220.1 GCA_003153975.1 Hyphomicrobiales bacterium
CGCATCGCGCGCAACACGCAGCTCTTCATCGAGTACGAGACCGGCACCACCCGCGTGATCGATCCATGGGGCGGCAGCTATTATGTCGAGCGCCTGACCCACGAACTCGCCAAGAAGGCATGGGAGCACATCCAGGAGGTCGAGAAGCTTGGCGGCATGGCAAAGGCCATCGGCGCTGGACTCCCGAAGCTACGCATCGAGGAAGCCGCCGCCCGCACCCAGGCGCGTATCGACGGCGGCAAGCAGACCATCGTTGGCGTCAATAAATACCAGGTGAAGGACGAGGCGCCGGTCGAGGTGCTGAAGGTCGACAATTCCGCCGTGCGCGCGCTCCAGATCGAGAAGCTGGAGCGGCTCCGGGGCGAGCGCGACCCGGTAGCGGTTGAGGCCGCGCTTGCCGCGCTTACCGATGCGGCGCAGAGCGGCAGCGGCAACCTGCTTGAGCTTTCGGTGAACGCCGCCCGCGCCAAGGCGACCGTCGGCGAAATCTCGATGGCGATGGAGATCGTGTTCGGCCGCCATCGCGCGGAGACCCGCGCAATTTCGGGGGTTTACCGCCAGGAGATCGGGCAGATGGACGAGAAGGTGCGGCACGTCATCGCCCTGTGCGAGGACTTCGAGAAGAACGACGGCCGGCGCCCGCGCATCCTCGTCGCCAAGGTCGGCCAAGATGGGCACGACCGGGGGCAGAAGGTGATTGCTTCGGCTTTCGCCGATCTGGGCTTCGACGTGGATATCGGTGCGCTGTTCGCAACGCCGGCCGAGGTCGCGCGGCAGGCTGTCGAGAACGACGCGCATATGATCGGGGTGTCTTCGCTCGCCGCCGGGCATCTTACGCTTGTGCCCGAGCTGAAAGCCGAGCTGGCGCAGCAGGGCCGGCCGGATATTCTGATCGTGGTCGGCGGCGTCATCCCGCCGGACGATTACGCCGCGCTCTACGAGGCGGGCGCCGTCGCCATCTTCGGGCCGGGCACCAATGTCGCCGAGGCTGCGGCGGACCTGCTGGCGAAGCTCAATGCCCACCTCGGTTACGCGCAAGCCAGCACGGCGGAGTAACAAGCTTCGTGGCTTTGTCCCGCAATTGCGTAGGTTTTGGCGCAATCGGCCGGCAAACCGGGGCCTCCATCCGATAGGAGCCCCCCATGGAACATCGCAAATTTCGGCAGTGGCTCGATGAACCGGCAGCGGAACTCACGCATGCGCAGGCCCAGAAGCCGATCGATGTAGTTCAGCAGCGCGGTGACGGCGATGAAGTGCTACGTCTTCCGAACAAGCGCTTCGAACAAAACCCTGAATGCCCGCACTGCGGATCGAAGCGCAGGAAGGTTGGGGTAAGGAACGCAACGGCCTGAAGCGTAAGCGCTGCCTCGATTGCAAGCGGACGTTCAATCCGCTGACCGGCACACCACTGGCGCGGCTACGGAAGAAGGAATGCCGGCTGAAATATGCCAGGGCACTCGACGAATTGCTGTCGGTGCGCAAGGCCGCCAAGGCGAGCAAGGTGGACAAGAATACCGCGTTCGAATGGCGCCACCGTTTTTTGGAGGCGCGGAATTACTCGAAGGATCGATCGCTTGCCGGTATCGCCGAGGTTGACGAAATCTTCCTTCTGGAAAGCTTCGAAGGTCGGCGCAAGCTGCCGCGCGCGGCGCGCAAACGCGGCGGCGTTCGACGAGCGACTGCGAAGGTTGGGCCTATCCCAAGCCGCCCCGCCAGAGATCGTTCTGGTAACACTCGTCGCACCGCAGCCGCCTCCGGCTTTTCAGTTCCGGCGTTAACTCAACTGTGCTCCGGCAATTGTTTTCGCCGCGGCCTGCCAGTTTTCGAGTGATGGAAATTGCAGGAGTTGCAACAGGAAGTCCCAGGCAAGTTCCAGCCTTTGTGCCGCGGCGGGAGAAAGGCAATCGCCAACCGAGAAGTCTTCGCCTGCCACGGAAAGAACGAACGCGGGCGGTGGCGTTTCGCCTATCACCCTCTGGTAAATATCGAGCACGGCCTCTGGCGCCAAGCTGTGGCTCGAAATCGTCACGCCCGCCAACGGCGCTGTCTGAATGAAATTGAATGGCGCTAGCGATCCAATCGCCGCATCGGCAAAAAGCGCCAAGCCGTGTCCTTGAAGGTCGAGCGCATGCTCAATTTGTAGCTGGAAATCTTCTACAACCGTCACATGCTGCAATTGCGCGCGCCTGACGCGCTCCAGCAAAAGGGGGCCCAGCCCATCGTCGCTTCGCGTGATATTTCCCCACCCGAGCACAACCACCCAAGGTGTTTGACTTATCGTGGTCATCTGCTTGAGATCGCGGACAAGGCTCGTTTCCCGGCAGCAGCCGCGTCAAACGATGGCGCCGTCGCTGTTCCTGCACAAGCGCGACACCATTGCTCCCGCGGCGTCCTGCAGCGATACCTCCAGAGGCATTTGTCCCAGGGCGTGGGTCGCGCAGGACAGGCAGGGGTCATAAGCACGGATTGCCACCTCGATATGATTGAGCAGCCCCTCCGTGATCTCGCATCCATCCAGATACTGCAGGGCCACGGCGCGTATCGCTTCGTTCATCGCCTGATTGTTGTTCGTCGTCGAGACAATCAGGTTACAGAACGTGACCAGATCGTCCTTATCGACGCGGTAATGATGAAACAGCGTGCCACGCGGGGCTTCGATAACGCCAACGCCTTCTCCACGCCAAGGACCTTTATCGGCCATGAGGTCTTTCCCGAGGATTTCCGGATCGTCGAGCAAATCGCGAATGACTTCGGCGGCGTGTAGCAGCTCGATCAGTCTGGCCCAATGGTAGAAGAGGGTGCCGTGAACCGGGCGCCCTTCGCCCATGGCCATCATCTTTTTCCGCTCGGATTCCGCTTCGGGAGAGGGAATGAAATCGCAAATTTGCACGCGTGCGAGCGGCCCGACCTTATACCATCCGTGTTCAGGACCCAATGATTTGATGTACGGGAACTTCATATAGCTCCAGGGCTTGACGCCCTCCTGCAGCATCCGATCGTACTGGGAATAATCGGCGTGATCGAAGATGATCTTCTTGCCCGCATCGGTTGCGCGCAGGCCACCATGATAAAGGTCCATCGCGCCGTCGCTACGGACGAGCCCCATCATATTGGTGCCAAACTCGGCGAAATGGTTGTAAAAGCGCGGATTGGTCAGATGCAGCTTTTCTATCATCCGCACCGAGCCGATTGCCCATTCGACGATTTGGTCAACCCCATTGCGCAGGAGGTCGCGCTCTTCCTGCGTAAGCGCCTTGTTCATGCCGCCGGGGATGGCGCCCGTCCCGTGGATGCGCTTGCCCGCGGTGTGGTGAATGACCTCCTGCCCGAACTTGCGCATGAAGACGCCCTGCTTGGCGATCTCGGGAAAATCCGCCAGCACGCCCATGATATTACGGCGCGTCAAATCGCTGTCGAAGCCAAGCAGAAGATCCGGCGACGCAAGGTGGAAGAAGTGCAGGGCGTGAGATTGGACCATCTGTCCATAGTGCATCAGCCGGCGCAGCTTCTCCGCCGCGGGCGGCAAGGTGCCGTAGCCCGCTATAATGTCCATCGCCTTCGCCGCGGCCACATGATGGCTCACAGGACAAATGCCGCAAAGGCGCTGGACGATTACGGGAACCTCCCAATAAGGCCGCCCTTCGATGAATTTCTCGAATCCGCGCACTTCGACGATATGCAGCCGCACCTGATGGACCTTGTTCTCTTCGTCCAGCAGGATCGTGACTTTGCCGTGCCCCTCGACGCGCGTAACCGGATCGATGGCGATGCGGCGCAGTTTTTGAGGAGACGGGGCTGTTTCCAGATTCGGCATGTCTTTCCCCTCAGTCGTAGCGGAGCAGTTCAAAGCTCAATCGCGGATTATTGCCCGAGATGAGATCGGTCACGTACTTCCAGATCGTGTCGCCCGACGGCGGACAGCCAGGGATGAAATAATCGATGCGGACAACCTCGTTGAGCGGCCGCACCTTGTCGAGCAGAAGCGGCAATTCGGGGTCGTTGGGGGCGGAAGGCTTGCCGTCGAGATCGCCGTACACGTGCTTCAGGATTTCCGCCACATCCAAATGATTACGCTGCGCGGGCAGGCCGCCATTAACGGCGCAGGCACCGCATGCGATCAATATCTTACAGTTGGCGCGAAATTCGTGCAGCACATGGACATTCTCGGCGTTGCACACGGCGCCCTCGATGATGCCGATATCGCAAGGGCCGCAATGCTTGATATCGTTGATCGGCGACCGGTCGAATTCCACCAGCTTTGCCAGATCGATTATCCGCTCGTCGATATCCAGGAGCGACATATGACAGCCGAAGCAGCCGGCCAGCGATGTTGTCGCGACTCTAAGTTTGCGTGGCGTGGTGTTTTGCGCCGCCGTGGCCATGGATCAGCCTTCCTTTACGGAGTTAACAGCAACGGAACCGTTGACAAGTTCTTTAGTCGCGCCATCGCGCTCCTCGCCACTTGAGCGCCATTCTGTATGCTTCTTGACCTTTTGGCGAAGCGAGTCATGGTCGAACTGGCGCTCGCCAATCGGCACGGAATAACCCACGCGCTTGGGCATGATCGCGCCAACCGGGCAGACATGCGCCGCTTTGTCGGATAGTGCGAACTCTGTTTCGCCGAGTTTGCCCGACGGCGAATTGATGACGAGATGCGAGGCCCGTCCGCGGCCCGCCAGCGCGAAGACGCTCTTGCCGTCTACGTCCCTGCTCGCCCGCACACACAATTCGCACATGATGCAACGATTGCGATCCAAAAGAATATCGGGATGCGATGCATCGAGCCCGCGGTTGGGATAAAAGTGCGCATAATGCGCGTTGAACATCTCAAGCTCGTAGCCTAGCGCCTGCAGTTTGCAATTTCCGCTCTTGGCGCAGCCAGGGCAGAAGTGATTGCCCTCGACGAAAAGCATCTGCAGCAGGACGCGCCGGCGCGCGTTCAATTCCGGCGTATCGCTATGCACCTCTTGCCCCGGCATCGCGGGCGTGGCGCAGGCCGAGCCGTTGCGGCCGTCGACGGTAACGGTGCAGAGCTTGCAGCTGGCATGCGGACCGAAATCGGGATGAAAGCACAGATGCGGGATGAACACACCTGCCGCCAGGGCTGCCTGGAGGATCGTCTGCCCTGCCCCGAAGTGGACGATCTCGCCATCAATCGTAATATAGCGTTCAATGGTCATGCGTTAGCTCCTAAGTGAGCGTTGGCATCGTCGCGGCCGGCTACCTCTCTCGCACGCTCCAGGGCAGCGTCCATGTCGAAGGCCGGCTCAAAATCATGAGTTATGAGGCGCCGCTCGTAATCACCGCGGAATTTCTGGATCGTGTCGTGAAATGCGTTCGTTGCCGTCTGCCCCAGGCCGCAATGGCTGGATGCTTTCATGACTTCGCGCAAACGCATCATTTCGTTGATTTCGTACCGGGCGCCGTGTCCGTTTGCGACCTTCTCGATCAGATCGCGCATCAAGGANNGCGACGCGGCGGCCGAACTCGTGCGGAGCCAGGCACGCGCCGGACGCGCCGCTGACCTGAACGGCTCCGGTATCCACTGCACCGCACTCGTCCAGGATCGTTGAGATGCGCACGCCCCACGGATACTCGTAAATGCCGGGCCGCTCGCAATCGCCCGAGACGGAAATCAACTTGGTTCCGGTCGACTGTTTCGTTCCCAGACCCGCATAGGCAGCACCTCCGAGCCGCATCACCTCGGTGATCTTGCACAGGGTTTCGACGTTATTGACGACGGTTGGCCTGCCTTTGTAGCCGTTGGTCACCGGGTACGGCGGCCGGACTCTCGGCCGGCCAGGCTTGCCTTCCAGCGACTCGATAAGCGCGGTTTCCTCGCCGCAAACATAAGCGCCTGCGCCCATGCTGATTTCTATATCGAAATCGAAACCGGGCACGCCGCAGATACCCGCGCCCAGGAGGCGCTTCGCGCGCAGCTCCGACAGTCTCGTTTCAAGCTGGGCGCGCAAATATTCGTATTCACCCCGCAAGTAGACGATGCCCTCGCCGGCGCCGGTGGCGTAACTGCAAATCAGCATCCCCTCGAATATGCGATCGGCGAAGGAATTCAGAAGGACGCGGTCCTTGAAGGTCCCGGGCTNNCCCTCGTCGGCGTTGCAGATAATGTAGCGCTGGCCCTCCGGCGTATTGCGGCAAACATACAGCTTGACGGCCGTTGTGAATCCGGCGCCGCCGCTGCCGCGCAGGCTGGATTTCTTCATCTCCTCGATGACGCCGTTCGGCCCAAGGGCGACGGCTATCTGCAGCGCCTTGCCGATGGCATAGCTGCTGCCCAGCATCTTGTCGGCGCGGCGGATGCTGTCCTCAACCCTGAAATAATAGCTGGGCCATTCGGAAAGGGGGACGCGCGCGCGGACCAGTTCGCAGATTTCGTCGATCCTGCGGAGCGTGAGACGTGCAATGGGGCGACTGTTGAGTAGGAGCGCGGGACCCTGGTCGCACATGCCTGTGCAAGAGGTCATATCCACGCTGGCCAAACCATCCGCTGAAACCTCTCCGAGGTCGAGATGCAGGCGGCGCAGCATATGGTCCCGCAGGGCAATCGAACCCTGCATGCGGTCGGTTATGTTATCTGAAAACAATATCCGGTACTGTCCGACGGGCCTGTCGTAGAGGAAGGAGTAAAACTGGACCATGCTGTCGACGCGCGGCTTCGCGATATCGAGGCCGGCCGCAATCGATGCCGCCGTTTCCGGTGCTATCCATCCGAGGCTGTCCTGCACATCTCGTATGATCTGCAAGAGGCGTCCACTATCGTGGCGATGCCTGTCGAGCACTGACTCAATGGCTGGATGCACAGAAGCCATAGGCGCACCTCCTGCTAAGACGCAGATATAAAATTGAACAATCACATTTCGGAACGATCCGCGCGGGACAGGGTGTCGCACAGCACGCCGTCAAGCCCGGAAGGAACCGCCTTTAGCAAACCTGTCCCTTCCTTGGGACGGGTCTCCGGGCGAGAGTGAGGTGGATAAAGAATGCCCGCAGGACTTGGACATAACCGGCTTTGAATCGATAGGCGCACCATTCAAGAACGCTGGCGGCAGACCTCCGCGAGGTTATTCGCTATGATCCAGGCGCATCGCAGGCCGTCACAAATCACGGGTTTGGAATTGAACGGCCGCTGCTCTTACCGCAACGTTGCCTCAGGTTAAGTGCTATCGCTCGCCAAATAGTTGCGTGAATCACTTAGGTGTTCGCAGATTTACTCCATCCCGTCTGTCAGCATGGTAGCAATTAAATTCCTTGCGACACGCATTTGCCGTGTCTGCGCGTCCGTTTCCCGGCGGAGCATACGGCGCGCGAAACGCCCGCTGCCTTGACCGCCACACGAGGTACGGCGAGGATGATATCGCGAGTTGATACTCTTCGCAGGTGCAGCAAAACTTCGCCAATCAGGGGAAGAGCGGAGCCGTCGAAATCGTGTTCAACACCGTCTCACATGACCCCTTGCGGAAAATGTGTCCCGCCGCACACATGTGTGGCAATCGGCTAGCTGGCTCGTTGGGCGTCGCTGCCACGCTTCACTGCAGACCATACCTCTTCGGCAGCTCGACCAATTTTCCCGCCAAGGTAACAGTTTCGCAATCTGGCACAATTAATAGTGGAACCTCCACTGAAGCATAGGTCTCGCGTTGGCTTCGCTAACCGGCGACCCAGATGATCATTAAAGCGCGCTTTGCATCCATTTTGATGCTCCTTGGAGGGACCGCTCCCGCTATGGCAGGCGAGCCAAACCTCAAAGACCCGGTGCCTGACAATTTAACCTGGCATGGCGTCACTCTCTACGGCGTTATCGATATCGACTATGCTTACATGGCCCATGGCGCCCCCCTGAACGGGGCTTTGCCCACCGGCCTCACATACAACGCGATATCGACAGCAAAGAACGCCAATAAGCCTATCTCGTCGCTGGCCGAAAGCGGCCTCGAACCGAACAAGGCCGGCATAAAGATAGAGGAGCCGGCCCCCGGCGCCTGGACGATTGTTGGCAGACTGGAAGGCGCATTTCAGCCGCTCTCCGGCGAACTCGCCGACTATTGCGCAAGCATGGCCAGGAACAATGGCATACCCCTGGCCGCGCAGACCTCGAATCTTAATGGCAGCCGTTGCGGCCAGTTCTTCAACGGCCAGGCCTATGCAGGGGTGAGCAGCGTCACCTACGGCACCCTTACCGCCGGCTGGCAGCATTCGCTGGGGCTCGATGCAACTGCCGTCTACGATCCGATGGCGCTATCCAGTGCATTCTCCCTTATCGGGGGCGCCAACGCGTCGGTTTCGGCCTTCGGCAACGCGGAAGAGGCGCGGTGGGCCAATTCGGTAAAGTACGTCTACGAGTACGGGCCTGCGCACGCCGGGGCGATGTACACGGGTGGCGGTGAGGGCACCGCGATGTTCGGCGGAGGCTACGGCTTCGATGCAGGCGCTACCTGGCGCGGTTTCTCCCTCGATGCCGTTTATGCCAAGCAAAATGGCGCGATTTACACCTCGCCGATCCCCTATAGCACCTCCGGCGCCATCGGAACCTGCAACGCCACCGGCATGGGCGGCGGCAACGCCTGTCCGGGGTCCAGCTTCATCAACGGTACGGTCCTGGACGGCGAGGGCTGGGCGGCGATGGGAAAATATACACACGATTTCAGCGGCAGGGATGAAAGCCCGGGTGGCAAACTCAGCTTATTTACGGGCTATGCGCACATGCAGCTAACCGATTCTCACCAGCAGGTGGCCTCAGGCTCGCACACGCTTGGCGGCTATGAGCTTTACTCGGTCAACAATCAGCCTTTTGCACCCGGCAGCGCCAGGATCGTGCAGATCGCGTGGACAGGCGCCAGGTATGTGCTGCCTTCCGGAATGACCTTTGCCGCCGCCTACTACTACGTGAACCAGCAGGCTTATCTCACAAGCGATCCGCCTGGCTCGAACAATTGCGCGGCCGTCACGGCGGCCAACAAGCGTAAACCGGCCTTCGTTGGTTTTCCAACCGGGGTCAATTGCCCAGGCGAACAGACCATGGAAGCCTTCCTGGTGGACTACCCGTTCAGCAAGCATATCGACATCTACGGCGGCGTTAACCACTCCCAAATCACTGGCGGCCTCACGTCGGGATACTTGAGCAGCAGCGATACCGTTTTTTTGAGCGGCCTCCGGGTGAAGTTCTGACTTTGCCGGCCAGCCATCCTGGTGCTGGGACTTCTCCAGATCCGCACTTCGGCACCCTCCCGCCGAGACAGCCTTCGCAAAATGCTGCATTCGCCGTCAAGAGTCCTGACCGCCTGTCTCGCCTGCAGGCTAGGAGGCCGTTTTGACATCCGTGACGGCCTGGCTGTCCGGCTGTTGCCTCGCCGGGGCCAGCGCACTCAAGATCGCGGGGTAGTCGAAATTTTCCGCGAGACCGTGCAGCGATCCGCCTAACTCCGCATCGGAGTGTCCGATCTGGAGAATGAGGGCCATTATCCGCTCGCCATCCAAGCTCTCCAACGCATCCGCGAGTTCTTTGCGTACTTCATCGGGCAGAGCGGCCAGCCTGCCGGCTATCTGCGCGACGGGCGCGGGCTTGGCCTCCAGAGTGGCTACGGCAGTCTCGTATACGTATTGGACGCCCAGCTGCCTTGCCAGGGAATCGTAAATTTCATGCGGCCGGTAGGGCTTGCGCACGAAGTCGTCCATGCCGGCGTCCAGCATTTCCTGTTGCTGTTCCTTGAATGCCGAGGCCGTCACCGCGACGATCTTGACATCCTTGCCGTCTGGCAGCCCGCGAATAGTCCGCGCCGCCATTATGCCGTCCATGACCGGCATGCGGCGGTCCATCCAGATGAGGTGGGGGTGCCAATCCCGGAATAGCTTCACGCACTCTTCGCCGTTTTCCGCCACTTTCGCCTCAAGACCGATCCGCGTCATGAGCAGGTCGAGCAGCATCTGGTTTTCGCGCTGATCCTCGGCGATCAGGATGCGGTAAGCAGGCTGCCCAGGTGCGAGCCCAGTCACTTCCCTGGCTGGTGCGGTTTCCTCCAACGCAACGATACCGGCCTCGGTAACCGCCTCCACCGGAACTTCGACGCGGAAAACAGAGCCGTTGCCCGGCGTGCTCTTCACGCCGATGGTGCCGCCCATCAGTTCGACAAATTGCCGTGAGATGGCAAGGCCCAGTCCAGTGCCCTTTTGCGCACCCGCTTCGCCCACCTGCACAAACGGTTCGAACAGGCGCTTCTGATCTTCGGCGCCGATGCCAGGGCCTGTGTCTTCGACCTCCAGGACGGCATACAGCCTGCCATTCTCCTTCACACCGAGACGGATGGCGATACCGCCCTGCTTGGTGAATTTCACTGCGTTGCCAACGAGATTGACGAGCACTTGCCGCAAGCGGGCCTCGTCCCCCTTGACGTAACGCGGAACGGCCGGGGACTGGTCGACGAGCAACCTCAGACCTTTCTCCTGCGCGCGGATTTGCATCATGGCAGCAACGTCGCGGACCATGGCGCACACGTCGAAAGGAGCGATTTGCAGCTGGGCGCGCCCCGCTTCGATCTTGGCGATTTCCAGGACGTTGTTGATGAGGGAGAGCAGGTGCTCGCCGCTGCGGTTGATGATACCGAGTTTTCCTCGCTGGGTTTCACTGAGGTCTGCCTCGCCCTGCAATAGGCTGGAGAAGCCAAGGATCGCGTTGAGAGGAGTGCGTAGCTCGTGGCTCATGCTGGCCAGGAANNCTCTTGGCTTTGTTGGCGGCTTCGGCCGCGTCGCGCGATAAAAGAAGCTCGACGGTCCGGCGGTAAACCGTTTCCTCCAGCTCATTCCGGTAACGCCCGAGTTCTTCTTCGGCATGTTTGCGCTCTGTTATGTCGGTGTGCATTCCAAAAGCGCCCCTGAACTGATGCTGATCGTCCAAGATTGGCGCAGCGGAAACCATGGTCCACACTGNNCCGGAAACGGCGTTCGAAGTGCTCCGATATTCCTTGCCTGCGCTTTTCCATCCTCCGCGGGTGCTCGGAAGCATCTTCCTCGAACATGAAATCGGACACCGGGCGTCCAACCATCTCTCCGGCCGGACAGCCCAGCATTTCGGCCATCTTGGTGTTAACGAAAACTGTGTTTCCCTCTGGGTCCAGCACCCATATCCCTTCGGCGGCGGTGTTCACAATCCGGCTGTAATTCGCCTCGCTTTCCCTGAGTTCGCTATAGAGGCGGGCGTTCTCCAGCGAGATTGCCGCTTGCGCCGCAAGCACATCCAGCACCGCGATCCGGTCTGGAGTGAAGGCGCCTGCCGCTCGGCTGTTTTCGAGGTACAGCAAGCCCGCCAGTTTGCCTTGCCTGAGCAGCGGAAGGCAAAATACCGATCTTGCTGGCCCCTCGTGCAGATAGACGTCCTCGAAGAACTCGCCGGGACGCGATGCGTCGTCGACGATGACACTCTTTTGAGTGCGGACTACATAGTGTACGATGGCCTCGGAAAACCGTGTCTCAGCGACTGCGGAGGGGGCTAGCGCGACCTCGGCACCTGTACTTGTAGCCTTGGCTTCCACTTCCACCTCGAAGCCGGTACCGCGCGGCAGAATCAGGAGGCCTCGATCCGCCCCCGCATTTTCGAGCGCAATCGTCATCAGTGTTTCGATCAGCTTAGGCAGTTCGATACTGCCCGATACCGCTTGCGAGGCCTTGGCCACCGTTGCGGTATCCAGCTGCGGAACGGGGGGAGCCGTGCTCGCTGCCGCGAGAGGGGCTTGTTGAGCGGCCATTTGCGGATAAAGCCTGTCGAACTGCTTTACCTTGCCATTAGCCCCCCAAAGGGCATAGCAAGCGCGAGACTGCCGCAGATAGGCAAGGCCAGCCGTTTCGAACCCGCAGGCGAGATAGAAGCGTCCGGCCACCTCATGAGCTACCGCCTCATTGTGAACGAAGCCGCTGGCGCGAGCCGACACGATGGCCTTTTCGTAAAGGTGCATCGCGTCCAGCGGCCGGCCTTCGATGCGGGCGATTTCAGCGGCGGCCAAAGCCCAGCGGTTTTCAAAGGTCTCCGGACAGTTGTGCGCCCAGAGTTCCAGTTGCCGGTGGTGCGCGATCAATGCTTCCAACTGGGCAGGACGCTCTCCGGCCGGTACCTCGTCGTGGTGCGCGGCCCGTGCCAGGGCGGCGTAGAAATGGTACTCCGCGATCTCGAAATAGGCGAGAAACGACGAAGAGAGGAACTGCTCTGCCTGCTCTGCCGCTGCGATTGCGGACACATAGTCGCCCGCGAGGCAACGGGCCTGCAGCTTGCGAATCCAATACCGCCAGCCAGAGTATGCCAAACGTGGATTGCCGCCGAGGTGCTCCTCGACCAAGCTCTCTTCGAAGCCAGCTTCGGTGAAACAGCCGAACTGCGGCGTCAAGCCCCGGAGCGTGCGGATCAGCCCCAGTTGCCCGCCGACCATATCGGCGACGAGGCCGAACCGCGTCTTCCGCGCGAATCCGAGTGCGGCCTCGGCTTGGCGCTGGACCTCCGCGAGCGGATCGCCGCAGGCGAGAAGGTGTGTAATCAAGGCACCGTAGGAAATAGCCGCAAAGCTCAGGTCGCCCGTTTCCCGCGCCGTCTCGAACGCGGTTCGCACCGAAGGAACGCCCATGCGAACGTGGCGTGTCCAGGGAATGACGTGCGCGAAGCCCAGGTAGACACGGGCTTTGAAGCCTAGTAACCCGCGTTTCTCCACCAGATCGACGCTGAGCTGGCCGAAGCGGAACCCCGCCTGGTAGTCGCCGAACTGCGGCCCCAAGAGCATGCCGAGCCAGACATAGGCGAAGCACGACCCGCCGCTGTTGCCATGTTCGAGGCTGAAGTTGGCCATGCGAGCTATGAGGAGGCACTGCAGATTTCTGTCCGTGAACAGGGCCGGCGGCATTAGCGTCGTGAGGACGTCCATTGTGGCGCGAGCGCCCGCGTCGCTTATCAACGGCAGGCCGGCGATCTCTTCGATCGAACGGTTTTCCAGCCGCTGCCATAACCGTTGAAACTCCTGTTCTACTTCCTCGGCGGCCGGCCGGGACGACCAATGGATGCCGGCATGCCGCAGATATTCGAGGCCCACCTCGATGGCGCGGTCGCTCTGATTTAGGGTCATGTAGAGGTTTATGCGCAGGACTGCGACCGCGCCGCGTTCGACGGTATTTGCCGCCGCGGCCGCGAGCATGTCGAGCCGCTGCCCGGCCGCGGCCAAATCGCCCGTCAGGTACTCGCATTCGGCCCGGTTCAGCTCCAGCGCAAAGATCAGCTCATGCTCGCGCTCCCAGCAGCCGTCCCTCAAAATTTGTGCGCCGGTGACGAAATATGTGAGCGCCGAGGCGTAGGCGGTGGATCCCTTGGCGCGCTTGCCCGCTATCAGGTTGAACCCGGCGAGTTGGTTCCGTTCCTCTTGTTGGGTGATCAGCGCAGTGCCCCGGTTGAGCTGGCTGACGATCTCGAAGATCGCCTCCTCGCGCATTTCTTCGGGCGTGTGTGCCAAAAGCAGCCTGCCGATCTTAAGGTGGGTCTCAGCGCGCGAACTCTCTGGGATCAGCAAATAGGTGGCTTCCTGCACACGGTCGTGGACGAATCGGAAAGAACCGTCCAGCCTCTGGATGAATTCTTGGCGGACAGCCTCCTTCAAATCTTCCTGGACCTCCTCCTCCGGCATCCCCAAGATGAGCGAAAGCATTGGGGTTTGAGCGCTATATCCGAGGCAGGCAAGCTGCTGAACGGCCCTCTGGGTTCTGACGGGCAGGCGGGTCAGCTTCGCGGCCATGAGGTCGGCCACGTTGTCCGTATACCCTTTGGCATGAACGCTTTGCAAATCCCATGACCACCGGCCCTCGCCATGGTCGAAGACAAGCAGCCCCTCCTGGGCGAGCGCCGTCAAAAACTGAACGGCGAAGAATGGATTGCCCCCGGTTTTTGCATATACCAGCCGCGCCAAGGGATCGGCGTACTCATGTTCGCAATGCAGGGAATCCGCGATCAATTGCGTCAAGTCATCAAGGGAAAGGGGGGCAAGCTTGATGTCTTGCACCGCCGTGTCCGCTTTGCCAATGGCCTCCAATTTTCGCATGAGAGGATGGGTTGGGCCAACCTCATTGTCACGGTAAGCGCCGATCAATAGCAGGTGCCGCACATCCTCGTGGGTCAACAGATCCTCGATGAGATCGAGTGTCGCTCCATCGAGCCATTGCAGATCGTCGAGGAACAGTACGAGCGGATGCTCCGGGCTGGCAAACGCGCTGAGGAAGCGGCGGAACACAAGCTGAAAACGGGCTTTGGCTTGCTGGGGTTCAAGCCGGGGGAGAGCGGGCTGTTCTCCGGCGATGAGCCTCAAGTCCGGCACAAGGTCCGCGATGAGCCGTCCGTTGGGGCCTAGCGCCTCTTTCAAGGATTGCCGCCAGCCCTCGAGTTCCGCTTCGCTTTTGCCTAAGAGTGAATGAATAAGCCGTGCTAAGGCTTGCCCTAAGGTTGCATAGGGAATGCCGCGATTGTACTGGTCGAACTTTCCCGAAGCAAAAAGCCCGCCCGCTGGAACGAGCGCCTTGTGAAGCTCGTTCACCAGCGCGGACTTGCCAACGCCCGAATAACCCGAAACGAGTACAAGCTCCCGCTTGCCCCCCGCTGCAACCCGGGCAAAGGCAGAAAGCAGCAATTCAACTTCCCCTTCCCGCCCGTAAAGCTTCTCTGGGATCAAGAAGCGATCGGGGATGTCATGCTCTCCAAGGGGAAATGGCGTTATACGTCCCCCGGCGTGCCACCCCGCGGCGCAACGCTCCAGGTCGGCTTTGAGGCCCTCGGCGGTCTGGTAGCGGTCCTCGGCGTTTTTCGCCTGCAGTTTCATGACGATGTCTGAGAGAGGCCTGGGAATGTCTCCGCGGTATTGGCTCAGCGGTGGAGGCTGGATCGCAATGTGGCAGTGGACCCACTCCATCGGATCGGACGCGCTAAACGGCAGCCGCCCCGCAAGCATTTGGTAGAATGTAACGCCCAGCGAATAGAGGTCGCTGCGGGAATCGACCGACCTGTTCATGCGTCCCGTCTGCTCGGGCGCCATGTAGGCAAGTGTTCCTGCGATAGACTCGGGCGGATCGAGGGCTTGGCGTTCGCGCGAAAGCGTTGTAGCGAAGCCGAAGCCCGTGAGCTTTGCCCCGACGGAACCATCGGAGCCCCCAGCAAGGAATATGTGTTCAGGCTTAATGTCCTTGTGCACCACACCTTGCCGGTGGAGTGCGGCTAACGCCCCGGTTACGCCTGCAGCGATTCTGAAGAACAGGTCCAACTCCAGCGGAGCCGTCAAATCGCTGGCGAGCGCGTGGCACGCGAAATCCTCCAGAATCAAAGCAATGATGCCCCCCTCCCGCTTGAGCTGCAGGGGTCTCACCGCAAAGACTGGGTCCAATTCGCGCGCCGCTTGGTATTCATGCTCCAGTTGAGCGATCGCCAGGGCTGGGGGCGGCGAAAATACCGGCACCTTTAGCAAAAATTGCTTACCATCCAGCGATAGCGCACGGTAGACGCCCCAATGCCCCGTTTCGCAGATGACGGAAATGAGCGTGTATCCAGGATACGATGAGACTGGCGAACGCCATCGGCAAGCCCGTATACCGCGCAGTGGTCGCACAGTGAACATCCCGGCGCAACCGTCAGCGGAGCCACTTGTGCTGGTGAGTTTAAGCGCGGCAAGTTTAAGAAGTGCTTGCGTTGGCATTCAGCCGCGCTGAAGACCCCCCGGCTACCCGGCGATATTCAGGGCGCTGGAGGCGGCAAACAGTGGAAGAGCGCTCATGACGCCTGCTGCCACGGTTGCCGCCGGTCAGGCTGGTGGTGAAACGCAAGGCTCGCTTTAATGCTTTCACGCCGTTCCGGGGCTTTGAGTTTGCCCCCGCAGCTCTGGCGCATTTGCTGCTGGACCCGTTCACTATTTGATTGACGATTTTTGGTAAGCTACCTGTGGCTGTGATGGCGTTTTCGTTCACGGGAGCGGAGGAGCTCTGTCTATTGCGCTTGCACTGTGCCCTGCCTATGCAATCCAGCATGATCGCGGTATAACCAGAGGCGTAACGGAAAGTGGTAATATCCATGCCAAGAACAGACCCACGTAAGATATCGTTTGGATTTACGCGAGAAGAATTTATATCGGGAACACACATGTGTTATATTTATAACGACGATAGAGAATGCCGCGATACCATGATTCAATTCATAGAGAGCGGCCTGCGGGAGGGGGAAGAAGTCGACTATTTCTATCATGGGGCGAAGGGCGAAACGCTTGAAGCCGCCCAGGAGCGTATTGGGTTACGCAGCCCGGCAGGCGGATGGAAAGGCGTCTTCAAATTGGCTCCAGCCCTCGATATCTACTGCCCGGATCGCACTTTCGTTGTCGACCGCATGCTCGCCTGCCTGCGCGACCTTTACTTGTCGAGCGTTAAGAACGGTTTTATCGGCGTCCGCGCCACTGGTGAAATGGGCTGGGCGCTGGAAGGATTGCCAGGAACGGAACGCTTGATCGAATATGAATCGCTAGTCAACAAGGTGGTTGCCGAGTATCCGTGTACAGCGCTTTGCCAATACGACGCCCGCCGGTTCGACGGTGCCACCCTCTTCCATGTGCTTTCCGTTCATCCGGCCATGGTGGTGCAGGGCCAGGTGGTGAGGAATCCCTACTACATCCCGCCGGAGAAATTCCTGGCGACGTTCCCCCCCGCCTTTACGTTAGCCAAAACGAGCAGCTCCTAAGCAGCCGTATACAGCTTGTCGAAAATGTTACTGAGGAATGCCCCGCTGTGACAGATGATGTCGCTGAGGTGCTATGGGGGGCGCTTCCCGGCAGGCTTAGAATACGCCCGCTGCGAGCATTCAGTGTGCCTTAAGCGTCACACCACAGTAGCCGCCCCGCCCGCCGCTTATTCCGGTCTTGGCCCTGACCACTATTTCTCGCACCTGCAGCAATTCCTCAGGCTGCCAGAGGAGGAGCCGGCATGCTGGAAGACTTGCTTGGTTCTCGCTCAGGATAGCATGCTGCACCGGGTAACGATGTCCGCAGTCTGAGGTACTGCCGTCCTGCGAGTTTGCGATTTCCCCAGGCTGGCCGGGGACCGCCCGCATGTCGGCTTCCCCTGCATCGCGACGGCAGGGTGCCACGGCAGACCGGAGCCCCGCGACAGCCGCTTCGGGTCAGGCACGGCGACGAAGAACTCAAAAGCCGGTGGACCGCTCAACCTCCAATAAGCGGGCGCCGCCAAAATCGGAGGCGCTCACCCATAGGGTCAGGAGGCGAGAGAGAGATCAAGCGCCAAACCCGTCGCGCTTCAGCCGGACGATAGCGAGATCGAGGGTGGACATGCGTGAGCGCACCGCCATTGCCCTCGCCAGGAGCCTGCCCCGCTGCCCCTGCTGTGCCCGCCTGAACAAGAGAGGCGCAGCTGTCCACCGTTTGTGACACAATAAAAGTAAAGGGGCAGCAATAAACCATGGTTTGCGCTTACCGCGTCCGGTCTCGATGCCCATTGCCGGGGGGCCGCTTATTTTACGCTGGCGCCGCGCGTCTCCCGTGGCATAAGGGGGCCAAATTGCGCTCAAGTAGCGCGAAGCGCGATAGCGCAGCTAAGCAATTTCCGCAAGCTCCCCGGTGGTCATGGTTCGTCTCGAAAACATCTGCAAACAGCATGGCAATCATCTCCTGTTCATGGAGGCTTCGGCGTCTCTCCTGAAAGGAGAGAAGGCCGGGCTTGTCGGACCCAATGGGGCTGGCAAGACGACGCTGTTCCGTATGATCACCGGCCAGGACGAGCCCGACGAGGGCCAGGTGTCGGCCGATCGCGGCATCACGATCGGCTACTTCAATCAGGATGTTGGCGGGATGTCGGGGCATAGCGCGGTGATCGAGGTCATGAACGGCGCAGGACCTGTCAGTGCTGTCGGGGCCGAACTCAAGGAGCTTGAGGCCGCTATGGCCGACCCGGAGCACACCGGCGAGATGGAGGCGATCATCGAGCGCTATGGCGAAGTCCAGAGCCGGTTCGAGGAACTCGACGGCTACGCGCTCGAAGGCCGCGCGCGCGAGGTGCTCGGAGGCTTAGGCTTCAGCCAGGAGATGATGGATGGCGATGTTGGCAAGCTTTCGGGCGGCTGGAAGATGCGCGTTGCCCTGGCGCGGATCCTGTTGATGCGGCCCGACGTGATGCTGCTCGACGAGCCAAGCAACCNNATCGTCAACAAGATCGTCGAGATCGATGGCGGCTCGCTCAACACCTATTCCGGCGATTATGAGTTCTACGCGCAGCAGCGCGAGCTGGCCGAGAAGCAGCAGCAGGCCCAATTCGAGCGCCAGCAGGCGATGTTGGCCAAGGAAATCAAGTTCATCGAACGGTTCAAGGCGCGCGCCTCCCATGCTGCCCAGGTGCAGAGCCGGGTTAAGAAGCTCGAAAAAATCGATCGTGTCGAGCCGCCGCGCCGGCGCCAAACCGTGGCATTCGATTTCCCGCCGGCACCGCGCTCCGGTAACGATGTCGTGGCCCTCAAGAATGTTCACAAGCGCTATGGAAGCAAGGCGATTTACGAAGGGCTGGATTTCATGATCCGGCGCAAGGAGCGCTGGTGCGTGATGGGCGTCAATGGTGCAGGCAAATCGACGCTGCTGAAACTGGTGGCCGGTGCCAGCGAGCCCGATCGGGGCTCGGTGACGATCGGCGGCAGCGTTAAGATGGGCTATTTTGCCCAGCATGCGATGGAACTGCTCGACGGCGGCCGCACGGTGTACCAGTCGCTCGAAGATGCATTCCCGCAGGCGGGGCAAGGCACGCTTAGGACGCTTGCGGGCTGTTTCGGATTTTCCGGCGACGATGTGGAAAAGAAATGCCGGGTGCTATCCGGCGGCGAGAAGGCGCGGCTGNNGACCGGCATTTTCTGGCGGCCCTGTCCAATCGCGTGCTCGAACTGACCCTCGAAGGCGTACATAGTTATAACGGTGGCTATACTGAGTATGTCGCACGCACGGGCCATGAGGCGCCCGGCCTGCACAGCTGACAGTTCTTCGCGAATGCATTTGCGGTCTTGGTTGCGCCCGGCCATGAAGGTGTCTGGAATCGGATCTGCAAAAAGGCCGGCTGGACGATGCTGAGGGGCCGGAATGAGGCTGGCTCGCTGGCTTGACGTGCAATTTTAACGAGGCGGCTTACCACCCAGCAGCGGAACGGCCCCAAATGTGGCCGTTCGGAAGACTGGGCCACGAGCAGAATCACTGGCGCCCGGGAATTGCGTGGTTATGGGCGGCTCGCTTTCGGATTAGCAAAGCAGACATCTCGAAGGGCCGGAAAGCCCGAGCGCGATTCCGGAACGAGGGAACGCCGGCCCGGTCTATTCCCAAATTGCATCGCTTCCAGGAATTAGTTATCAATCGGGTGCGTAACGCTGGGGGGCTGGCTAATGAACCGGGCACATGTTGCAGGCTTTTCTCTCGGGGCGTTTCACACCTTGCTTTGCGGCGCGCTGCTCGCCCTGCTGGCCTTGGCGGCGCAAACCCCTCTCGCTATCGCGCAAGATAGCGGGACTGCGGCGCCACCGGCCCAAGCGGCCCCGGCCGAACCGGGCTGGCTCGGCACCCAAATGCAAGAGCTGGACGCCGCCTCCATCAAGGCGCTTGGCCTCGATCAGCCGCATGCTTTGCTCGCCGTCGTGCTGGCGCCGGACGGGCCTGCGGAAAAATCCGGCATCAGGACTGCCGATATCGTCGTGGCGCTGAATGGCCAGCCCGCTCCCAGCGTCGACGGCCTCATCCAGCAAATCAAACAAGCTGGAAAAGGCGGTGTGCTCCAGCTCGATATTTGGCGGCGCGGGGAGCGGACCGCGATTTCCGCCCTCTTAGTGTCTGTCCGAAGAGATATTGAAT
>PMBZ01000236.1 GCA_003153975.1 Hyphomicrobiales bacterium
GGGTTTTGGCGTGAACTGGGTATATTATCATTCGCATGCACTGGCTTGAGAGGGATCACCCGCCTCCGCATTTTCATGCAATCTATGGAGACCAGCGGGCGGTGATAAACATCGAGACCCTGGAAGAAATGGAAGGCCGGCTGCCCCGGCGGGCGAAGGTGCATGTGCTCGAATGGGCCGATGAACATCGAGCGGAGCTTTTGGAGAACTGGGAATTATGCGCGAAGAAGCAACAACCCCAAAAGATCCCGCCATTGGAATAAGGCCGGCGGGCAGCCCGCGCCTCCCCTGGCTTGTCACCTTTGTCCAAGCTCTGCCAGGATTCCATTTGCGCGTTCAATTTGCCGACGGATTGGAAGGCATCGCCGATCTGAGCGCGCTTGTACGCTCACCCAGCGCTGGCGTGTTTGCTGCCCTGGCGGACGAAGCGCTCTTCAATCAAGCCTTCGTCGAATACGGCGCCGTCACTTGGCCCGGCGAAATCGATATTGCCCCCGATGCCATGCACGCCGAAATCAAGAAGAACGGCGAATGGATCGTCTCGCCGGAATGACCCCGGGCTCTGGACGGAAGCGAGGCGTTTCCATCGAGCAGGCAGTTGAGGACTCGATTGCGGAAAAATTCTTACCCGCAGGATCGCCCGGCGCCGCAACTCTTCATACATAAGTACGCGCACACGACGGGGCGGCCCTGACCGGGAAGGGAAATACCCGGCGCGGGCCTCTCATGCCGCAAGCGCCGTCAGAAGCTGAGGGCTGCGATGGCGTCCATCCGGCTTGGCACGGCGAACAAGTTGCGCGACATGCGTACAGCCGTCGCAAGCTGCCTCTTGCCGCTTTCGAAGGCGGAGCGAAGCTGAATGCCTCTCACAATGTAACCGCTCGCGCGCGGCACGATGCTGTCCGCGCCGAGGATGCAGGCCAGATGCCTGCGAAATTCGCCGGCATCGGCATCCTGGCACATTTTCTTGGCCCAGCGCCGGTAGCTTTTGAGCGCCTCGCCGCAGCGAAGCTCGCCGCCGGCAATCGTCGCGCCGTCGAGCCAGACCTGAACGCTGTGGCTTGCCGCATCGAACCGCGTCACATTGGGGATAGCCCTCTTCGGAGCGCCGCCCTGCGAATCGTCCGGCTCCGTCTTCTTGATCGCCCGGCAGGCGTCGGCCAGCACGTAGGCGGCGGGCTCTGTCAGGCCGAAAAAGCAGTTTCTGAGCGCGGTCCCGCCCGTGCTGGCCGCCCCCTCGAAGAAAAGGTCGGCTACTTGAAATCTTTCGAACAGCCGCTTCAGATTATCGTCCGCGCCAGCAACCCGGACCTTGCAGCCCAGTGGTGCTATCCGCTTGTGCAGCGAAACCAGCGCCGCAAGTCCGGCTGCGTCCATGCCTATCGTTTCCGACAAATCCACTGCGATGTCGCGCGCTTCCAGGGCCAGTTTCTCAAACGTTGGCTTTGCGTCTTCGGCAAATGCGTTATCGAACCGGCCAGTGACCTTAATGTCTGCTGTCGTCATTTTTCCTGGCTTATTCTTGAAAGGATTTTGGGAGATTCCGGCGGGTGACCGGATGGGTGCGTCCTGCGAAATCCTTAGCCGCCGCAGTGTTTTGTATTGCCTAAACAGATAGATAAAGTTTTATGCGGATGCACATTTCTCGATCCACGTGCCAACCGCGCGCGGTACGCAATCCGGCATGCGGAACGGCATTGCAATTTTGCGTGCCGCGGGAGGACGGCGAAGACCCCTCCAAGGTGCGGAGATATCGGCGTTATCCAGGCCTCTTCGCGTAAGAAGGGTGAGGAACTCCGGGTTAACGGAAGGTTCTCATCGCTTAGGCGCTCGCGATGGTTAATGCCGATATGGTTAACCCGCGGGCACCGCTGCTATTTTTTGCGTATTTCTGCGATTTTTATCTCGTTTTTGCTTAAATTATACGAATCAAAACATCCGTTAAATATAAACGAATATTTGAAATTAACCAAAGTAAGCCCCAGCATTCCACGCACCCTGCGGTTTAACGGGACATATCAAGCACTTGCGCGGATAGTGGTGTTTAATACTTACTCAAGACATTTCTGCTAAATTACTTCAAGATCGAAAGGAGCCGTTCCGTTCTCCACAAACCGGCCGTCAGAGCGGCGGCAGCGTTAACACGGCGTTACAGGGAAGTCCGGCGCCGCTTTCCCAGAACAGCCCTCACTTACCAGCGGCAGCGATTCGCAGCGGCATGCTCGCAACCCAAGATGGCGCCTGGGTGTGCTCACAATCGCGTGTTCGGCGTAGTGGATTCGGAAGCGCTCGAAAGGAACATTGGCGGCATCGGCACCGCCACGCCCGGCCCCCAGGCCTGTTTTTCAACGAAAAAATTCACCATACACCGAACGATTTCGCTTGCAGTGATGCAAGAGCACAATCATCCGCTGCGGCCTGCCACGTTTTCCGCGCATTTTACGCTTAACGATTCGCTTACCAAGCCAGGCTTAAGCAGATGGGCGTGACCTCGCTTTTCTGACCCGAGCTGGGCGCCGGAAGAGAGAGGGAAACAAGGATGCCCATGGGTATCTCAGAGGGCGTATCTGTGAAATTAGTGAAGTGTAGCTTGGCCTTGGGCCTGCGAGGGCTCGGTTTCGCATTTGCAGTGTTTGCGTTTCTCATCCCTACGGTCGATGCGTCGTGCGCGGAAGACCGCACGATCTCCATGTTCAACATTCACACGAAGGAAACGATTAACGTAACCTTCAAGCGGAATGGCAAATTCGTCCCCGAGGCGCTGCAGGCGCTCAATCACTTCATGCGGGACTGGCGGCGGAACCAGGAAATCAAGATGGACCCCGCCCTCATCGAGCTGATTTGGGAGATCCACCACGAGCTTGGCGCCAAGGAGCCGGTTCACCTGATTTGCGGCTACCGCTCGTCCGGCACCAACGAGATGCTGAGGCGGACCTCCGGCGGTCAGGCGCGCAACAGCCGCCATATCACCGGCCAAGCCGCCGATATCGTCATCCCTGGTGTGCCGCTCAAGCAGCTCCGCTATTCGGCGCTGATGCACGAGCGCGGCGGCGTGGGCTACTATCCAGCCTCCGGCTTGCCCTTCGTTCATGTGGATACCGGCAATGTGCGCCACTGGCCGCGCATCGGGCGCATGGAACTGGCCATGCTGTTTCCGAAAGGTCACTCGCTTCACGTTCCATCCGATGGGCGCCCGCTGACGCTCTCCGACTACCGCGTTGCCTGGGCGAAGGCCGAGACAATCGGTCTGGAGCGGCCCTGGGCTTTGACGCACAGGCATGGCGGACCCATGCTGGCGAGCCTTGTGCCAGACGAGTCGCCGTTGCTGCAACGGACAAGCCTGACGGCGCCTGCCCCAGCACTGGCCCGGCCTGCCGCCGCACCGTCCAAGGAAAAGGAAGCTGCCAAGCCCGCTCCGCTGCCCAAGCCGGAAAGCCTTGTGCAATTGCCAATCGAGGCGGCTGAGGCACTGCTGGCCGAGGAAGGCGAGGAGCAGGAGGACGACATCGCCTTCGAGCCGCTGCCCGCCACGTTCCTGCTTGCCGAGAAGCCGCTTTCCTATTCGGACCTGCCGGATGGGCAGGCCCGTGAGCCGATTTTCCAGAAGATCGGGCTTTTGATGCAGCCGGCAAGCGTGCTGGCGAGCGAGGATTTCGACCATCGCCTGCAAATCGAGGATTTGTACGAGGCGAACAGCTTCAGGGGCAGGGCCGTCGCTTTTGCCGAACGCTTGCGGGCACGAATGTCCGCGGCGCTCCAAGGAAAAACCAAGCAAGCTTCTGTACGGTAACAGGTTTCCCTGAGACAGGTTTATAAACGCCGTGGCCGGGCTTACCCCGGCCACGGCGTTGTCTGCTCCTAATCGCTGTAGAGCATGCCCAGGGCGTGCATATAGGTTGCCAGCACTGCCTACTCGCTTTGCCGCTC
>PMBZ01000067.1 GCA_003153975.1 Hyphomicrobiales bacterium
GCCCTAGTACGCCTGATCCGCAGGAAATCCTTTCGGTACGTGCAGCATGCGGGTGAGGACTTCCTGCGGGGCGTACTAGTGTTCGCAGGGGAGGCTTGCGCGTACCTTGTCTCACCGCGCCCGCCCGGTTTACTTGTACACATCATCGACATTTATCGTCGAAGTTGTGGAAAAATGTATGTTCCAGTTGCGTTCATGTTTGGCCGCCGCCATCTTATGGCCATGCGTAAAGCGGCTTCGAATTGTAGAGTATAGTAACCGCATGCCTGCGATATCGGCTAAAGAGTGTTTGCGTAGTTGAGGTTATATGAAGTACTCGATCGTATCGAAGGGCGCCGGCCCGGCTGAATGTCATTGCGTTAGCGAACGGTATCGGGCATTGGAGATAGAAAATCCGTCGCCGATGGATGACTGCGGGGTCCAGCCTGTTCCATGGAGGCAAAGCGTAAACGCGAGCGATGCCGTCGGCTTGAAACGCCGATTTATGAGGAGTGCTGAACTCCCGGCAAGAGACGGTATCGCCGGCAGTCCGCGAGTCAGCTCCCGGCCTTAAGAAGCTTTATTGGCGCGCTCAATAGCGCCAGCTGCGACAGCCAGAGGCAAGACAAGCGACAGCGGTGCATCGTCAAGGCGCATAGCACCATAGCCTTCGTACCAAAGGGCGGCACGATCGTCTTTAGCGTCGATGAGGAGAGCGACGCCTCCAACATCCTGAGAGACGCGGATGCAGCGCTCAGCGGCGCGCAGAAGTAGAGCGCCGCCAAGGCCCCGGCCCTGCACGCTTATAGCGACCGCGAGGCGGCCCAGCCTGAAAACCGGAACGTCGTAGCGGCCCAGGCTCTTCTTGGCCAACGCCGGCGTCCTGGCGTATTCGAGCGAGGCAGGGCTCAGCGTATAGAATCCCAGGATGCGCGATGGTTCGTTCGACGGCACGGCGACAAAGCACTTAGCTCCGCCGCTCTCGTGATTCTGCCGGGCATAGCGTTGGAGGTATGAATTTAGTTCGGCGTTGCCGCAATCGAAGGCGGCCCTGCCGTGTTCGATTGCGATTGGCGCTTCTTCCCAATCAAGCGGCGTCATTTGAGGCGGAAGCCGGCCTTGGCCGCGCGCACCAGTTTTTCGGAAGGCGGCGGCGGCGTTTCAAGCAAGCTCAAGACGCGCAAGGAATCGCGCTCTGAGAGAACGAGGCGTTCAGCTTCGGCAATATCGGCATCGGCTTTTGGCAATGCGGCGCTTAAAATGTAACTGGTCAAGTCGAGCCGCTTGAGGGCGGCAGCTCTGGAAAGTCTGGCCTTGTCCTCTGGCCGCAGGCGCAGTTCGACGCGGCCATTATCCGTTAGTGTGCGTGGCATGGATCGTCTCCTCATGCGTGGAGGTATTTTATACGGATTCAATCCGTATTTCAATGACACATCCCACCTTGAACAGGTGACGCGGTTTTGCGCCGGCTTGTTGGTTATCGGAGTGGCTAAGCTTATGTTGTGGCATGCAGTTCGCTGGACATTGTGACGTCCGCAATACCTCCAGCTTAAAACGTCACCATATCCGATCCGAACGGTTTCTTCCGGCCTATTAGCTCGCCAGCTTGCCAATCGGCCGGAACAGGTCATATGGGTTAAATCCCGGCGTTGGAACTATATCCGCAGCGGGCGCCAAACATTAGACCTGGACCGCTAGCGGCCGGCCAAAATCCCAGCGCCCCGGCTCGCATATTTCTGAGCCAAGCCTTATCGCCGCAGGACGCTTTCCCTCAAGGCCTAGCCGTGCTAGGCCGGAAAAAACCTCGATATATGAGCGAGATGCCATGACGGAACTGCGCCCCCATGGGGCTCCCCCAAGCCTTTCCTGGCCGCACCCGCTGCCTGTCTGCTGGTGCCTGACCGATGGCAGGCCCGGCATGGAAAACCAAGCGGTCGGCCTTGCCGAAGCCTTGGGGCTAACACCAGTCGTGAAGCGCGTGTTCCTCAAGACCGCGTGGCGCATACTGAGCCCGCACATCACCGCCTTCAAGCGCTATGCGTTCAGCAAGAAGGGCGACCGGCTGGAAGCGCCCTGGCCGGACATCCTGATCGCCACGGGCCGGCCGAGCATCCTGCCATCGCTCTACATCAAGGGGCAAAGCGGCGGGCGCACCTTCACCGTGCAGCTCCAGGACCCGGTCTCGCTGCGCCACCGCTTCGACCGCATCGTGGTGCCGGCCCACGACGGCCTGACCGGCAAGAACGTGATCGTGATGGACGGCGCGCTGCACCGCATCAACCCGGAACGGCTCGCCGCCGAGGCCCCGCGCTGGGAAAGCCGGTTCGCGCATATCCCTCATCCCCGCGTGGGCGTTGTGCTCGGCGGCCCGAATGCCCGCTACAGCCTGGGCGCCCCGGAGATCGGGCAGCTCGCGGACCAGCTCAAGGCGCTGGCCGCGCAAGGCTTCGGCCTGCTCGTCACCGGCTCGCGCCGCACCGGCGCCGCCAACATGGAGATGCTGGAGAAGGCGCTCGAAGGCCAGCCCGCCTTCATCTCGGACGAAACCGGCGACAATCCCTATTTCGGCATGCTAGCCCACGCCGATGCCTTCGTCGTCACCTGCGATTCCGTCAACATGATCACGGAAGCGTGCAGCACCGGCAAGCCCGTGCATGTCATCATGCTGCCCACGCCGGGCCGGAAGCCAAGCGGGCGCGACAAGTTCTCGCGCTTCCATAAGAGCCTTGAGGCGAGCGGGCGCATCCGGCCCTTCGGCGGCCGGATCGAGAACTGGTCCTACGAGCCGTTGCGCGAAATGGAGCGCGTGGCCCGCCTCGTCCGCGAAGCGTACCTCGCGCGGTGATTGCAATTTCCGCGTCCTTGGGTATTGCGCTCTACTGGCAAATCACGCATCAAGACTTCGCATGGACATGGATTCGCGATTCGAGCAGAAGGCGGAATCTGTAGCGTATTTGTAACCGATTTCGCGCGGAGCCGGTTTTATTGCAACTTTAACGCGAAGTTGCTGTTCGGTTGCATCCATGGGGTACTCAAGGGAGACGTGAATATGAAGTCGTTTGTAAAAATTGCCGGCTTGGCGCTGCTCGCGCTCGGGATGAGCACCGCTGCCCAGGCCGATGCGCGCGTTGGCGTGCTGCGTTGCCACATTCAGGGTGGCGCGGGTCTTATCATCGGTTCTTCGCATGGGGTGCGCTGCTTCTACAGGGGCGACGACGGCCGCAGCGAGCGCTATGCCGGCCAGCTGAGCAAGCTCGGGGTCGATCTTGGCGTCACGCACGAGAACGTCCTTGTGTGGGCCGTGATCGCACCGGCCGCGCCCGGGCGCCACGCGCTCGCCGGCGACTATGTTGGCGCGCAGGCTGGCGCGGCGCTTGGCATCGGCGGCGGCGCGAACGTGCTTGTCGGCGGCGGCAAGGGCTCGTTCGCGCTGCAGCCGCTCAGCCTGGAGCACAGGACTGGCGTGTCCGTCGCGGCTGGCGCCGGCAGGCTCGAACTGCGCTAATCGCGCTTTAAGCTGCTTAAGCTTGAAAGGCCTGGATGTTCTCCAGGCCTTTTGTTTTGGGCGGGGTGCAAGGGCCTATTTGCCTTCCTCCGCAACAAGGGCCGAAGCCAGTTTTTCGATGAACCCATACTCCGCGTTCGAGGCGGGCACGAATTGCGGCCGGCCGAACGCCTTGAGGATTTCCTCATCCGAGACATCGAGGATCGCCTGCCTGACCTTGGCGCTGAACCCCTCGCCAAACGTACCATCCACTCCGCCGCGCAAGACGAAACCATAGTCGGGAAATGCCGGCGTCTCCCAGATGACCGCGACTTTCGACGGATCGATTTTCCCTGCCCGTTGCGCCGCCTCGAACACCGTGTAATCCAGCGCCCCCACCTCCGCGGCACCGGCTTGTATCAAATCCAGCGTGCTTGTGTGATCGCCCGAAAAGCTGACGCGCGAAAATACGTTCCTTGAGCCTTGCCCGAATTCCTGCCGTATCCAGTATTCGGGCACAAGCCGCCCCGCCGTCGACATGGGCGACCCGAAAAGAAAGGACTTTCCGCGTATGTCCTTGGGAAAGTCTTTCGACGGCTTGATGCCGCTTGAACTATGCGCGATGAAGTACGTCTTGAAATTGCGGTCCTTCTCGCCCTGCGCGACGAATTCCGAGCCCGGAACGGCCATGCGGGCGATTAAGCCTGAAAAGGCGCCAAACCACGCGAGTTGCACCTCCCCCGCGATGAAGGCCTTGACGGCAGCCTCGTAGCTGGATACGGGGACATAGCGCGCATTTACCCCGAGCTTCTGCCGGAAGTGCGCCGCAAACTTCTCATACCTTTGCGCAAGCACCGCGTCGTCCTGGTCGGGAACCGCTGTGTACTGAAAGACGGGGGCTTGAGCGAATCCGCTGGAGAGCCAAGCCGTACACACAAAAATGCCGGCGAACAGGCGCCGGAGCACGCAAAACATTTCTTGCTCCTCTCAATTCAAGCTGGAGGGGTGGAATGAATCATGCGGTGGAGGCTGTGGGCACACTCCGCCAGCTCGTGCACTTTGCACACCACAATGTGACAAGATTGATAGCAAGTTAATAAATACGCAAGCCCTGGTGGCAAGAAAGCCACACGCACTTCCCGTTCAGCGCGCAGCCGTCGCGTCTGTGGACGGCGAAGGCTGGGCCTTCAGCACCGTCTCGCACTCCGCCGGAAGCTGCCCCATCGGGAAGGGCGGCTTGGGCCTGTGGCCGCCAAGGCTGCCCTTCCACGCCGCGATCTTGGCCCTGATCGCGCCGAGCTTGGTGGCGGGCACGGCCGGGGCGGGTTTCATGAGCGCGGCGATCCACTGGTCGAGCCCCTTGCCGCAGCCCTCGTCGGCCTTGAACACCTGGTTCTCGCAGCCCGGATTGCCGGCCGGGCAAGAAAGCCGCACGTGGAAATGCGCATCGTGGCCCATGATCGCCGTAACCTTGCCGAGGTACGAGCGGTCGCCCTTCGAATTGTCGCAGAGCCACTTCTTGATCGCAGGATTCACGAAAACGCGCGCCACCTCGGGATAGGACACCGCACGGCGCAAAAGCGTCTCGTATTCGGGCTTCCAGACCTCAGGGTTCACGTGGCCCGGGTCGCGGAGAAAGCTCTCCATTTTTGTGCTCTCCCGCTCCGCGGCCGAAAGCTCGCGATCGGGCGTGGGCTTGTACCAGATGTCCACGTCGAGCCCGACCTGATGGCTCGCATGGTCGGTGGGCATGGGGCCTCCGCGCGGCATGGAAAGATCGCCCACGAGCAGGCCGGGCCAGCCGTCCTTCTCCTTCGCGTCCTGGGCGAAGCGCTCGATATAGCGGATGAGCGAGGGATGCCCCCAGTTGCGGTTGCGCGAGAGCCGCATGACCTGCCAGGCCGGACCGTTCACAGGGAGCGGCTTGCCCCCGGCGAGGCAGCCTTTGGCGTAGAAGCCGATCGAGCGGGCCGCGAGGTTCGCGGGCTCCTTGGCCGCGCCGAACAGCTCCCGTGCATTGGCTTTCTTGATCGCCGGAGCAGCCGGCTTCGCCGCCGCCGCTGGGCCGGGCGTCTGAGGCGAGGCGGGCACTGGGACTGCCGCGTCCTTCGATGGCAGGGAGGCAGGCACGGCCTGATGCTGCGGCGCCGGCGCCGCTTGCGCGGCCTGCATGCCTTGCATCGTGACCGCCCAGGACTGGCTCTCCGCCCTCGCGGGCTGAAGATAGCCGCCACCCGGCATTGCCAGAATTCCGGCCCCGGCGAACATCAAGCCCGCCGCCCTGGCGGCATTCGTAAGACGGATAACCCGCATTCGGCGATTCCTTCCTGATCCGGTAGGCTAATAGCACCGCCAGCCGCAGGCAAGTGCCGGCACAGCTCAACGGTTGAAAAGTCGCATTTCCACCCGCCAAGCGATTACAGTGCGGCCGACGCACGGCGCAAGCAAGAGCATTCGACGGTTACAAAGCATTACACTTCGGCGGCCTGCCAGCCGCGCTTGCGCCACACTTGCGCGTCTATCAACCGGCGCTTTGGCAATCTTCCGTGGAGAGATCATGTTTAGAATTCTGATAGCCGCGCTGGCGGTCATGTTGTTTTCGGCCAGCGCTTCCTCGGCTCGCGAATGGGTAAGGCTCGGCGACCGCCATGTCGGCTTCATGAACGACCGCGACACCATCCATGTCGGCAAGCACGAGGGCAGGTTCGTCCGCCTCAAGCTGCTCGTCCGGGGCAACGACATCAAGCTCAACAGCATCAAGGTCTTCTTCGGCAATGGCGAGGTCGAGGACATCGTGTTCGACCAGCATATCCGCGCCGGCGGCGAGGCCGTGATCAAACTGGCGCACGGCTGGCACGAAGGCCGCTTCATCCGCGACGTCGAGATGCACTATCATTCGCGTCCCGACTTCCGTGGCGAGGCCGTCGCCGAGCTTTGGGGCCAGGAAGACTAAGCAGCCGGGCCTGCAATTTCGCGGGCCAGATCCGATCCCGGATGGAGGCAAGCCCCCCCTCCGGGACGCCCGGCTGGGAAATATCCGGCCGGATTTCATATTGCTTGGCTCCCGCCTCCTGGCGGCTGGGAGCGATGGTTGCTGTCTGGCTACGCTTCCGGCAGCGCCTCCGGACCATTCGTTTGCCGCCCCAAAGCGCTCAGGATCGCCGTATAGTCGAAATTCTCCGCCAAACCCGCCAGCGCCTGGCCCAGGTCCGCATCGGCTTCACGTACCTGCAGAAGAACCTCACCGATGCGCTCGTGGTCGAGCATTACCACGGCTTCCCGCAGTTCCTCCCGCACTCCGGCCGGCAGCGCCGCCAGTCGCGCCGGCGTAAGCGCCACGGCCCGCGCTGCTTCCGTCTGGGGAGCACCGGAGCGATAAAGGAACTTCAGCCCGAGATGCCGCGTCAAACCCTCGTAAATTTCATGAACGCGGTAAGGCTTGCGCACGAAATCGTCCATCCCCGCATCCAGCAGCATCTGCCGCTCCTCCTCAAAAACGGAAGCGGTTACGGCAACGATTTTCACCTCCCGGCCGCCCGGAAGCTCGCGGATGCGCCGGGTAGCCTCCACGCCGTCCATGACCGGCATGCGCTGGTCCATCCAGATCAGGTGCGGATGCCATTCCTTAAACATTGCCACACATTGCTCGCCATCCTCCGCCAGCCGGGCATTCAGGCCGGCATCCGTCATCAGTTTCATAAGCAGCGCCTGGTTGTCTGGCTGATCCTCCGCAACAAGAATGCGAAACTCTGGCTGCCCGGCCTCCAGGCCGTACACCTCTCCCAACTGAGCGGCTGCTGGCAGGATACTGGCGGCCGCCTCCTCCGCCAATTTCACCGGCAGCTCGACGCGGAAGATGGAGCCCTTGCCTGGCGTACTCTCCAGGCCGATCGAGCCGCCCATAAGCCCGGCGAGCTGGCGTGTGATCGCCAGCCCCAGGCCGGTGCCCTTTTCCATACCGGATTTCGCCAGCTGCACGAAAGGCTGAAACAAGCGTTTCCGGTCTTCGGGTTTGATGCCCGGTCCGCTGTCCTCCACTTCCATGACGAGATGCCGCCTGTCGTCCGGCCGCGTACCGAGCCGGATGGCCACGCCGCCTTCCGCCGTAAATTTCACCGCGTTGCTGATCAGGTTGACCAGGATCTGCCGCAGCCGCGCCTCGTCGCCCTCGATGTAGCGCGGGAAAGACGGGGACTGGTCCACCAGCAGCAGCAAGCCCTTCTCCTGGGCACGGATGCGCATCATATCGGCGACGTCGCGCGCGACTTGGCCGGGGTCGAACGGCGCGTTTTCCAATTGCACGCGCCCTGCCTCGATCTTGGCCATTTCCAGCACGTCGTTGATGAGGGTCAAGAGATGCTCGCCGCTGCGATTGATGATGTCGAGTTTCTCCCGCTGACCGGCGGTGATATCGGGCTCGCGCCGCATCAGGCTGGAGAAGCCGAGGATAGCGTTCAATGGCGTGCGCAGCTCGTGGCTCATGTTGGTCAGGAAGACGCTCTTGGCCTTGTTGGCCGTTTCCGCCGCGTCGCGGGCCAGCGAAAGCTCGGCAGTGCGTTGCTGAACGGTTCGCTCCAGCTCCTCCCTGTAACGGTGCAGAGCCTCCTCCGCCCTCTTGCGCTCCGTAATGTCGCTCCAGATGGTGAGCGCGCTGACAACGTTTCCGGCGGCGTCGAATTCGGGCACAATACGCACGAACCAGTAGACCGCCTCACCGTCCGCGGCCCAAGAGAGATCGATCCTGGCGGCCTTGCCCAGCTCCAATACCGCGGCGAGCTTCTCTGTAAACAAAGGCTCCTTTGCCCCAGGGCCTGCCTGAACCTCGGCGAGCGTCTTGCCGAGCACGTCGCGCGCGGCCGCGAGATTGACGCGTTCAAATTCCCGATTGACGTAAATGTATCTGCAAGCAGTATCGTAACGAGCGATGATATCGGGCGAGTTCCCGGCCAAGGTCCGGAATTCATGTTCGCTTGCGCGCAGCTTCTCCTGGTAGCCGCGTATTGCATCGCGCATCCCGGCGAAACGGCCCACGAGGCTGCCGACCTCGTCGTCGCCCGCTTTTTCCAGGGGCACTTCGAACCTGTTCTCCGCCAGCGCCGCCGCCGCCTTGCCGAGCGCGTTCACCGGCTGCAGGACGAGACGCTCAAGCAAGAACCCCGCACTCAGGAAAAAAGCGCCGGTCACGGCCAGCAGCACCACGGCCAATTCGTACTGCCGTCTTTCCGCCTTTCCCAGCCAAGGGGCGAAGTCGACGCCGACAGTGAGAGTGCCGAGGCGTTTCCCAACGTATTCGATCCGCCTCGTCAGGACATGCACCTCCCCGCCGCGCTGGGTCTCTGGCGGCGGGGAAACCGCATTCAGCGGGTACAGCGATCTGCCTTGGGCGTCGTCAAGCTCGATGCTGAACCAATCGCGGTTGCTGGCGCGCAGCGCGTCGAGATTTTCATAAATCGTATCGAGCTGGTGTCCGAGCAATAGGGGTATCAACCCTTCGGCCACGCTATCCAGGTGCCGGCCGGCCGCGCTCTCGAAGTCGGCCCGCATTGCATCCAGCGACCTCGGCATCCAGTACCCGAAGAGGTATGCCGTCAGGAGAGCGCTGAAAAATGCAAGCGGGAGCAGAACCTTTGCGCGCAGGGTCATGGAAAAGCCGTTTCTATTGCGGCGCGGCCGGCCAATATTTCTCCAGCCCCCAGCTCTCCATGACAGCGTAGCCGTCATACGTGACGGGAACGAACTGCGTTACCGGAACCTTCGCCAGCATCTTTTTCCCCTCCGGTGTATCGTTCATGGCCAGCAACGCATCGCGCACTTTTTGCCGTGCCTCTGGCGGCACGCGCGGATGTGCGGCGACCGGATGCGCTGGGCAGGAACGCGTCGTATAGATCACCTGAAGCTTGGCGCTGATCGCATCATCCTGTTCCCGCAACGTTTTTTCGGTGCCCCCTCCCGCGGCAGCCAGCCCCTTCGCGACATGAAGATACACCGAGCTATGCGTTCCGGCATAAAGCGGCGTTACCGCGACATGGTGGAGTTGCTCCAGATCGGAGCGAACCAGCATCGTCGCGGCCAAGGCATTCGGAGAGGGGAAAGCGACGGTCTTGCCATTCAGGCCGGCGATGGTTTTGAACTCGCTGTCCTTGGCCACCACGACGATACCGTGCAGAGGCTCCTTGTCCGCCACAAGCGGTATGTATGCCTGAGCTTCGTGGAAGTGCACGACGTTATATGGATTGACATAAACGAAATCGAACTTCCCCCTGGCGTATGCCGCATGGAAGTCCTGAATGGTGAGCGTCGTTACCAGATTGAAACGAAGCCCGGTGCGCCGCGCCACCTCGTCCACAATAGGCTTCCATATCGCGTGCAGCTTGCGCGGTTCGAATTGCGGGACCGGGCCTATGGTGTACTCCGCGTCCGCAACGGGGGGCTCCCCGGCATCCGCGGCGGAATGGTGAAGGGACAGGAGCGCGCCAAGAGCCAAGCCGGCCGCCAAGCTGGCGAACGTTCGTGCCCGGTGCCAAGGGGCATGGCCGCCGGCCGGTTCCATCTCCAGCTTCATCTTGTGCCTCTCGACATCCCGCCCAGCAACAAGCCCGTGCCGTCAGCGCACGGCAACCACCTTACATTGCACAAGTGCGGTTAAATCCGGTTTAAGCCGGACGCAACGCGGCGAACCTGGAGCAACATCCGCGATACGTAATCCGGCGGTCGAAAATCGTCCCGGCGCGGGCAAGCCAGCCGCGGGGTTGTACCGGCGAGGGCAGACACCGATGTAACGTATTGTTATAACGTGCGAAATAGATTCCAGCTTCATTCTCCGCAGTTGCTGCGAAGGATGAATTTCGCGGGAATGACGCCGGGAATTGCTGACAGGCTGCTCTTCGCTTGCCGGATTCAGGATGACGCATCCGGGCTCGCCTGGGATTGGGCTTCTTTCTCCCCCCACATCGTAGCCCCCACCAGCAATGACCAATGGGGGCTCAAGGCCGATAGCTGACTTGGCGAATTCCTAAGACAGCCGATCAGAGCACAGCAGCTTTCAGATCTTGAAGCGGGCGATCCCTCCAAGCGCCGCCGACTAACACAGTGGGGCCGCACCGAAGCGACCAGGCGAACCGCTACGCCGAGTGGAGTTGCTGGGCGGATATGCCTTCGAGTGCATCACGCGACGACGCGAATACTTGTAGAACACTTGCGCGCAGGACTTGTGCGTTTAGACTCTTTACATCGTTATCCGTCAGTACTTTGCCAACAAGCCCGCATGGCTGCTCTATGGCGTCCAGGACCACCGCACGAGTCGGCGAGACAGGATAATAGAGCGCAAGATGTTCTGGCACCACATCGGTGTCGCTGGCGCCCAGCAGATTAATTGTTGGCTGATCGCTGGTGATGAAGGGCAAGGCGGTGTTGTTCGTCAGCAAAGCCAACGGATTGCTCTTACGTTCGAGGTAAAACGTAAAGCCAACATTCGATGCAATAATGTGTGCCAATACGTTCCACGCTCGGGATACATCGAGCCCCATCCGCACACGAAGTCGGGTAATCACACGCGTTTTCATGGCATTCGTGCGGAAATGCTGAAGCGCGAGGAAGTGCGCGAATTTAGCTCCCCTATATTTGTCCGCAAAAAACGATACATCCCCCTGACGCATTGCCTCAATCTGAGGAGCAACGTTTCCCTCCAGGCTTGAGTGAAAGTCCTCTTCCGCATTTACAATTTGCTCATCAAGGCGAGCAACCAGCTCTGGGTTTGCTGCCACGACTGCCTCCGGTAATTGCTGTCGCATCGTAGGAGGAAAGCCGAACATCGTGATGAAATTCTCATGACTGCGCTGCAACCTCTTGGGCGATTTCGAAATCCAAGCCCTGAGAAATAATAGATCTGCTTCTGTCAGGGCCTGCAATTTGTAAAAGTGACGTTTGACCGCTACATCTCTTGTGGGCGCGCGACGAATAACGCCCGCCTGGAGAACCCAGACCTTCCCGTCAGTTGCCCAGCCACGAAGATAGGTTTGGCAGACGTGATGCTGGCGATGTTTCAAATTCGTGGACATTTCGCGCACAAGTAGAAAGGCTTTGAGGTTTGCGCAAGCAGCCGTTAGCGTTCTCCACAGAAGGACGCCACGAGAGCGTGCAGGCCCTAGCCTACCGGCTCCGGCTTGATCGCGATTTAGGATGTCTGCGTGCGTGGAGGCTTTCGGCATGCCGGTCCATGCCGAAGCCCACCACAGCCGCCGGGGCCGGCGTTCTGCGACCCAAATGTACCTTTACGGCTCCGGTGCGCACATAGGATCGGACCACGCACATGAAGGCGCGCAGGCAGTCGCCGGCGTGCTTCACGCCGTCCCTGGCGGCACTCAAGGCGGCCATTGGTATACAGGAACGTGCGGGGGCATGCCGCATCCGGCGTACCCACAGGTTAAAGAAAGGTTAGGTTCCCCTACGCGCCTATCATGGTAAATTCGCGCATGGTAAACGCGCGCCGCGCATGCGTTCAACACGCGCATTTCTGCGATTTTCTCCGCTTTTTTGCTTGATTTATACGATTCAAAACATCCGTTAAATATGTTCTAATATTTGAAATTAACCAAAGCACAGTCGCTGCCCACAAAATAGGCACGACATTTCAATAGCATAGCAGCTTAAGTCTTCCTCAAGTTTCCTCTGCTATATTATTTCAAAGCTGAAAAGCACCATTCAGCGGCTTCCGCCGCCACTGGGAGAGTTAATTTTGCGTTATCCCGGCACAGCTCACCCTGAAGCGGCGCGGGCTCCGTCCCCCGATCGGCACGGGCGCCGGCGCTCTGGCCGTGGCCTTGCTTACGGGAATATCTTGCCGCGCTTGTTCAGCCGTTGCAGCGCGCCCGGAAGCAGATCGGGCAAGTCCTCCGCGATCAGGCCGGGACCGAAGGTCTGGGCAAGCTCGCCATGAATCCAGACCGCCGCCGCCGCCGCGTCGAACGCCGCCATGCCCTGGGAGACAAGGCCGGTCACAAGCCCCGCCAGCGCATCGCCGCTGCCCGCCGTGGCAAGCCAGGGCGGCGCGTTCTCGTTGATGGCGGCAAGGCCTCCAGGGTGCGCGACCACGGTATCCGGCCCCTTGAGGATCATAACCGCGCCCGAGACTTCGGCCGCGCGCCGCGCCCGCTCCAGCTTCGACGGCTCGGAGGCGAGATCCGGGAACACCTTCTTGAACTCGCCTTCGTGGGGGGTCAGGATCGTAAGCGCGGGCAGGCGTGCCTTGATGCGGTCGAACAGCTCCTGGGGCGCCTCGCTGAAGGCGGTTAGGCCTTCCGCGTCGATGACCACCGTGGCCTGGCTCGCCAGCACGGCGTGGACCTGGTCCTTGACCTCCGGGTCCTGGCCGGCGCCTGGCCCGATGAGTACGGCCTTTATCCGGTCGCTGGAGAGGATCTCCGCCAGCCCCTCCGCCCCATCGTAGGCATCGACCATGATCGCCGAAAGCTGCGATGCGTTGATATAGAAGGCAGATTTCGATGTGGCCACAGACACGAGCCCGGCACCCGCGCGCAGCGCCGTCCTTGCCGCGATCCGCGCGGCGCCGGTCCGCTCCATCGGCCCGGAGACGACGATGGCGTGACCCCGGTCGTATTTGTGGTCGTCCACCTTGAGCTTGGGGAAGAAGCGCAGCCAGAAGTCCGGATCGTTGGTGAAGGAGCCCGGCTGGATCTGCTCGATCACGGAGGCCGGAATGCCGATCTCGACCGCCCGCACGTCGCCGCAGTAGAGGCGGCCCGGCAGCAGCACATGCCCGGTCTTGCGCCGGAAGAAGGTGATGGTGGAGACCGCCTTGAATGCAACCCCGTGAATGGTGCCCGATGTGGCGTCGACCCCGCTGGGCACGTCGATGGCGACGACGGGAAGCGCGCGCGACGTCACCTCCTCGATGACTTGCGCCACGGGACCCGAGACCGCCTCGTGCAAGCCGGTTCCATAGAGCGCGTCCACGATGACCTGCGCGCCTTCGATGGACTTTGGCGAGAAGGGCTCGATGGCCTCGTCCCAGCGCCGTGCCATCTCCTTGGGATCGCGCTTCAAATCCTCCTTGCGCGCATGCAGCGACAGGCGGACCTGATACCCCCGTTCCCGCAGGTAGCGGGCGCAGACGAAGCCGTCCCCGCCGTTGTTACCGGGACCGCACAGCACGGCGACGCGGCTTCCCCGGGGAAAGCGCCGGACAACCTCCTCGGTTGCGGCGCGGCCCGCATTTTCCATCATGGTAAGTGTCGAAACGCCAGCCTCCGCGGCAAGCTTTTCGGCACGGCTCATTTCTTCAGCGGTCAGCAGTTCCAGCAAGGGGTAACCCCGTAGCAATCGACACCGTGTTATTCCATAAACCGGATGCCGGCACGAATGTAGCCAAAAATTGACTAGAGGTGAAAGAAATGCAAGCGCGGCGAGTGCATCGCGGGACATATTTGGGATTAACCCCATCTGCCAGCCCTGCACTCCCGATGCAGCCAGGGGGGAGCGTCGCAGGAAATGGCATTTGCCTATTTTTTGTGCTACCTGCGTATTCCTTAAGCACAATCGCCGCTGCTTCCGGGCTCGCAATGCAAGCCCCACGCCATTTGGCACGGCCTGTGCTTGGTTCCAGGCTTGCTATTGGCCCCGTAGCGGAGGATGCGATTGACGATGAAAAAGATTGAAGCGGTCATCAAGCCGTTCAAGCTCGACGAGGTTAAGGAGGCTTTGCAGGAGATCGGCCTGCAGGGCATCACCGTTACCGAGGCCAAGGGCTTTGGCCGGCAGAAAGGGCATACCGAGCTTTACCGGGGCGCGGAATATGTTGTCGATTTTCTGCCGAAGGTGAAAATTGAGATTGTGCTGCCGGACGACATGGTGGAAAAAGCGGTCGAAACGATCCGTAACTCCGCCAGGACGGGACGTATCGGCGACGGCAAGATTTTCATCATCAACGTGGAAGACGCGATCCGCATCAGAACAGGCGAAAGCGGCGCCGAGGCTATCTAAAAGCCTTTCTTTTACCCAATAACCTTTGCATGCAGCCTACCCCGGCGCCATCCGGCGCCAAATCATCCAAGCTCGCGAATTAACTTGCACGAGGGAGTCCCATGGCAAACGCGACCGAAATTGTGAAAAAAATCAAAGACGAGGAAATCAGGTTCGTCGACCTGCGCTTCACCGACCCGCGCGGCAAGATGCAGCATCTGACGATGGAACCGAGCGAGATGGGCGAGGAAGCCTTCGCTGAAGGCATCATGTTCGACGGCTCGTCGATCGCCGGCTGGAAGGCCATCAACGAAAGCGACATGATGCTGATGCCCGATGCGGAGTCCGCCCATATGGACCCGTTCTTCGCGCAATCCACGCTGGCGGTTTTCTGCGACATCCTTGAGCCCGCCACCCACGAACGCTACGAGCGCGACCCGCGCGGCATCGCCCGCAAGGCCGAGGCTTATCTGCAGCAGACCGGCATCGGCGATAAGGCCTTCTTCGGCCCGGAAGCCGAGTTCTTCATTTTCGACGACGTGCGCTTCTCGTCCGATCCGTACAATTGCGGCTACCGCCTCGACTCGACCGAACTGCCCACCAACATGCCGACCGAGTACGAGATGGGCAACCTCGGACACCGTCCGCGCACCAAGGGCGGCTACTTCCCGGTTCCGCCGGTCGACAGCGCCCAGGACATCCGCTCCGAGATGCTCTCCACGATGGCGGCCATGGGCGTCGCCACCGAGAAGCATCACCACGAGGTGGCTTCCGCTCAGCACGAGCTTGGCGTAAAGTTCGGCACGCTGACCCGCATGGGCGACGCCATGCAGATCTATAAGTACGTCGTCCACAACGTTGCGCAGTCCTACGGCAAAACGGCAACCTTCATGCCGAAGCCCGTGTTCGGCGACAACGGTTCAGGCATGCACGTGCACCAGTCGATCTGGAAGGGCTCCGAGCCGGTGATGGCTGGCAACCTCTATGCCGACCTCTCCGAGGCCTGCCTGTTCTACATCGGCGGCATCCTGAAGCACTCCAAGGCTCTCAACGCCTTCACGAACCCCAGCACGAACTCCTATAAGCGGCTGGTTCCTGGCTACGAGGCTCCGGTGCTGCGCGCTTACTCCTCGCGTAACCGCTCGGCTTCCTGCCGCATCCCGGTCACGTCGAACCCGAAGGCCAAGCGCGTCGAAGTCCGCTTCCCCGATCCGGCAGCCAACCCGTACCTCGCCTTCGCGGCGATGCTGATGGCCGGNNGCCGGCCTCGACGGCATCAAGAACCGCATCCACCCCGGCGATCCGATGGACAAGAACCTGTACGATTTGCCCGAGGCCGAACTGCGGGAAATCCCGACCGTTTGCGGCTCGCTGCAAGAGGCCATGGACGAGCTGAAGGCCGACCATGCGTTCCTCACGCAGGGCAACGTCTTCACCAAGGACGCGATCGATGCCTATATCGACCTCAAGGTTGAGGAGATCGACCGCTTCCGCATGATGCCGCACCCGATCGAGTTCGACATGTATTATTCCTGCTAAGGCAGGCACCTGTCATGAAAAAGGCCGCCTCCGGGCGGCCTTTTTTGTTGGCGGAGCTGCCTCCCATGCGCCGGTGCCATCTGTCGCGAGGCAGTCATCGGTCAGGGTGGCGATACAGCTACCTGTACAGCGCGCTCGCTGCTTTCTGGATTTTGCGGCACTCTCCCCCCGCGCGCGGCCACGGCGGGGGCATAATGAGGCTTGGCGCTATTCCTCCAGCGAAAGCGTCTCTTCACCGCCGCCATTCGACCACAAGCCCTTCAATTCATTGTCCCCCATCAGGGCGTAGACAACGGGCTCGGCGTCGCCCCAATGGACGGTCACAATGCCATCCTCAAGCTCGCCGTCGCCATGATATTCCGTGGCTCCAACCTTCCAATCGAAGCGGTAGCCGCCTGTGGGGTTCTTGCCGATCGTAACCTTGCCGTCATAGCTGCTTCCGGCGGGATTGCGCCCTGTGACGGAATAGCGGCCCTCCCTCAGCGAGCGCGCCGCTGGAGCCGCGCTTGCGAAAAGCTCAAGCCGCTCGCTCGCCTTGCCGTCCGCCCATTCGCCGTTCAGGAAGCCATGCTTGTCGGGCATATAGATCACGGGATGCTTTTGCCCCCACTGCACGACCAGCATCTTGCCCGCGAATTCTCCGGTTCCGCTGAAAACCTGCTTCCCAATCCACCACTTGAATTGGATGCGCCCAGCATTCTGGTTTACGGCCGTTATCCCCCTGTAGCGCGAGCCATCGGGATTGGCGCCATCGGCACGGTACACACCTGTTAGATTCCGCGGCAGTTTCGGCTGAACGGGATTGTCGGACGCAAGCGCGGGAACTGCCGGGGCAGGCAGGAAAACGAACTCGTCGAAATAGGATGACGAGATCCAGGGAGACTGCTGCCCCTGGGTATCCTGGTACACACCTTTCAAGGTGTGCTTGAAGACATTCTCCAGATTGAGACTGGGCGTTGCCATTGCCTGCGCCAGATGCTTGGCATAGGGGCTGTTGCGGCCATCGCCATCCAGGGCCACCGCGCCAGGCCTCGTCGAGAAGGATACGAACAGCCGGTCGCTCGAATCCATGCGCGACAATCCGCGGAAGCCAGTAGGCGTCAGCGGGTTGTTGCGGCAGGCATCGAGAACGACAATGTTCAAGCTGACGCCGGTCGCAGCCATCGCATCCACAGCGCTGCTCGCGTTGACGGTGCTTTCCTTGATGCTGGCCTCGCTGTCGATCGCGGCATCGGTCGGAACCAGATAGTTCTCTCCGGCGATCTGGACGCCGTGGCCCGCATAGTAGAAAAATCCTACGCCCTTGTGCTGCCCAAGCGCCGTACCGAATTGAGCGATGGCCTCCTGCATTTTGCGCTTGTCCGCGTCCAGAACGGTGTCGACGCTGAAGCCGGCCTTGCGAAGCGTCTGCGCGATATCGTTCGCGTCATGCGATGGATTGGCGAGCGGTGCGAAAACGTAGTTGGAATTGCCGATAACCAGCGCGCTCCGTGCCCCGTCCGCGCGCGCGGCGAAGCTTGGCACGATTGAAAAAGCGGCAAGCAAAAGGACTGCGCGTACCCACTGAAACAACATCGGCCTGCCCCCAAGCGTTCAAAAGCTCCCACGTGCAACTTCTCCCGCAACACCAAGCCATGGCGCCGCCAGTTGCCGCGCGTAACTTAGCGGCGAAGCGTGCCGGAAGTCTAGCGCTCGACGCCGGGACGCCTTCGTCCGCCCAACGGGGAAGTTGCGCTGCTACGGCGGCTCCATTTCCAGCACGGCCTCTTAAAGACAGCGCGTTCAATTCAGGCAGCACTTTTTGTATTTCTTGCCCGAGCCGCAGGGGCAGGGATCGTTGCGGCCAACCTTATTTTGCGGCTCCTTGGCGCCTTCCATCCTGCTCGTCCCGTGCGGCGACAGCTCGAAGAAGTCCTGAACCACCAGCGGAAGCTCGGCTTGAGCAGCCAGAAGGCATTCCTCCGGGCTGGGGCCACCTTCCTCCACAATGCTCGCCAGCAACTCCTCGTCCTCCAGAAGAACGAACACCGGGAAAAGTCCGGCGCGGCTATCCTCGTCATCGAGGAGCCGATCCCAGGCGGCCTCGCTTAATTGCATGCCCGCAATGAAACCTTCCGCCCAATCCTTCGTTATAAGGCGCCCGTTCTCATCCTCCCAAAAGCTGGGCGAATAGCTGCCATCGCGCGCCGCGAGGCAGTCGAGAACGCGGCTGTGCTCGATCGTCAGCAGCTCGCGGGCGGCGGCCACCTCTCCATCCGCCGGATCTTCGGGGGAATCGCCCGCGAGAAGCGGCAGCCATTCGGCCGGTTCGATCAACTTGGGGCTTAAAATCACCGCCGTTATGAAGCCATTCGCCGCCGACAGGCTGCTCCATTCCTCGGCATCAAGCTCTTCATCGGCAAGGTCTTCCAAATCGTCCAGAAAATCTTCCGCGTCCTTCGACGCCATCCCCTTGCCCATTCCATGCTCCTTTCTGGAGGCCCGCCGCGAATCGGTTTCGCCGCTTCAAGCTATCAAGCGGCGCGGCAGCTGGACAGAGAGCCGAGGCCGGTACGCTCCAGCTTGCACACCTTGTCTTTGTGCACGCAGTCCGCTCAATCCTTCGGCGCGTTTGCGTGCTTGTCCGTCGCGGCCACCATTTCGTGCATGATGCCGGGCTCGGTCATTGCGTGCCCAGCATCGGGCACGACGCGCAGCTCGGCCCTTGGCCATGCCTTCGCCAGATCCCAGGCATTCTTGAACGGTGTCACCACATCGTAGCGGCCGTGAACGATGGTTCCAGGGATGTGCGCAATCCGGCCCGCATCCTCGATGAGCTGGTTATCGCACCTGAAGAAGCCCTTGTTGATGAAGTAGTGGCATTCGATACGGGCGAAGGCTAGCGCATAGCGTTCGTTGGCGAACCTGTGGACCCGGTCCGGGTCGTGGAACAGGGAGAGCGTGGTGCCCTCCCATACGCTCCAGGCACGCGCGGCCGCGAGCTGCGTCTCGCGGTCAGCCGCGGTCAGCCGCTTGTAATAGGCCTCGATCATGTTGCCGCGCTCCGCGGCGGGAATAGCCGCGTGATAACTCTCGAAGGCGTCGGGAAAGATCCAGCCGCACCCCTCCTGATAGAACCAGTCGAGTTCCGCCTTCCGCAGCAGGAAGATGCCGCGCAGCACAAGCTCGGTGACGCGCTCCGGGTGCGTCTCTGCATAGGCCAGGGACAGTGTCGATCCCCAGGAGCCGCCGCAAAGCTGCCAAGTCTCGATCCCCAAATGCTTGCGCAGACGCTCCATATCCGCCACGAGATCCCATGTCGTATTGGCGTCGAGGCTGGCGTACGGGGCCGAGCGCCCGCATCCGCGCTGGTCGAAAAGCACAATGCGGTAGCGCGCGGGATCGTGGAAGCGGCGCATCGCCGGGTTGCAGCCCCCGCCAGGGCCGCCATGCACGATCAGCGCGGGCTTGCCCGCGGGCGAGCCGCATTCTTCATAGTAGATGTTATGGCCGCCTGACACGTTGAGCCAGCCGGAATTATACGGCTCCAGCTCCGGATAGAACTGGCGCCGCGCGGTTCCGGCAATGCTAGCCTGCGACAATCCGGGCTGGCGCATGAAAGGCCCCACAAACTTGCGGGCTTAAGGCCCGCTAACATCAACGCTGCGCTTTCGCCCGTGTGGCGAGGCGCAGTACGCGCGATTGTAACGTCTCCCCAGCGGGAATGCGAAGTTCATCCGCCGCCTCCAGGACCTGCTCGCTGGGCCTGCCCAGAATGAGGCTTATAAGGATCGCCGCACCGAAGCTAGCTGGAATGCCAAGGGCTGCGGCAGTCAGCGGGTCCACGCCCATAAATGGCCTGCCGCTGGCATTCAGGTAGAGCGCGGTGACCGCAAACCCGGCCACCATGCCGGCAATCGCCCCAATCGCTGTAAGCCTCCTCCACCAGACGCTCAGCACAAGGACGGCAAAGAAGGTTCCGGCGCTCAGGGAGAATGCAGCGATAACCCACCGCAGAGAATCGACGTTCCGGCTCTGGCTGGCTACAAAGACGGCTGCACAAAGAACCAGCATGGTGAAGCGGGCGATCAGCAGGCGGCGCCCCGGCGTGGCGCTTTTGCTCAAAAAACCGCCGTAAAGATCGTCGGCCACGGAGTTGGCGATCGCGAGGAGCTGGGCCGAGGCAGAGGCCGCGATGGCCGCCAGCGCGGATGCCGCGGTCAGCCCGAAGAATACCCTGGGAAGCCCCCCGGCTATGGGGAGGATGAGCGCCAGGCTGTCGCGCTGAAAGGTCACGCTGTGCGCGGCATTCATCGGATCGAACTGGTTGCCGGGAAGCGATACGAGCCCCAGGTTCTGCAGCAGGCGGCTCCAGGCCGGAAGGCTCGGCATGGGCACGCCAACCAGCGCCTCCACCGCCATCGCCTTGTTGAAAAAGGCATAGGCCGGAATGGTTAGAACCACCAACGCGGCAATTGCGGCCACCCAGCCAAAGGATCTGCGCATGGACAGGATCGTGGGCGTCGTGCTGAGCCGTGGCACGAAGGCTGGGTTTGCGGCGATCCCCGCCGCCAGGCAGACGATCAGCAGCAGGAAGCTCATGGGGCTATAGGCGCTGAACGCGCGCTCGGAGGGCCGCATGATCGCCGAAGGCGCCGTCCCCGGCAGGGTCTCGCTCAAGGTGGAAGGCTGCGAGATCGCAACGAGCCCCCTGACGGCTTCAAGCGTCTTCAGTTCTTCCAGCTCGGCGCCATAGGTGAGCTGCGGAAGCGGCAAGTTCGTCCGCATCACCGAAACCGAGATCAGAGGCGCCAGGATGCTCAGCATGACGACGAATTGCGCGGCTTGCGTCCAGGTCGCCGAGCGCATTCCGCCAAGCGCCACGGTCAGAAACAGGCAAACGCAGACGAGCGCCGCATAGAACGCGGCTGGAGCCAGCCCGATCCCCAGCATCTGAGGCAGCGGCAGAAGAAATCCCAGGATTTTGCCGCCAAGCGCCACCTCGGCCGCCAGAACGATGGCGGCGGGCACGATCATGAGCAGTGCGGCCACGACCCTGGCGCGGGTGCTGCCAAGCCTCAAATGCAGAAACCCCGGCAAGGTATTGGCGCCGGCCTTCCTTAGATGAGGGACGAACAGCACCCCGGTCAGGATCAGCCCGGCAAAACAGCCGAGCAGGATCGCAATCGCGTCGATCCCATCGAAAAAGAAGGCGCCGATGCTGCCCAGAAGTATGCTGCCGCCGAACACCGTGGCGCAAAGTGCCAGCGCGTTATAGAAGGGCGGTACGCGCTGGCCGGCCAGGAAGAAATCGTCCGCGCCGGTTGTCCGCGTCATGAAGCCGATGGCGATGTAGAAAAGGGCGGGCACCGTCACGATGAGCAGATCGACCGTCTGCACGGCCAAGCCAAGCTGCTCAAGGATGATAAGCAAGAGTACCAGGCAGGTGTAGGTACTCGCGAAGATCGCGAAGCCCGATCCGAGCCTTGGATTGACAACCGGCGTGCTGTAATTGAGCGTCATTTCAGAACTGGAGCGTCACGTTGTAGGCACGATCGTTCTTTTGCTGCCCGTTGAAGAAGGCATAGAGAAGCGCGGCCAGGGCGATAAGCGAGGCGGTGCCCGTCAGGAAGTAGCCAAGCGGGAATCGCAAGAAACGGTAGGAGTTTAATGCCGGCATGAAAAGAGGCACGAGCAGCATCGAACCCGCAACGGCCAGAGTCATCAACATCGTAAGCCGGCGGATTTGCCGCCAATAGGCTTGCTTAGCGTCCTCGTAAGACATACCTTCACGATCCTGGGCGAAATTTCGCGTGTTTTAGCGGATTAGGCGCGAATTGGATTATCCTATCCTAACTTAAGTGTGAGACAAGAGTAGCAGGATGGAACCGATTCGTCCCGGACAAGCCGCCACGGTGCAAGAAGGATTCGGGCATGGCTAGGCTCCCGCATCCTGGTTCGAAATGGGTGCAGAACCGATGACCGCTCATCATGTCATCATTGCGGACGACCATCCGCTTTTCCGCGATGCGTTGAAGCAAACGCTGGGCTCCGCCTTGCCAGGCGCCGCCATTGCCGAAGTGGGGTCTGTCGAGAAGCTGCTCGAAACCCTCACCCAGAGTGCCGGCACCGATCTGGTGCTGCTCGATCTCAAGATGCCTGGGGAAAAAGGGGCCGCCTCCCTCTCCGGGCTCACCGGCCTCATGTATTTGCGCAGCCAGCATCCGGGCATTCCGGTGGTGATCGTGTCGGCGAGCGACAATCCCAGCATGATCCGCCGCTGCCTCAATCTCGGCGCCTCCGGCTTCATTCCGAAATCGCTGCCGGTCGATCAGATCCGCGCCGCGGTCAAGACCGTCCTCGATGGCGGGGTTTGGTTCCCCGGCGAGGTCCAGGGCGATTCCACCACCGACGAACTGGCCGGGCTTTCGGCGCGGCTTGCAACGCTCACCCCGCAACAGGTCCGGGTGCTGTCTATGCTGGGCCAGGGGCTCCTGAACAAGCAGATCGCGTTCGAGCTTTCCGTCTCGGAGGCTACCGTGAAGGCGCATGTCTCGGCCATCCTGCAAAAGCTCGGCGTGGACAGCCGCACGCAAGCGGTGATCGCCGTCAACCGCATCGCCGCCGTCGACGGCCACGAGGACGAGCCCAGCGGCCTTTAGTCTCTTACCAGCGCAGTCAAATCTTGTCACTTTGCGCACGGAATACGATGGCGGGAACATGCTTGGCATGCGATTATGGTCTTGCCTTATTGGCTTGAACTTCAAGGGTTCTTTTTTTGCCCCCGCAGTGGCGGGAACATCCGGGTGGATGTGGATCGGCGGATCGTCCCCAAAAGCCCGCGCGGCCAAGGGAGGCTTGTGCCCTTTCTACGAAACGGAAAGCTGTCCGGTGCGCGAGTCGCCTGTTTGGTCCCGGCCTGTCCGGCTTAGGACTTCTTTCTAACGCCTCAGGTTTCAACTCCGAGGCATTGGGACTGTGCGCCTCCGCCAGCGGCTCATTCGCAAAGGTCATGGAATGACGATAGAGGCGGCAATCCTTCCCGATAGGGGCCTGCTTGAAGTAGCGGGCGAGGAGCGGGCGAATTTCCTTCAGGGGCTTGTCACGAACGACGTGGCGGGGCTTGCCGCGGGCGAGGCGTGCTTCGCGGGGCTGCTCTCGCCGCAGGGGAAGATCCTGTTCGACTTTTTCGCGATAAACACCGGCGAGGCGATCCTTCTCGACTGCCCGGCGGCGGCTGCGGCGGACCTCTTGAAGCGGCTCGGCTTCTATAAGCTGCGCGCGAAGGTTACGCTCGCCGGCGTTCCGGACAAATGGCGCGTGGCGGCGGCCTGGGGCGAGGGGGCTGGGCAAGCGCTGAAAGCCTGCGCCAGCATCGCATTCCAAGATCCTCGCCTCCCCGAACTGGGATATCGCGGCCTTGTCCCGGCGGGCGAAGTGGGGAAATTCGGCGCGGATTCCGCAGGTTACGACGTCATGCGCATCGCGTCGGCCGTGCCGGAAGGCGGCAAGGACTACGCCTATGGCGATGCGTTCCCGCACGAGGCGTGCTTCGACCTGCTCCACGGCGTGAGCTTCACCAAGGGTTGCTATGTGGGCCAGGAGGTGGTCTCGCGCATGCAGCACCGGGGCACGGCGCGAACGCGCGTGCTGGCGGTATCGGCGGACGCGCCGCTGCCCGTGGGGGGCGCGGATATCCTCGCGGAAGGCTTCGCGGTGGGGCGGCTCGGCTCCGTTGCCGGCACGCGCGGCATCGCACTCGTCCGCCTCGACCGCGCCGCCGAGGCGCTGGCCAAGGGCGCGCCGCTGAGTGCAGGCGGCATTGCCGTGACGCTCGCCGTTCCGGCCTGGGCCAGCTACACGCTCGACAGCGCCGGCGGCGAGGTGGCACGCTGATGGCCGCCGCAACGGACCTTTGCCGCTGCCCCTGGGTGGGCGCCGATCCGCTCTACCTCCGCTATCACGACGAGGAATGGGGCGTGCCCAAAACCCGCGATATCGAGCTGTTCGAGAAGTTGATCCTCGAAGGCTTCCAAGCGGGGCTCTCCTGGATCACCATCCTGCGCAAGCGCGAGGCATTCCGCGCGGCCTTCGACGGCTTCGACGCGGACAAGGTCGCGAGCTACGGCGACGCCAAAGTCGCGGAGCTTCTGGCCAATCCCGGCATCGTCCGCCATCGCGGCAAGATCGAAGCCACCGTCGCCAACGCCCGCGCCTACCTCGCCCTTTCCGCCCATCAGTCGCTTGCCGCCTTCTTCTGGGGCTTCGTGGACGGAGAGGCCATCCAGAACCGCTTCGCCTTCATCGCCCAGGTGCCGCCGCAAACGCCGCTCAGCAAGAAAATCGCCAAGGAACTCAAGAAGCGCGGCTTCCGCTTCACCGGCCCCACCACAACCTACTCGCTCATGCAGGCCTGCGGCCTCGTCAACGACCACCTCGTCTCCTGCCATCGCCACGAGGCGTGCGCCGCCATGGCCCGGCCGGGCATCGCGGGGTAGCGCCGCACCGGCGTGCGTTAACTCATTGCTAACCCTATCCTTTCCGGGTTCCGGCCGATTTTGCGAAAATGCGGCCTATCCACTTAAGGCGATATTTTAGGCAATGCGCCTTTAGAAAAGGTTACACGTTGATATTACAGGACAATTCCTACGATTTCGGGCACCGCATGCGCCGTTTTATGGTTAAGATCAAACTTGTGCGCATATTTAACGGGACTTTTGAAACGTGAAAATCGCGCGAAAACACGTAAAAATCACGAGAAATGCGGGTAAGGAACGCATTGCACGCCAGCGTTAACCTAACCTGTATTAACCATTCCGCGCCGTCTACGGGGATTTACTTTGCCTTAACCGGGCGTGGGAGCGCTTTGCTCCCCCTCACCCCTGTCCCCTCTCCCGCGAGGGGAGAGGGGAACGCCCACTCCACGGGCACGCCCGGACTCCCTCTCCCCATCCGCATCCGCTCGCGCGCCGCGCTTGCCCCGTGACATAGGGCGCAGTTTTAGATATATCCGCGGTAAGCGAAGCCGGGGGAAGCGGCATGGGCGGCAAGATCTTCGTCAACTACCGGCGGGGCGACGTGAGGGACGCCGCCGCGCGCCTGCGCGACAAGCTGGCCGCCTCCCTTGGCGACAGCGCCGTGTTCATGGATGTGGACAACCTCCTGGCCGGCGAGCGCTTCGACCTCAAGCTCAAGGAAGCCCTGGCCGGCACGGAGATATTCCTCGCCGTCATCGGCCCGCGCTGGATGGAGCTGCTCGAAGCGCGCATGGAAAGCGGCGAGCGCGACTATGTGCGCGAGGAGATCGCCGCGGCGCTTGCCGCCGGCGTGCCCGTCATCCCCGTGCTGATGGACCGCGCGCCCCTGCCGAAGGCGCCGGGCCTGCCCGGGGACATCCGCGAGCTGGTTCTCTACCACGCGCACGGCATCGCCTACGAAAGCTTCGGCCGCGACGTGGCCGCGCTGATCGACGCCATCGAGGTGCACCGGCGCACGCGGGCGCAACAGGCCGAAGAGGCGGCGCGGCGGGCGGCGGACGCGGAAAGGCAGGCGCGCGAGGAGACAGCGCGGCTTGCGGCCGGGAAGGAGCGGGCGGCGAGGGAGGCGGCCCGGCTTGCGCGCGAGCGGGAGGCGGCGGAAGCCGCGCGGCTGGCGCAGGAGAAGCGGCAGGCGGAGGCCGAAGCGCGGCGGCTGGCGAACGGCGCGCGGGGGGACGCGGAGGGCTCGCGCTGGAAGTCCTTCGCCATTGTGCTGGCGGTTCTCGCCACGATAGGCGGGGGCATCCAGGTATATCGCTGGTCCCGCCCGCCTGAGCACGGCCTTGTGCCGAACCCTGCCTTGGCGCAGCCGTTTAAACCAGCGCCGGCTCCCGTTGTGCCGCCGCGCGGGGAGACGTGCGACGGCGTGCTGATTGACGCGGCGGCGGGCGGCAAGCGCTGCATCAAGCCGGGATCGGGGCAGACCTTCAAGGATTGCGAGAATTGCCCGGAGATGGTGGTGGCGCCGGCGGGCAGCTTCACCATGGGTTCGCCGGATAACGAGAAGGAGCGCGATAGCAGCGAAAGCCCGCAACACCCAGTGACGTTCGAAAAGCCGTTTGCCGTAGGCCGGTTTGCCGTAACCCGCGACGAGTTCGAGGCTTTCGTGAAAGATAGCGGCCATAAGGCGGATGGCGGCTGCTACGGCCGGACAGGCGCCGAATGGAAGTTCGACAGCGCGAAATCCTGGCGTTCGCCGGGCTTCACGCAGACGGGCTCACACCCGGTCGTTTGCGTGAATTGGGACGACGCCAAGGCTTACGCCGCATGGCTTTCGAAGAAGACGGCCAAGCCATACCGGCTGCTTTCGGAGGCCGAGCGCGAATATGCGGCCCGCGCCGGGACAAAATTCGCGTTCTGGTGGGGCAACTCGGTTACTCCCGATCAAGCGAATTACGACAGCAATTATACCTATAACGGCGGTCCGAAAGGCGATTGGCGACAGAAGACCCTGCCAGTGGAATCCTTCGATGCGAACCCCTGGGGCCTCTATCAGGTTCACGGCAATGTCTGGGACTGGGTGGAGGATTGCTGGCACGGCGATTACCATAACGCACCCAGCGATGGTTCGGCATGGATCTCCGTAGGTTGTGCTTCACGCGTCCTTCGCGGCGGCTCCTGGTGCAGCAATCCGGGGCTTCTCCGCGCGGCGCGCCGCTACCTCAACTACAACCCTCACAACCGTAACAACGATATCGGGTTCCGGGTTGGCGGCGGGTTGGCAGGACGTTAAATCGTTAATCTTTACCACCTTACCACTTATACAAGACCGGCAGCCATGCGCTGCGAGCGAAGGGAGTCTCGCCGAAGGCGAGTCGATTTTTTTGGCCACAGACGCTGCGGAAACTTTCGGGGGATAAGTTCCGTGCGGGGCGATCCGTTGGGGGGAATCGGCGCATGTTCTCCGCGCGCTTGGCCGTCTTGGGCCTAAGCGACTTGGACGGCCCGTGGCGTCCTTCGCGGCGGCTCCTGGAACAACAATCCAAGGAATCTCCGCGCGGCGCGCCGCAACAACAACAACAACCCTCACAACCGTAACAACAATATCGGGTTCCGGGTTGGCGGCGGGTTGGCAGTACGATCTTCGCCAGAATTTCCAGGGTCACGGCTCTGGAGAGCGTGCACTTTTCGTCCAGGGCCGTTCACGCAGATCATGGCCGGGGCAAGTGGTTTGCGCCCGTTACCGCCGCGGCGCCTGTCCTGGCCTTCGGGCGACAGGGGCCGCGGGCTTATTTTTCCACCTCTCCGCCAGGGGAGATGGACGATTTTTCCCGGTGGAGCACCCATGCAAAGCCAATCGCGTCAGAACGGTCCCGCCATGGAGGCGCATTTCCGCTTCCTGCTGTGGCTTGGCCCCACGGCCGGGAACTTCCCGCGCGACCAGAAGTTCATCCTTGGCGACCGCATGCAAAACACGGCGCTCGACGTGCTGGAGGCGCTGATCGAGGCGACCTACACGCGCGAGCGGCGCACGCATCTTGCCCGCGCCAATCTGGGCCTCGAAAAGCTGCGCTACTTCTTCCGGATCGCCGTGGAGATGGAGTATCTCGATAAGCGCCGGTACGAGCACGCCGCCCGCTCGATCGACGAGACCGGCAGGCTTATCGGCGGCTGGGCGAAGGCCGATGCCGCGCACACGCAAGCCGCTTGACGGGCTGTTCGGGCGTATCGCCAGCTTCCAGGCGCTGTGGGAAGCGGCGCGCAAGGCCGTGCGCGGCAAGCGCAAGAAGCCCGGCGCGGCCGGCTTTTACGCCAATCTGGAGCGCGAGCTTTTGCGGCTCGAACGCTCGCTGCTCGACGGCAGCTACCGGCCCGGCCGCTACGTTGAAATCAAGATACGCGAGCCCAAGGAGCGGCTGGTTTCGGCGGCGCCGTTCCGGGACCGGGTGGTTCATCACGCGCTTTGCGCCGTTGTGGCCCCGATATTCGAGGCGGGCTTCATCGCCAATTCCTACGCCAACCGGGCGGGAAAGGGCACGCACCGGGCGATTGCGGCCTACGAGCGTTACCGGGACCGCCACACGCATGTTTTGCGCTGCGACATATTCCGGTATTTTCCGGCCATCGATCATGAAATCCTGAAACGGCAGTTCCGGAGGCGCATCGCCTGCGAAAGGACGCTGGCGCTGATGGACCTGATCGTGGACCGCTCGAACGCGCAGGAGCCAGTGGAGCTTCATTTTCCCGGCGACGATCTGTTCGCGCCTTACGAAAGACGCCGGGGGCTTCCAATTGGCAATTTGACCAGCCAGTCTTTCGCCAATCTTTACCTCGATCCGCTCGACCATTTCGTAACCGGGGTGCTGGGCGCGCCTTATGTGCGTTATGTGGACGATTTCGCCCTATTCAGCGACGATCCGGCGGCGCTTGCACGCTGGCGCGCGCAAATCGAACGCTTTCTGGAAGGGCGGCGCCTCAAGCTGCACCCGCGCAAGACCGTCATAGTGCCGGCCGGCTCGCCCGCACCGTTTCTCGGGCTTGTGCTGCTGCCTGGCGGCGGCAGGCGCCTGCCGGCGGACAATCTCGCGCGCTTTCGCGGCCGGCTTGGGATTCTGAGGGACGGCTGGCGCCGAGGCGCCGTCGAGCGCCCCGTGATCGAAACCAAGGTGCGTGCATGGATCGCGCATGCGGAGCACGCGGATAGCTGGCGGCTCAGGCGGAGCCTGTTTGGCGGCGGCTGGTTCGATCCGGTAACTTCGCCCGTTCCAGAACTCCGCGGCGGAGGGCTTTCCGCGACGGTCCGGATGCAGTAGAGTGGATGAATGACGCACATGCAACTGCGCGACAGGAACTTGGACCCCATAACACGAGCGGCTGAGGGCCTGCCGCGCCGGCGCTTCACCGTGGCCGAGCTTGAGGCCATGGTTGCCGCGGGCATCCTCGACGAGGACGAGCGCATCGAGCTGATCGGCGGGGAGGTTGTGCCTATGCCGGCAAAGGGCATCGATCATGAGATTTTGAAAGCGGCTTTGAATACCCATTGGGTGAAGCGGCTTCCCGAGCGCTTCAGGCTGGTTCCGGAAACCACATTCCGGCTGTCGCCCGACACCTATATCGAGCCGGACTTCATTTTTTACGACAAGGCGGTGGGTATTAGGGGCCTGAAAGCGGACACGGCGCATTTCGCCGTGGAGATCGCGGATTCGAGCTACGCCTACGACATCGGCCGCAAGGCCGCGCTGTATGCGAGCTTCGGCATCCCGGAGCTGTGGGTAATCCACGCGGTGCGGCTTGAGACACGCATCCACAGAAAGCCCTCGCCCCAGGGCTACCTCGATATCGGGGATTTCGGGCCGGATGCGGAACTTGTGCCGGCGTTCGCGCCGGAGCTTGCCGTGAGGCTCGGCACCCTTGAGCTGAATTGAGGCACCATGGCTAATGGAGAGGCCGGGCGGAGAATCCGCCATGGGCAGGAAGATCGCGCTGGCACGGAGGAGCCACGCCAAAGCCTTCTCATGTGTCACCGTGAGACCATGAAAAATCTCAGAGGTAAGATTGCCATGGGCAGGAAGATCGCGCGAGGAAATGAATGAGCGTTAAGTATTTCCACCGCGCGGTCATCTTCGGCCACCTATTTCAAGCCCGCACGCCGGGTCGATGCGCGCGCCCGGATTTGCTATAAAGGCGAAAATCGAGTCGGAGCGCGCCATGCAGCACAAACTCAAAGCCCAGGACGCCCCCGCCCTTCCCGCCCGGGCCTGGCAGCGCATGCTCTCGGGCCGGCGGCTCGACCTGCTCGACCCGTCGCCGCTCGACATCGAGATCGCCGACATCGCGCAGGGGCTCGCGCGGCTGGCCCGGTGGAACGGCCAGACCAAGGGCGCGCACGCCTTCTCTGTGGCGCAGCATTGCCTCGCGGTGGAGGGCATCGCGGGCGCGCTCAAGCCCCAGCTCAGCGCCAAGTTCCGGCTCGCGGCCCTGCTCCACGACGCGCCGGAATATGTCGTGGGCGACCTCATCAGCCCGTTCAAGGCGGCGATGGCGGCGGTGTACAAGCCCTTCGAGGAGCGCATCCAGCGCGCGATTCATGTGCGCTTCGGCCTGCCGCCCGCGCTGCCGGCGAGCGTGGCCCAGCTCATCAAGAAGGCCGACCGCATCGCGGCCTATCACGAGGCGACGCAACTCGCGGGCTTCTCGCCTGCCGATGCGAAGCAGTATTTCGGTCCGTACGGCCAGCTCGATCTGGTGCTGCCGGACGCCGTCGAGAGGATCGTGCCGGTGGCTGCCGCGGCGGCGCAGGCGGCCTATCTCTCGCGCTTCGCCGCGCTGGAAGGCGACAGCGCCGCGACAGGCAAGCCTGCCAGATCGTAACTATCGTTGCAGGCCGTTGCACCCCCTCACCCCCGCCCCTCTCCCGGCAAGCCCGCCTTGGCGAGCTTGCATTCCTGGGCTACCGCATCCGCGAGCGGATGCGGATGGGGAGAGGGGAGCGCCAGCCCTACCCTCTCCCCTTGCGGGAGAGGGTGGCCGCAAAGCGGCCGGGTGAGGGGTAGGCCAGACGCTGTGCGGCTGCTATAGGAATTCCAAGCCGCAAGCTGCAAGCTGCACTACGGAGCCAAATGACATGCAAAACGGATTGAAAGCCCCAACGCCCGAGGTGCTGGCGCGGTTTGCGGCCATCGTTGGCGAGAAGGGCGTGCTGACGGCGCCGGCCGATGTGCGGCCCTACTGCCAGGAGTGGCGCGACAAGTATTTAGGCAAGACGCCGATGGTGCTCCGGCCCGCGTCCACGGCGGAGGTGAGCGCCATCCTTAAGCTCGCGAACGAGGAGCGCATCGCCATCGTGCCCCAGGGCGGCAATACCGGCCTCGTCGGCGGGCAGACGCCGTTCGAGACCGGCACCGAGCTTGTGCTGAGCCTGGAGCGGATGAAGGCGATCCGCGCCGTGGACCCGGCCGGCAACACGCTCACCGCCGAGGCCGGCGCCACGCTCAAGGCCGTGCAAGATGCGGCCGCCGCAGTGAACCGGCTCTTCCCCTTGAGCCTCGCCGCTGAAGGCACCTGCCAGATCGGCGGCAACATCGCCACCAACGCGGGCGGCGTGCATGTGCTGCGCTACGGCACCATGCGCGACCTGGTGCTCGGCATCGAGGCGGTGTTCGCGAGCGGCGAAATCTGGAACGGCCTGCGCACGCTGCGCAAGGACAATACGGGCTACGACCTCCGGAGCCTGCTCATCGGCTCGGAAGGCACGCTTGGCGTCATTACGGCGGCATCGCTCAAGCTGTTCCCGCGCCCCGCCGAAGTGGCAACCGTGTTCGCGGGCTGCCCAAGCCTTGAGGCGGCGGGCCAGCTCTTCAGCCGCGCGTTCGAAAGCGCCGGGCCGATGCTCACCGCCTTCGAGCTGATCCCGCGCATCGCCGTCGAGTTCCTGACCGCGCATATGGAGCGGATGCGCGATCCGCTGGAGGCGCCGCATCCGTGGTACGTGCTGATGGAGGTGGCGCCGCCGGTCGCCGATGGGCTCGCTGAGCAAGTGGCGATGACGATCCTGGAGACCGCGCTCGAAAACGGCATCGTCACCGATGCCGCCGTTGCTGCTTCCGAGGGACAGGCGCGCGATTTCTGGTGTATGCGCGAGAACATCTCCGAGATCCAGAAGCACGAGGGCGGCAGCATCAAGCACGACGTTTCCGTGCCGGTTTCGGCCATCCCGGCCTTCATCGCCGAGGCGGACGCGGAGATCGAACGCCTCGTTCCGGGCGCCCGCCCCGTGCCCTTCGGCCATTACGGCGACGGCAACATCCACTACAACATCTCGCAGCCCAAGGACGCGGACAAGAGCGCCTACCTCGCGCGCTGGGAGGAGATTTCGGACGCGGTGCACGCCATCGTCGCGCGCTTCGGCGGCTCGATCAGCGCGGAGCACGGCATCGGCCGCATGAAGGCGGAGGCGCTGGAGCGCGTGAAATCCCCCGTCGAGCTTGCCATGATGCGCCGGCTCAAGGACGCCTTCGACCCGCGCGGCATCCTCAACCCCGGCAAGGTGCTCTTGCCGCGATAGCGCGCACCGCGGCTAAGGGATGTGCCCTATCCATACGGCATTACCCCTCACCCCAGCCCTCTCCCATGCAAGCTCGCCTTGGCGAGCTTGCNNAAGCGGATATGGACGGGAGAGGGAGTTTGGCTGTGCCCGCTGTTAGGACGTCCCCTCTCCCTGTGGGAGAGGGACAGGGTGAGGGGTAACGCGCTGTGTGCAGGCGCTCATCCGTCAGCATTGGCGTACGCCCGTATCACCAAGCGGAGCGCCATCCAATTTCACAAGCCATTTTCTCCGTGCCCCTGGCGCTGCCATGGATCGCCAGGGCGGCCAAGGCCGCCTCGCGACGACGGCGTTACCGCACCTTCAGAAGATTGCGCAGCGCCAGGAAGAACGCGAACAGCAGCACGATGCTGACGATCACCTGCGCCACCGCCGCCGCCGACACGCCGAGCGGCACGATGGGCGTGCCGTTGCCCTCGACGCCGTAAAGGCAGCCGAAGACGCGCCGCGTCGTGGCCGTATCCGTCCAGTCGAGCTTCAGGAACGCGCTTCTGAAGGAGAGGTAGAAGGCCTCGCCGATCCGGCTCGACGTGCCGGAAATGCAAGGGAATTTCTCATCCGATACGAGGCTCGAAAGCCAGCCCCCCCAATTGCCGGGCGGCTGGTGCACGTTCCACTCCGAGCCCTTCTGCGAGAAGTAGAAGAGCGCGAAGGCGAAGACCGAAGCCAGCCACAGCATGAACGGCCGCGACAGCGACCGGCCGTAATTCGCCGCCGCTCCGTAGAGCCAGCCGAGCCAGAACCGCGCCATGCCCTGGCCGAATGGCTTGTCGTGCCAGAAACGCCGGCAGCGCAGCTCCTGCGCGAAGAAGTCCTGCTCCCGCTGCTGGTCCTGCGCCTCCGAGGCGAGCTTTTTCAGCCGGCGGAACTTGGCCGAGCCGTCCGGGTCGCCGCAGACCTTCCAGAACTTGAAGAGCGAGCCGCGCGGGTCCGCGATGCCGGTCTTTTTCCAGCTATGGAAGCGCTTCAACGGATCGCCGACCAGCATGTGGTCCACGCGCGGCGGCTCGTGGAAGCTGGCTTCCAAAAAGCCCGGCACGTTCTTGAACTCCGTCCCGGCCAGCACGAAGGCGACCTTGCTCTGTGCGGCGGAGAAGTCGGCGCCGGCCTCGAAGCGCGCGCCCTCGAAGGAAACCGGCGCCTCGAAATGCGCCTCCTTGAACCGCGCTTCGCTCTGGAAGCGGCTGTCCTTGAAGCTCGAATTCTTGGCAAGTGCGATGCCCGAAAAGTCGGCGTTATCGGCGAACTCGCAACCCGTCCACGTGGCGCCTTCCTTGAATTGGGCGAGCCGGTATATGGCCGGCCCGGCAAAGGCAGCACCCGCGAAATCGGCGGGTCCGGTGAAGCGGCTTTCGAGGAAATCGGCCTGGGCGGCGAACTTCACGCCCGGAAAGCGCGAGGCTCCCTCCACCCCCATTGCGTTGAAGCTGGCGTTCTTCTCGAATTTCGCGTCCCGGAAGGAGACATCGGACCAGAACTGGGTGTGCTCCAGGTCGCACTCGCCATTGAACAGCGCTTCCGCAAAGCGGGCCTCGCCCGTGAACTGCGCTTCCTTGAACGCGGCCTTCTCAAGGAATTTGCAGGCGTTGAAGCCGGCGGGGGCGGAAAAAACCGCGCCCTCGAACACGGCGGCGTCGATGAAGCGCGCCTCGTCGAAGCGCGCCGTGGCGGCGAACTGGGCTTTCGAGAAATCGGCGCTGCCCGCGTATATCGAGCCGCGGAAATCCGCCTTGCTCAGGAACTGCGTGCGCTGGAATTTCACGCCGTGGCCCAGGGGACCGTTCTTCTCTTTCAGGAACTCGGCGCGCTCGAAATCGGCGACCCCATCGAACTGCGCGTCGTCGAACACCGCCTGGCCGGCGAACTTCGCGCACTCGAAATTGACATCGCCGTGGAAATGGGCGCCGGCAAAATTCGCGTTAAGCTTGAATTCGGCTCCCGCGAACGAAACCGGATGCTGGAAAACAGCGCCGTTCAAGACCAGCGGGCCAGGGAAAATGAAGCCTTCGAATCCCGTGCTTTCCTCAAACAGGCTGTTCGCGAAATCCGCGCTCGCGGTTCTGAGCCAGAGCCGGGTTTCCTCATTGTCCGCCTCGCCGAACCAATTGAGCGAGAAAATGCCCGCCGCCTCGAAATTGGCCTTCGACTTGATGATCTGTGTCGCCCACTCGTTCCAAGCCTCGCGCCCCATATCATGGAGCGCGCGTGTTTCAAGCTCGTTCATGCGGCACTCAACCCCCTACTGTCCCCGTCTCGTTTTAATGGAACACAAGACGGTGACAACGGCGATATTGGGGCTGCGGGAAAGGCGGGGCCATTCGGAGCATTTTCTTGGAAGCCCGGTGCAAAACGGCTTCCCTTTCCTAAACTTATCCGTGTGCGTGGTGGTGCTTGCAAGTGCTTGCGGATGCGAAAAGAAGCAAGCTCGCCAAGGCGAGCTTGCTGGAAGAGGGCTGGGGTGAGGGGGGCATTGGGTGCCCCGGTGCGAAGTGGCGAACCTACGGCTTCAGCGCGATGACGAGATAGACGTACGCCTCAAGCCGCTCCTCGCCGGCCTCGATGGGAACGGGAGCGCTGGCGGCAAGGCCCCTGGTACCCCCACCAGCTAAAACCGGCGCGGGCACGCCCGGCTCGCTCATTTCAAGCACCTCGCCGAGCTTCATCCCGGCCGCCGCCGCATAGGCGCGGGCCTTATCCATCGCATTCTCGACTGCCTTCTTGCGCGCCTCGTTCAGGTATTTTTCCGGGGTCGAGACGGAGAAGCTCGGTCCGTTGATCTGGTTGGAGCCCGCCGCCGCGGCCTTGCTCAGGATGTCGCCCACCTTGGAGGTGTCGCGAACCGTCACCGTGACCGTATTCGAAACCCGGTAGCCCGCGATCTGGTGCTTATGCTCGCCTTCGTTCCGGTATTGCGGATAGACCGAGAAATTGGCTGTCTTCAGATCCTTTTTCTCGATACCCGTGGCCTGAAGCTCGGATATCACCTTGGCCGTCGCCGCCGTGTTTGCCGAGACGGCCGGCTGGGCGTTCGCATCCTCGGTTGTGACACCGATCCGGATGGTGGCCGTGTCGGGCTCCGCCTGCACGCTGCCCTTGCCCGCCACCCGGATGGTGGAGAATTTCGCATCGGAAGCCTGCGTGCCAAGCGCTTGGGCTGCCGCGGCGCCGGTCGATATGAACAGAATGGCCACAGCCATCGCTACAGCATCTTTTCCCATTGTCAGCCTCCCTCGAAATATTGCAATGTGCGTCACGAAGACGACCCTACTTGCCGGGCGTAAGGCAAGCAACAGAGCTGGGCGTGTAGCTCAATGGTCAGAGCCGGCGGCTCATAACCGTCTGGTTGCAGGTTCGAGTCCTGCCGCGCCCACCAGTTCCCGTATTTCGAATCCAAGCACCTGACACAAAATTATCGCTTCAACCAGACAGCGGTTGCGGCCCCCGCTCGTCCAGAAAAGGTTCCAGCCTCAAAAACCGGCAGCGTATGCCGCCAGCATCCATCATCACTGGCGACGCCAATCATATTCGCGGATTCTTTTTCTGCTTTCCCTGCTTTCTTTGTTTCGTTTATTTCGCGTCGGGCCCCAAGTAGCAATTCACAAGCAAGGAAAGCCCAAGCGGTGTAATCCCAAAGCACGCCCTGCTCTGCGCACTCGATTATACGGCTACAAAGGCAAGGCTGCTTTGCATGGTTTCAGGGCGCATTTAGCACGGTCCTAAACGAGAACGATTTCGCGGCAGATTGGATTCGGGTGCAGCTCGCACCTAGCACAGCTGGGTGCGCAAAATGGGTCGGACACGAAGCTGCATGAACAATGCCGCGGGTTGACCTTGATGTGCAGACGCGGATCAAAGCGCCTCGGCAAGACACTCCAGGTGGCAATCTTCAGGCTCTCGGTTATCTTCAACCTTATCTAGGTGCCATCGTTTATCCACAACCTATGAGTGTTTTTTTGATTAGACCCCTCTGGCAACCAACCAGGATTTGCATTACCAGTTAATCACGTCGGTTACGCAATCAGGGGCTTTAGGATGCCAAGCTTAGTTTCCTACTGTTGCGGACCTAGGGGGCGTGGCACCTCTCGTTTCCATTCCCTCCGCGACGAAGGCTTGCCCAAACGAGGAGGCTCGTGATGCGCCTACCGTATTTGTAGCAATTGGGCAGCTAGCCTTTTCGAGCATGCCAAACCTTGTGTTGACGCGCTGCGCGCGTCCTATACGGCGTCGGCACGCCTGATATCGTTGACAAAAAAGTGAGCTGGGAGCTGTAACTCTCTCCAACGCTTGGCGTCATCCATAGCGATGCTGAAACCCTCACTAATAGTTACAACTGCTTCCGCAGGAGGTTATTGCATGCAACAATACCAAGTATATAACGTTGATTCAACTCTCCCGTCCGGACCATGGAGCCCTCAAAATCATCCCGAAGGGCTAGGTCCATGGAGGCCCGCCCGTCTACCGCCATTCGGGGAAAATGGACAGGAAGTAGTTTTTAGGGCTGGTCGTGGGCATGCCTATGGAAACGTGGCATTCAATGAACAGGTTACGGCGTTGTTTACTAGCTATCTTACTGAATGCTCGGCATTTTGCATTCTATATCGAGCAATGGGCATGCCATGGAGCCGAGCATCTTTGGTGCATATGGCGGGCGGGCCGGATGGCTCCGGTGTTGATTGGAACCAAATGACAGACAATATGCAGCAAGAAGGAGGTGTATTTTATGGTGTGCTTGCAAATACCAGACCAACAGTCCTAACTGGAAGTTTTATGGAATGGGTAGCTAATCAATCTCCAAACATTACCCCCACTAAGTTATGGGTTTATAACCAGACCAATGGAGGTATGAACTTTGGAGTCGACTGGGGTGGATTCGCAGGCGAATTCTGACAATAACGCACAATCATTCCAATTGAGAGGACGGCATCATAATGTGTAATAATTCCAACAAGCAACTAAAGACCACGATTGACGATAATGCGAATCTTTTAGCAAAGATGGAAAATCTTACTGCACAACTTCAAACGTCGTTGATGGCTGATTTTCAAACTGTCATGGGTGTTCCGCTACCAGATGTAGCTCGTGCCACAGTCAGGCAGGTGACCTATGATATGGTGTACAGCACCGATCCCATTGCAGACCAATACATTTCTGCAGCAAAGACTTTGCTAGACAGTAGCTTTCAAGGTGATCAAGCAGACATAGCCAATAAAGCTCTCGATGTTGTACAGGTTCTTATCGATAATATCGTTGGCAGCAGCAGCATTCAGACTGGCGGAAACGGAGAGTCTATTCAAATCACGCCAAATAATGGTAAAGGTAAATACCTATCAGCTGCGTTCACTCAAATTCAGGAGTGCAGCGCCCAAGATTGGTCCACTCAGACGAATTTTTATGTAGCCTATTATGTTTTTGTAGTCTGGCAACCAACTGCAGATAACCTGGAAGCATATAGTAGAGCTACAAAGAGATATAGCTCCACAGTTAGGTAATCAAAAATACATGTTAAATTCGCCGCCAGCTTTTTGCGCTTGTGCAGGCGGCGAATTATCGTAAACCTATCGACAATCGGTAGTGTTTTTGGTAAATATTGAACAACTATCAAAACAATTATTTAATGCCTTTCGCGGGCGTGAGGCAGACCGCGGCGTAGGCGGCCTGGATGGCGCGGTTGCGTGCCTCGAACCAGGGTCCGCTCCAGGGCGAAGGCTCCCTGCGGCAGGTGCTGGGCGCTTCCTTGGCTATGAGCTGGGCGGCCTCCGCGGTTTTCTTCTCCTTCATCATCGCGTAGGCGAGTTCAAGCGGCGATAGCAGTTTGGGCTTCCTCTTCATGCCAAGCGCATTATCGGTGAAGCCCCCTACCGGAGACGCCGAAAAGGCCGCGGCGCGCATCCGCTCCGCGCCAGCCTTGACGTCCCCGGAAAAGAGCAGCGCCCAGGCATAATCCGCGGCGACCTCGCGGCGCATGTCTTGCCCCTCCGCCATCGCCTCCTCCAAGAGCTGTCTTGCCTGCATGGGCTGCTCGCGGGTGATGCAGTACCAAGCTTCGGCGCGAATAACCGATGCCACGAACACGCGCTCCGCTTTCTCCTGAATTAGCGCGGCCCTGGCCGATTCGAGCGCGCTGACCGCCCCGGCCGCATCGCCGCTGTCCGCAATCATTTCGGCCAGCCGCATGCGGTAAGGAAAGGTGGCGTGGATCAATTCCGGCGCCCGGATGCGGTAAAGAAAGTTGACGTCCTCGCTCTTGGGCCAGTGCGTGGCTACGCGATCGAGGCCCGCTCGCAGTGCGGCGATCTGCTGGGCGACGGGTTTCGCGGCGTTCTCCTCCACGACGGTGTGAAGCAGCTCGTTTGCGGCGTTACCAATCCCGTATACGAGAGCCTCCCACGGCTGGGCGATGAGAGATTCGAGGCGCTGCACGCGCTCTTTTGCCGGCAGCGCCAGCGCTTTCAATAGGCTGAGATCGTTGCGCCGCGGATCGGAGGCTTCGAGCTTCGCCGCCAGCGCGTCCAGCCGCGCGAAATCCGCCTGCCCCGCCTCTTCGCTGTCGCTTTCGCTGAAGGCTGTATCGAAGTCCCGCTGCGGCCCCGTGCGCAGGTCGGGCTCGGCGGCCCGCGCCTCCTGCTTCATCTGCGCGTGAGGCCACAACTCCACCGTGGCAAGCCCGAGCGGTGCCCACACCAGGACCATCGCGCCAAGCGCCAGCGCACTCTCCCACACCCGCGCCTTGAGGATTTTCCGCTGGGTGAAGACGGCCTTCACCAGCCGGTAATGGCGGGCGAAAGTCTGCGGACCGAAGGCTTCCCGCGCCGCATCGAACAGATGCACGAGCTGCTCGCGTGGCGAGAGGCCCTCCCGCCAGGCGCGGTGCAGCGCGGTCATGCGCCATTTGGAGAAGAGGGTGAACGTAAGCGCCCCGGCGATCAGCCAGAGATATTGGTCCTTCAGCCGGAAGGCCAGCGCCGCCACGGCCAGCACGCTCAAGGCGGAGAAGGCGAGGCGCGCGCGCGGCCAGCGGCTGAACACCGAGATTTCGAGGAGCTGGCCGCCGTCGAGCGGCGTTATCGGAAGCATGTTGAACAGGTTCACCGCGAGCGCGACCACGGCGGCTTGGCCGAAATCGAAGTAGGGCGTCTCGAACGGAAAAAAGCCGCGCCAGACAAAAAAGGCGATTGCGGCGAGCAGGCCGGGCAAGGGGCCTGCCAGCAGCACGATCGCCTGCTTCCACGCCGGCAGTTCCTTCGGATTGCCCGTCACGGCCGCCCCGATCATCGGGACGAAGAACATGCTGATGTTGCGGTAGCCGAAGGCGCGCATGGCCAGCGCGTGCCCGCTTTCGTGAAGGAGAACCACCGCCAGCAGGATTACGGCGAACTGCCAATCGAAGAAATTCCCCCAGAGCGCCACCGAAATCGCCGCGGTCAGGATCAGGACGCCCACCGTGACGTTGGGACGCGCGGGCTTGGCCGCGTTGACGGTTTCGATCTGCTCGTAGATCCGGGCAAACAGCGCGGAGCGGTGCGGCCCCTCCGTAACGGCGGACTGGTACGGCGTGGCGAGCTTGGCGCGCGCTTTCCACCAGCCTAAGACCGTCCGCGACGCCGAGCCGGGCGTATAATGCCAGGCGCCATCCCGGCCCTTCACAACGGCCTTGGCCGCGATCATGCGCGCCAGAGAGCCTTCGGAAACTTCGATCCGTCTTCTGTCCGCCTCCTTGGCCTCCACGCTTGCAAGCGCTTCGCTCTGGATGCGCTCCTGGTGGTGTTTCCAGTGCAGCGCCGGTGAATCGGCGAGGGCGTCGGCCACCTCCGCGTCGAGATGGCAGTTCGTAACAAGCCAGCCGGAACGGTTGACGGTCAGGAGCAGCCGGCCGTCCGCGGCAAAGCTGAAAAACTCGACCATGAAATCGTGAACGGCGCCGGCCAGGAAGCTGATGGACGCGAAGGCCGTGCCGCTATCGTGCTCGAAGCAGAAACTGTCGCAGGCAAGCGGCCCCATGGTCAGCCGGTCCATCGCCACCCGCTTGAAGCCAAGCCGGCCAAGCTCGTCCACCGCGGCCTGCTGGTCCGGGGCAAGCGCCGGCTCCCAGACGATGGGGGTGTACTTCACCGGCCAGAAGGGCATGCGCAGCATCGCGACGAACATGACGATGAAGCGGCCCGCGAGAAACGCGGCAAGCGCCAAAGCCGCTATGCCCGCCACATTCAGAAAATCGTCCATCGCCCCCCCCTTGTGCTCCGTACACCGGCTAGCACACCAAGCGATGCGGCCGCAAATCGGCCTTTCCGCGCCTTTGTGGCGGCGGGCTGGCCGCAATCTGGATTTTGGCGAGGGCTGGATTGGGGTGATTCGCTTGCCTGCGCCGCTGCCGGCCGGGAAAAATGCTCCCCGCTGCAAGAACGCTTGAATTAGACACAAGGATAATACCGATTTCCACAGGGCGAATGGCCAGGGCTCAGCTCGGAAAACCGAAAAATTCCGGGGGTAAGCAGTTGAAAACCCGCGAAAGAAGGCGGGCTCCCGCCGCCGCCTCAAGCTAATATCGCTTTATGAAGGCTGCGAAGGTTGCGCGGGGGGCGAGGCGCTTCCAATGATTGGTGGACACCCCTGAGTCGCTCTTCTAGCGTCGGCCAACAAAGAACTTTATCACCGCGTAAGGTTGTATAATGCAAGATTTGTACGCGATATTGGGCGTTGGCCGGGACTCCAGCAACGCGGCGATCAAGGCAGCTTACCGTGAGCTTGCCAAGCAGTCCCATCCCGATCTTCACGTAGGCGACGGCGAGGCCGAAGACCGGACGAAGGAAATCAATAGCGCTTATACAATCCTGGGCGATCCCGGATCGCGCGCGGCCTATGACGAGGAATTGGCCCTGGCCGCCGCGCGAGCGCGGAGGACTGCGTTTGTCGATAACGCCGCGATTGCCGCCGGGATTGCGTTTTTCGCGATCCTGGCCGGCGCGGTGACGTTCACGGTGACGCGGATGCAGTCGAGCCAGCCGCATTTCGCGAGCGAACTGGTGCGCCCAGCCGCCGGCAGCCGCATCGCAACCATTGGGGTGCCCGAGACCGCTGCCGCGCATTCCGGCATTTCGGCATCGGAGGGGGCGCGGCTGGGCAGCGCTCCAGGGGAGTGGCGCGTTGCCGCGGCAGAACGGAATGTGGCACCCGTCAAAGAGACGGAGCATGCTGCTCTCGTGCCGGTGGCGCGGCCGGAAATCGGCGCCGCCCCTGTGCTGGCAGCCTCCAGGCAAGCGGAGCGGTCCAGAGTGATCGAAATGGCCAAGGCCCAGCCGGACCAGTCCGCGGCATCTCGCGTCATGGCCACGGCACAGGAAACAATCGCGGCAGGTGCTGCCAGAACGGCCATGGCTAAGACGCAGCGGAACGCCCAACCCGCCGCGGCGGATGCGCCAATGGTGGCATTGGCAGCGGAAGCAATCCAGAAGACCGCCGCCGTGCCCAAACATCGCACCGCCCATCGCGGGCACGCCATGACCAGGAAGGCCCGCAAGAGATCCGGAGCGCGGACAAGAGCGCTTGAAGCCGAGGGTTTCCTTCCGCCAAGGGAGCGGGAGGAGTCTGGACCCGGATGGATTCCGTCCCGCAAGACGATGGCCCGGCGCGGGCCGGGCGCCGATGGGCCGTGGGGCGAGATCGAGGATAGGACGGAATAGGCAAGCGGCGGCGCGCGGGCGCTGTGTGGTGCCTCGATAGGGTATGGAGCGCGATCCGCCCTCCCCTTCCCTGCTGGAGCCGGACAGGTAGCGAGCGCGATGGAAATCGTGGGCGATCGTCCGCGCCTCGATGAGCAAAGCTCCACATTTTCTTGAGCCGTGATCCTATCGCGCGCTTGCTTGCCACGGCCGGCCAATGTTGGATCGGGCCGCGCCGCGCCACGGGCGGCACCCCTGCGATGCCTCAGTCTTGCGTGCCGCCCATGCGGTGCCGGCGACAGGGATCGGGCCGGCGGCCTTTAGTGCTCTCTCAAGGCGTTTGTGCTAAATTACTTCAATGCCGGAATGCCCCTTCCGGAGTGCCTCCACGGGCTAGGCAAAGCGGCAGGCGGTTCAAGCGGCTTCGAATGCGGGCGGCCTTCCGCCCGGCCAAGGCCGCTATTCGGTGAGTGGGGTTACAACGGGGGACCCGGCGATGGAAAAGAAGCACCAGTTCAACCTGACCTACCTCTTTATCGCCTTGGGCCTTCTCTTGCTGTTTCAATCCTTTTGGGTGAGTTCCAGCCAGGTTGAGAACATCCCCTACAGCAAGTTCCAGGACCTCTTGAAGAACAAGCAGATCGCCAAGGTGGTGGTCAGCCCTACCCAGATTCAGGGTGAGTTCAAGGCTCCCCAGGACGGCAAGAAATACTTCACCACCACGCCGGTCAACCCCGAGATCGCCAGTGAGCTTCAGAAATACGATGTGCAGTTCACCGGCAGCACGGGCGAGAATATCTTAAGGGATATCCTGTCCTGGATTGTGCCGATCCTGTTCTTTTTCGGGCTTTGGGCGTTCTTCTTCCGGAACATGGCCGAGCGGCAGGGCATGGGCGGCCTGATGAGCGTCGGCCGCTCGCGCGCCAAGATCTATGTCGAGACGAAAACCGGCGTCAAATTCGAGGACGTGGCGGGCGCGGACGAGGCGAAGGGCGAACTCATGGAGGTGGTGGACTTCCTGAGGAACCCCGAGCCCTATGGCCGGCTTGGCGCGCGCGTGCCCAAGGGCATTCTGCTGGTTGGCCCGCCCGGCATCGGCAAGACGCTCCTGGCCCGCGCGGTGGCGGGCGAGGCAGGCGTGCCGTTCTTCTCGATCTCGGGNNGACGAGCTGGATAGCCTGGGCCGCTCGCGCACGGCCGGCATCATGGGCGGCGCCAACGACGAAAAGGAACAGACGCTTAATCAATTGCTTGCCGAGCTGGACGGCTTCGACCCCCGCGAAGGCATCGTGTTGCTGGCGGCGACGAACCGGCCCGAG
>PMBZ01000216.1 GCA_003153975.1 Hyphomicrobiales bacterium
CGGATATGGATGGGAGAGGGAACGCCAGAAATCACGGTGCGGGTAATTCGAGGGTCCCTTCTCCCATGGGGAGAAGGACAGGATGAGGGGAGATTCGCCTCGTTCAGGGCACCGCATCGCCGCAATAACACTGCCAGCGGAAGCTTCGGGGTAATCAGCTAATGGATTGGGCGCTATTCGGCGAACTTGCCATCAACGGCGCCCTTACGGGCCTGATGTATGCGCTCTGCGCGCTGGGCCTCGTCCTGATCTACAAGACCTCGGGCGTCGCCAACCTCGCTCAGGGCGCGCTCGTCATGACCGGCGGATACCTTGTCGCGTGGCTCGCCATGGGCTTGGGCATTCCGCTGCCGCTCGCGATCCTCGTCGGGCTGGCCTGCCTCTTCCTCATGGGCTTCCTGATCGAGCGCCTGGCCTTGCGCACCATGATCGGCCAGCCCGCGATCATGATCGTCATGCTGACGCTGGGCCTCGAAATCCTGCTGCGCGGCCTCGTTCCGGCACTCGGCGGCTCGAACCTGCGCCGGCTGGACCTCGGCATCCCGGCGAAGCCGCTCATCGTGGCGGACATGTTCATCAACCGCGCCTATCTCTTCGGCGGCGCCGTGGCGCTCGTTGCCTTCGCGCTCGCAGGGCTGTTCTTCGCCTCGCGGCGCGGCGTGATCCTGCGCGCGGTTTCGGACGATCAGCCGGCGTCCTGGGCGGTTGGCATCCGGGTCGAAGGCGCCATCGCGCTATCCTGGGGGCTCGCCGGCATGGTCGCGCTGCTCGCGGGCGTGCTTTGGGGATCGGTGCAGGGCGTGGACTGGACGCTCTCGCTCCTGCTGGTCAAGGCGCTGGCGGTGGCGATCCTGGGCGGCCTCGACAGCATACCGGGCGCGCTGGTCGCGGGCTTGGCGCTCGGCGTCGCGGAAAGCGTGATACCGGGCTATATCGACCCGCTCGTTGGCGGCGGCACGCGCGACGTGGTTGCCTCGCTTGCCATCCTCTTAACGACCATCGCGCGCCCCCAAGGCCTGTTCGGGCGCGAGCACATCGAGAGGATCTGACGCATGTATTACCGGCTCGCAGGAGTCTATCGCACGAGCTACGCAGGCGACCGCGCCATCCTCAAGATCCCCGCCGAACGCTGGCAGGTGGCGGGCCTGTTCGCGGCCGCGCTCGCAAGCCCCTTCCTCGTCTCCAACCTCTATCTCACGGGCTACCTGCTTCCGTGGCTCATCTGGAGCATGGCGGCCTTGAGCCTCAACCTGCTCGTGGGCTGGGCGGGGCAGATCCATCTGGGCTACGCGGCGGTGATGGCCATCGGCGCCTACAGCGCGACGCATATGGTGCGGGCCGGCGTGCCGTTCGAGGCGGCAATCGTCTTGTGCGGGGTCTTGTCGGCCGGCATCGGGCTCGTGTTCGGCTTTGCGTCGCTCAGGGTGAAGGGCCTCTACCTCGCCGTCAGCACGCTCGCCATGCAATATCTGGTTGACTGGACCATAAACCACGTCCCGGCGATCTCGGGCGGCAGTCAGGCCACGCTACAGGTGCCAAGCTTCACCGTCCTCTGGATTCCCATCGACAACGATTTCGCCCGCTATTACCTGGCGCTCTTTGGATGCGCCGCCGTGGCGGTGTTCCTGCTGAACGTGCGCCGCACCGCCTTCGGCCGGGCGCTCGCCGCCGTGCGCGAGAAGGATTACGCCGCCGCCGTGCTGGGCGTGAACACCTTCTATTTCAAACTGATGGCGTTCTGGGTGAGTTCGATGCTGGGCGGCATGGCGGGCGCGCTGCTGGCCTTCTGCTATTACCGCGCCGTCACCCCGGAGCAGTTCCACCTCGACGTATCCATTCAGCTCCTGGCCATGGTTATCGTTGGCGGGCTCGCGAGCGTCATCGGCAGCTTCCTGGGCGCGGCGCTCGTCTTCTTCGCGCCCATCGTCCTGAACAACGGGGCGGGCGCGCTCGCCGGGGGCCTGGGGCTGCAAATCGGCGGGGAATTGCGCTCACAAATTCCGTTGATCCTTTATGGCGGATTGATCGCGGGGTTTTTACTGTTCGAGCCGCTCGGTCTCGCCAAGATCTGGGATAACATACGCAATTATTTCCTGGTCTGGCCGTTCCGGCACACTAGGCATTCATGAGGCATCTATTGCCCTCCGGCCACATGCTTGTAGGAGGCGGCCTGGGGTTAAGCCTGAAGAAAAAAATGATAAAGGGAGGATTTCATGAAACGTTTTGCAGGACTCTCCGCTCTAGCGGCCCTGCTGGTGCTTGGGGGCGGGAACGCGGGCGCCGTGGAGACCAAGCCCATCAAAGTTGGGGCGGCGCTCGACTTTACGAAGGTCTACACCTTCCTTACCGCCGAATACAGCCAGGGCCAGCGCGACTACATCGCCTATCTGAACGGCCGTGGCGGCATCAAGGGAGTGCCGGTCGAAATCGAGGTGGCCGACACCGGCAACGAGCCGCAGCGCGGCATCGAGGCCTATGAGCGCTTCAAGAACGGCGGCGCGGTCCTCATGGACTTCCTGTCGACGCCCGTTTCCCGCGCCGTGGTTCCCCGCGCACTCCAGGATGGGATGAACGTGATTACCGCCTTCCACGGCCGCTCCGATGCAGCGGACGGCACGGTGTTCCCCACCATCTTTCCGATGAGCCCGGCCTACTGGTCGCAAGCCACGGCCATCGTGAAGTACATCGCCGACAAGGAAGGCGGCAACCTCAAGGGCAAGAAGATCGAGCTTGTCCATATCGACAGCCCGTTCGGCAAGGAGCCCATCCCNNTATCCCTCGCCCGGCAACGAGCAGTCCGCGCAGTGGTCGCAGGTGCGCCGCGACAAGCCCGACTGGGTGGTGCTCTGGGGTGCCGGCGGCGGCCAGCCCAACTCGCTGCGCGAGGCGCTCGCCAACGGCATCTCTCCCGATAAGATCGTCTCCGTGATCTGGCTCTCCGAAACCGACATGGGCATCGTTGGCGCGGACCAGGCGAAGGGCGTGGCGCGTTTCGAGGGCGTGGCCTTCGGCAAGCGGCCGCTGATCGCGGCCATCGAGGCGGAGGTGGTTTCGAAGGGCAAGGGCGCCGGCGACCCGAAAAAGGTTGGCGGCAGCTACTACAATATCGGCGTGGCAACCATGGCCCTGTTCGCGGAAGGCGCGCGCATCGCGATTGAGAAGGAAGGCGCGCCGCTAACGCCCGCGAAGCTCAAGAAGGGCCTCGAAAGCATCAAGAACTTCACCGCCGACGGCCTGATGCCGGCCGTTACGATCACACCGGAGGACCACCAGGGCGGCGGCCAGGGCCGGATCGCCACCTGGGACGGCACGGAGTGGAAGCCGGACACCGGCTGGTTCGCGGCCTATCAGGACGTTGTGTGGGATTTGGTGAAGAAAACATCGGCTGAGTTCAAGACGGCCGGGAAATAGTGCGGCCCGGCGGACGTGAGGGCAATACCGAGGGACTCTCCCCTGTCCCTCTCCCCACGGGAGAGGGGACGCCCTAACAACGGGCACAGCCGGCCCCCTCTCCCGTCCATATCCGCTTGCGGATATGCACACTTTTGAGTGGCAAGCTCGCCTTGGCGAGCTTGCGTGGGAGAGGGCTGGGGTGAGGGGCGAGTCCCTCAGTATGACACTCGCCCTCAGGCTTCTCCCGGTGGCTGCGAGCAAATATTCCGGAATCTCGAACAGGGAGCCACCCATGCTCGTCCTCAACAATATCGAGGTGGTCTACGACAAGGTGTTCCTTGCCATCAAGGGCGTCTCGATCGAGGCGGGGGCGGGCGGCATGGCGGCTTTGCTCGGGGGCAACGGCGCGGGCAAGAGCACGACGCTCAAGGCCATCAGCGGCCTGCTTGCCCCCGAGCGCGGCGAGATCACGCGGGGAAGCGTGAGCTGGGCGGACGCGGACATCGGGCGCCTGCCCGCTCCCGAGCGCGTCCGCCTTGGCATCGCGCATGTGCTCGAAGGCCGCCGCGTCTTCGAGCACCTGACCGCCGGCGAGAACCTGACGGCGGCCACCTCCATGCACCGCGCCGGCGCGAAGATCGCGGCGCTCAAAGCCCGCGTCTACGAGTATTTTCCGCGCCTGTATGAGCGGCGCAATGCCAAGGCCGGCTACCTCTCCGGCGGCGAGCAGCAGATGCTCGCCATCGGCCGCGCGCTGATGACCGAGCCTAAGCTGCTCCTGCTGGACGAGCCGAGCCTCGGCCTGGCGCCAGCGCTCGTGGACGAAATTTTCGCGATTATCGCAAGGCTCAGCCGCGACGGCACCGGCGTCTTGATCGTCGAGCAGAACGCGGTGGCAACTCTCGATGTGGTGGACCACGCCTACCTCATCGAGAACGGCCGCGTGGTCATGAGCGGCACGGCGGCGGAGCTGAAGGCCAACCCGGATATCCAGGCGTTCTACCTGGGCGCCGCGGGGAAGAAGGACTACACCCAGGTCAAGCACTACCGGCGGCGCAAGCGCTGGCTTTCGTAGAGAACGGTCTCGAAGCCTCTCATATCGCATCCGCTCGCTTGCTTCACGAAGCCCAGCACTCAGCCTGTCCTTCTTCCGCAAGCTCTCCTTGGCGGGCTTGCAGGAAGAAACGGAATATGGGGGCTTCCGCGGTCCGCCCCAGCTTAATTCCGATTTAACCTTATACATGCAACCTATGGTGGCCATCGCGTGCGGCGGCACGCCTTTCTTGCTGCGCGAGATGTCGAGAGGCATTAAATGAAGGCGGAAATCGAGCCTGCTTGCGGCGTATCGAGCATGCGCCCGGGCACCGCCGCTGGCGAGCTAGCCGCGGCCTCCATCGAGGAGACCGCATCGAAGCCGTACACCCTGCTGGGCATCGACCTCCCCGAGGGCGTGATTTTTCTGTCGCTGCTTTTTCTGGTCCATCTTACGACGCTTCATTATAGTTATCTACTATTTCATACAATAGCCGAACTATTCAGTGTTTTTATCGCCGTAACGATAACCATCATTACGATTAATTGCCTGAACTCGATTGAAAACAGGTATCTGCGGTTTGTTGGCATCTCATACTTTTTCGTCGGCGTGCTTGACCTCGCACACACCCTTTCGTTCAAGGGAATACCTATTTTTACCGACTACGCCTATTATGCTCCCCAGCTCTGGATTGCCGCGCGATATGTGGAATCCATCAGCATGCTGGCCGGCTTTGCCCTTCTGGACACGAAAAGGCGCATCGACCCAGCTCTCATCGCCGCCATCTATCTTGCCATCACCGTGGGGCTCATCGCCTCGATCTTGCACTACAAAACATTTCCGATCTGTTTTGTTGCGGGAAAAGGACTGACGCCGTTCAAGATCGTCAGCGAATACATAGTCTGCGCGCTGTTCGCGGGAAGCATAGTCCTTCTTTATCTCCGCCGGCAGCATTTCGATGCGCGGGTCTTCCACCAGATCCTGGCCGCGCTGGTGCTCATGATCCTAATGGAGCTATGCTTCACGCTGTTTGTGTCGGATGCGATGAGCGACGCATTCAACCAGATCGGGCATTTGTTGAAGATCTGCGCCTTTTACCTGATCTACAAGGCCATCGTCGTCACCGCGCTCCGCGATCCGATCAATCTCCTTTTCCGTGAACTGGCTACCAGCGAAAAGAGCCTTCGCGAAGCGCAAGCCTTGGCCCGCCTTGGCCGGTGGGAGCTGGATCTGGAGACCGGGGCGTGGAGCTGGACAGCGGAGATGTACCGCTTCTTTTCCGTCGCTGAACCGTTGACGCCAACACTTGGCGCCATGCTGGAACCGCTCGAACCGCAGGACCGGCAGACGCTGCGCGCTTTGCTGGCCCAGTCGGCTTCCACCGGCGCCCCGTTTGAGCTCATGCTTCGCATCGGCGCCCCAGCAGAGCAGCCCCGGTTCGGCCAGATGCGAGGCGAGGCCGTGCGCGATGAAAGCGGCAGAGTGACGGGCCTCCGTGGAACGCTTCAGGATGTCACCGTGCAGCAATTGCTGATCGAGCGGCTGAAGGACCGCACGGCTGAATTGCTCGTCGCGCGCGATGCGGCCGAGGCCGCCAACAAGGCCAAAAGCGCATTCCTGGCCAACATGAGCCACGAACTGCGCACGCCGTTGAACGCCATCCTCGGCTTCTCCAGCCTGATGCGGCGCGAGCCCGGGATCTCCGCCAGCCACCGGGAGACACTCGACATCATCAATCGCAGCGGCGACCATCTCCTGACCCTCATCAACGATGTCCTGGAGATAACCAAGATCGAGGCCGGGCGTCTGCAACTGGAAGCCGCACCGCTCGACCTTGGCGGCGTCGCGCGGGATGTCGCCAGCATGATGCGCATCCGTGCCCGCGAGAAAGGCTTGGATCTGCTGTTCGACCAGTCCCCATCTTTTCCGCGCTGCATCATTGGCGACGAGGCGCGGCTGCGCCAGATCCTCGTCAACCTGACCAGCAATGCGGTGAAATTTACGGAAAATGGCAGCGTAACCATCCGGCTGCGCACGCGGCCCGGCGACAGGCGGCATATCGTCATAGAGGTGGAGGACACGGGACCCGGCATCAAGCCGGAAGATCAGAAGCGCCTGTTCCAGCCATTCGTGCAACTGGCGGAATCGGGCATGCAGAAGGGCACCGGCCTCGGCCTCGCGATCACGCGCCAGTTCGCCGGCCTCATGGGCGGTTCGATCAGCCTGCAGAGTACACCGGGCAAGGGCTCCATCTTCCGTGTCGAGCTGCTGGTGGAGATCGCGGAAGAAGCGCACGCAAGCATCCGGCCGGCAGCCGGCCAAGCCCTGGAGGTCTGCGGCCTGGCGCCCCGGCAGCCGGAGTTTCGTATCCTCGTCGCGGAGGATCAGCGCGACAACCTGGCGCTGCTCTTGAAACTGATGACGGACATTGGCCTTGACACGCGGCTGGCGGAGAATGGCGAGCAATGCGTGGCGATGTTCAAGGAATGGCATCCGCATCTTATTTGGATGGACTGGCGCATGCCGGTTGTCGATGGATTGGAGGCCACCCGGCGCATCCGCCAGCTCCCGGGCGGCCGGAAGGTGAAAATCGTTGCCGTAACCGCTTCCGTGTTTGAGGAGGAGCGGCACGTTTTGCTGGATGCGGGGACCGACGATTTTGTGCGCAAGCCTTACCGGGCTCATGAAATTTACGAGGGTTTGGCGCGGCATCTCGGGCTGAAATACCTCTATCGCCCCGGTTCTCCTCAGGCCGAGGCGGAGGCTCCCGCGGTACTGACGCCGGCGAAACTGGCCGCGCTGCCGGCCGGAGTGCGTGAGGAACTGCGCGACGCCCTGCTGCGCCTCGACTGCGAGCGCATTAGTGAGGTTCTGCAGCGGGCACGCGATGCCGATGCAGACTTGGGACAGGCGTTAACAGGTCTGGCGCGGAATTTCGACTATGCGGTGATCCTGAGCGCACTTGAGCCGCAAACAAAGCTCGCTGGGGCGGTGGGCGGTTGCGCCGTGGAGCCGGGTTCGTGACCCGATGCCGGGCATTGCGCCTGGGCGGCGCGGAGCCGCGCGAGTGCGCACAAGTCCGCCCCAGCTTAAGCCCGATTTAACTTCATTGGCGCAACCTGGGGTAGCCATATCATGCTGCGGCATGCCCTATTTGTTGGGCTGGATGCCGGGAGGCACCAAATGGAGGTGGAAATCGAACAGGCCGGCGGCCCAGCGCGCATGAACCCAGACGCGGCCGTTAGTCGGCCGGCCATCGAGGAGACACCAGACAAGCCGTATACGCTGCTGGGTATCTCGATCACCGAGGGCTTGGTTTTTCTGGCGTTACTTTTCTTCGTTCATCTTACAATACATTTTTATAATTACCTGCTATTTCATATAGTAGTTGAATTTTTTGGAATTTTTATAGCTCTGACAATATCGTTCATAACGATAAATTGCCTTTCATCCATCGAGAACCAATATCTCAGGCTTATCGGCATCTCATATTCGTTCGTCGGGGTGCTCGATCTCCTGCATACCCTTTCGTTCAAGGGAATGCCTATTTTCGCGGACTACGACTATTACGCTCCCCAATTCTGGATTGCCGCACGATATCTGGAGTCCCTCAGCATGCTGGCCGGCTTCGGCCTTCTGAAAACGAAAATCCGCATCAACCCAATCCTCATTGCCGCCGTCTATATTGCCGTCACGGCGTGGCTCATCGCCACGATTCTGTACTACAAGACATTTCCGGCCTGTTTCATAGCCGGGAAGGGATTGACGCCGTTCAAGATCGTTAGCGAATACATCGTTTGCGCGCTGTTTGCGGGAAGCATCGTTCTGCTCTATCTCCGCCGGACGTATTTCGATCCACGGGTCTACCGCCAGATCCTGGCCGCGTTGGTGCTCATGATCTTAATGGAGCTGTGCTTCACGGCTTACGTGTCGGATACGATGACCGACACCATCAACGAGATCGGGCACTTGCTGAAGATTTGCGCCTATTACCTGATCTACAAGGCCATCGCCGTCACCGCGCTCCGCGATCCGGTCAATCTCCTGTTCCGGGAGCTGACGGCCAGCGAAAAGCGTCTTCGCGAAGCCCAGGATCTGGCCCGCATCGGCCGCTGGGAGATGGACTTCGGCACCAAGGAGTGGACGTGGACGGAGGAGATGTACCGCATTTTTTCCGTTGATGAATCATCCGCCCCAACGCTCAACGCGATGCTGAATCCCCTCGATTCGCAGGATCGCGAAAGGCTACGCGACGTGATTTCCCGGCTGGCCTGCTTTGGGACACCGTTTGAACTCATGCTCCGCATCGAACCCGGGGGAGGGAAGGTCCGGTTCGGCCAATTGCGGGGCGAAGCCCTGCGCAATGAGGATGGCAGAATATCGCGCTTCCATGGAACCGTGCAGGATGTCACGGAGCAGCAACGGCTGATAGAAGACCTCAAGGACCGTACGGTTCAGCTCCAGCAGCGCACCCAGGAGCTGCTCGCCGCACGCGATGCCGCGGAAGCCGCCAACAAGGCCAAAAGCGTATTCCTGGCCAACATGAGCCGCGAATTGCGTACGCCTCTGATCCCCATTCTCGGCTTGACCACCCTGATGCAACGCAAGCCCCATCTCACCGCCAGCCTGCGTGAGGAGCTTGGCATCATCAAGAGCAGCGGCGAGCAGCTTCTTGCTCTCGTTAACGAGGTGATGGACATGGCCAAGATCGAGGCCGGGCGCCTGCCCCTCGAAATTGCACCGTTCGACCTCGTCCGCGTTATTGAGGATGTCGCGGACACAATGCGCATCCAGGCCCAGGAGAAAGGTTTGGCTCTGGAACTCAGGCAGTCCGCGTCTTTTCCGCGCTTCATCAAGGGCGACAAGGCGCGGCTGCGCCAGATCCTGGAGCATCTTACCAGCAACGCGATAAAATTCACGGAGGAAGGCGGCGTGACCATCCGCCTGCGCACTCGGCCGGGTGAGAGGAACTATCTGATCGTCGAGGTAGAGGACACCGGGCCTGGCATCGAGCCGAAAGATCAGGCACGCCTGTTTCAGCCCTTCGAGCAGCTGGCGGAACCAGGCATGCAAAAGGGCATCGGCTTGGGGCTCGCGATCGCGCGGCGGCTCACCGGGCTCATGGGCGGCTCGATCGGCCTTACGAGCACGCCAGGCGAAGGCTCCACCTTCCGCGTCGAGTTGCCGGTGGAGATTGTGGAAGAGGAAGCCGTGAATGTGCCGCCAGCAGCGCCCGGAACCGGAGAGGTGTGCGCGCTGGCGCCCGGACAGCCGGATTATCGCATTCTCATCGCGGAGGACCGGCGCGAGAACGGGTTGCTGCTAACGAAGATTATGACCAATCTCAACCTGAGCACCAGAATGGTGAAGAATGGCGAGCAATGCTTGGCGATGTTCCAGAGATGGCATCCGCATCTCATCTGGATCAACCGCCGCTTGCCCCTCATGGACGGGGCCGGGGTTACGCGGCGCATCCGCGAGCTTTCTGGCGGGGATGAGGTCAAGATCGTTGGTGTGACCGCCAGCACTTTCGAGGGGGAGGAGCTTGAGCTTCTGGATGCGGGCATGGATGACTTTGTGTGCGAGCCCTACCGCGTCGATGAAATCTACGCCCATTTGGCCAAGCATTTGGGGCTGAAATACTTCTATCGTTCCAGCGAGGCGGAGGCGGTTGTCGCAAGTAGCGCCGGCACCGGCAAAGCCGGCGAAGCTCCCAGCCAGCCATGAGCGGCGCCGGGACGATTGGGTTGACGGCGCACGCAATCGTCAATGGATCGTTGATTTCGCGCGGTCTCCCACTATGGTTAATATTGACGTGGTAAACGCACCGGGCGCATGCGTCTAACGCGTGCATTTTTGCGTTTTTTTTCTCGCTTTTGGTCGATTTATACGTTTCAAAACATCCGTTAAATATATTGGAATATTGCAAATTAACCAAAATGCCGATTGCGCCGGCCGCTAGCCGCACTGGCGAACCGAGTATTTCGCGTTATACATCAATTGGATAACGCACCCGCACCGCACTTAACGGTTACTCAAGACATTTCTGCTACATTACTTCAAACTTGAAAAGCGCTTCCCGGTCCCTGCCAAGTGGCCCAGGGACCGTTTGAGAGAGTTAACATCGCGTTACCGCAAAGGGTCGGAGCCGGGCAGGCGCTGGAGCGGCCGGGAAGGCAGGCATCACCCGCCCTTCCGGACGACCGCGCCGCCTTCGCCGACGATGACGAACGGCGCCCAGTAGGTAGGCGGATGCCCCTCCTCGATCAGCGTCAGCATCGCGCGCTGGAATGCCTCGGCTCGCCTCATCTGCGGCGCCTTGGCCAGGAATCCGAACGTCCGCGTCGTAAGGTTGACGGCCGATTCGGAATCCACCGCCCAGTGCGACACCAGAAGCGCGCGGGCGCCGGCAAAAAGAAAGGCGCGGGCGAGGCCCGACAGCGCATCCGCGCCGGCTTTGTCGCCAGCGGCGGTGTTGCAGGCCGAGAGCACGGCCCAGTCGGCGTTGAGTTGCAGCGCGGCCACCTCGGAAGCGGTCAGCAGTGCGTCTTCCGCTAGTGGATCCTCCGGAGGCAGCGAGAGCACGAGTGCCGGTTCCTGCAAGCCGTCCAACTCGCCCGCCACCAAGCCGTGCGTGGCGAAATGCAGGACGCGGTAATCCTGAAGCGGCGTCGCCAGGAGCCGGTTCTTCGTCGCGGCCTGCCCCACGACGATGCTGTCATCCGTGGCCCCCAGCGAACGGCCGACCCTGCGCAGTTCGCCCACCGTCTCCGGCAGCGGCGACAGCGTCAGCAGCAGCGGCAGGTCGGCGCCGCCACTCCGCCGGTAAAGTGCCGCGAGCGAGACTTTCGCCTTTGCCTTGCCGCGCGCGCCATCGGGCGCGGGCGCCTGGCCGCCCAGCTGCGGGTCGCCGATGCCGAAATAGGGCTGCGCCGCAAGGCCTGCCGCGGCAAGCTTGCGCAAGGCGGAAAGCGACTGCACCGAGGGAAGCACGCTCAGCGCATGGCGGTGGATCAGCCATTGCGCGTCCTTCAACGCCTCGGCTTCGTTAAGCCCAGGACGCGGCGGCTCGGTGACTAGAACGTGAAACGGCAGGCTGCTGAGCGGCCCTGCCGGCACAAACATGACATGCCGCGTGTCAGCAAGCATCGGAGCGAAGCGGCCGAGCAAGAGCTTGTAGAGCGCGTGGGAGCGCGCGATATCGAAGGGCGCCGGCTGGCCCTCGTCAGGCGGCTCCAGGCCCGCCCGCAAGGCCTTGACCTCCGCTGCAAGTGCGGCGTCGCCGGCCTCGATCTCCGCCCAGTCCGTTGCCGTTGGCGTCACCACCCAAACTATGGAGCTATCCGGCCCCGTCAGGATGGCAACCAGCGCCTCGTCCTCTTTGAGCAGCTTCTGCGTCTCCGCCACCGCAAGCGGCGCGGGCTCGGCCAGCGACAGGTAGTCCGGGAAGCGCTTGACGACATCGGCGTGTGCGGCGGTCAGTTCCTGATCGAGCCGCATTTGTTCGCCGGTGCGTGCATTCCGGGTACTTTCGAACGCGGCATAGCCCGGTATCTTGCGGTCTGCTGCTTCGAGTTCCTGGCTCAGCCGGGTTATTTCACCCGCTCCCTTGGAGGTTTGGGCGGAAAGCTCGCCCAGCTCCTTGGAGATCGCCATGCGCTCGCTTTCGGCAGCCCCCTTCAGGCGCTCGATCAACTCCCGTTGGCGTCTGACGATTGGGGCGTTCTCCTTCGACCGTGCCACGCTCGCTGCCTGGAAAGCCTCAAGCACCTTGCTATAGTCCGGATCGGCCCGCTGGATTTGGGCGCGGGCGGAAATCGCGGCCGTATTCAGCTGATGCAGCTCCAGAATGCGCCCGTTAAGTGTGTCGAGATGACGGACAGCCCGGCCCAGCTCGGTCTCGCCGGCTTTCAGGCGCGCGGTCATTTTCGCGAGAGCCGACGCGGCCGAAGTTGCCCAGGCCTGCTGGCTGGCGGAGAAGCTCTCCTCCATCAGCGCCTGCTCGCCGGCGCCGGTTTGCTGACGAAGCCTGGCAGCAGCCCGTCCGAGGCCAATAAAAATGTCGCGATGCTCCCTTATTCCGGTTTCGATCACCGAGCGGCCCGCCGCCTGTGCGGCGGTCTGGCTCGTGAGCTGCCGCACCGCCTTGCGATAATAGGACAGCGCGGCTTTGTTATCGCCGCGCGCCATGCTGACCGCTCCAAGGCCCGCGAATGCAGTGGCCGAAATCGAGTGCTCCCCGAGCTGCAAATCGCGCCAAATCTTGATTTCCCGCAGGTAGTGGGCTTCGGCCTCCGCCGGCCGGCCTAGCTTGAGAACGGCATGTCCAAGCCGCTCAAGCGCCAAGGCGACGCCGGCGCCATCGGGGCCATAGACAATCTCGCGGACGCGAACCGATTCCTTGTATTGCCGCTCCGCTTCGGCGAAATCTCCGGAAGCCTCCGCAACCACGCCAACGCCGTAAGTCTGGATGCCTGCCTGATCGCTATCCCGTCCAAATTCCGCGATGGCCTGCGCCAGGGTCTGTTTGCTTGCTTCGAGTGCCTGGGCGTAAGAGCCTGCGCGGTATAGTCCGGCGGCCTTATCCTGAAGCTGCTTCAGCTTTTCCGACTGCTGGGCGGCCTCCGCCGGAACAAGCCGGACGAACGGAAGCGCTACCAGGGCCAGCGCCAAGACAAAAAGCGGAGTGCTTAAACGCCGCGTCCAGCGGCGCCAAAACGAGCGGCCCATAGCCAATACCTTACTCAATGGTCCCTCTCCGGTTAGGTCCTGTCGCTGCACTCGCCCACGCGCCATCAGCCGCCCTTCCGTACGATCGGGCCGCCTTCGCCGACGATCACGAAAGGCGCCCAGTTGGCTGGCGGCTGCCCCTCCTCGATCATGGTCAGCATCGCGCGCTGGAATGCCTCCGCCCGCCTCATCNNTTGTCGCCAGCGGCGGTGTTGCAGGCCGAGAGCACGGTCCAATCCGCGTTCAACTGCATTGTCGCAACCTCGGAAGCGGTCAGGAGCGCGTCCTCCGCCTTGGCAGAATGGGGAGGAAGCGAGAGGACGAGCGCAGGCTCCCGCAGACCGCTCAGCTCGCCAGCCACGAGGCCGTGCGTGGCAAAATGCAGGACGCGGTAGTCTTGAAGCGGCACCGCCATGAGCCGGTTCTTCGTCGCCGCCTGGCCCACGATAATGCTGTCATCGGAGGCCCCAAGGCTGTGCGCAACTCTTCGCAGCTCGCCGGCTGTCTCCGGCAGCGGGCTAAGCGTCTGAAGGAGCGGCAGGTCGGCCGCACCGCCGCCGCCACGGTAAAGTGCCGCAAGCGTCACGGCCGGTTTCGCGGCACCGCGCGCGCTATCGGGAGCCGCGGCCGGGCCGCCAAGCGCCGGGTCGCCGATGCCGAAATAGGGCTTTACCGCGACGCCCGAGGCGGCAAGTTTGCGCAGTGAACTCAGCGATTGCACCGAGGGGAGCACGCTGAGCGCAGCTTTCCGGATCAGCCATTGCGCCTCCTTGAGCGCCTCGGCCTGGCTCAGGCCCGCCTGTGGCGGCTCGGTCACAAGCACCTGGAACGGCAGGCTGCTGACCGGCCCGGTTGGCACGAACATGATATGCCGCGCACCGCCAAGCATCGGATCGAAGCGGCCAAGCAGCAGCTTGTAAAGGGCGTGTGCGCGGTGGGTGTCGAAGGCCGCCGGCCGCCCGTCCGCGGATGGCACCAGCCCGGCGCGCAGCGCTTTCACTTCCGCGGCAAGGGCGGCATCGCCAGCCCCGATCTCTGCCCAATCCGCGCCGGCTGGTGTCACAACCCACACCATGGAGCTTTCGGGCGCCGTCAGGATGGCGACCAGCGCCTCGTCCTCCTTCAGGAGCCTTTGCGTCTCCGCCACCGTCAGCGGCGCGGGGTCGGATAGCGACAGGTATTCCGGGAAACGCTTGACGACAGCCTCGCGCGCCGCGTTCAGCTCCCGCTCAAGCCGCCGGCTTTCGTCATCGCTTGATTTCATGACCTTCCCGGCATCGGCAAAGCCCGGTATCGTTTTATCTGCCGCGGCAAGTTGCTCTAACGCCAGGCGGGCCGATTCCTGCATTCTGTCGAGGTCCTGCTCTTTCATTGCATGGGAGGTTTTGGTGGAAAGCTCGCTCAGTTCCTTTTTAATGGCAATGCGCTCCCTGTCGCTTGCCGCGCAGCCTGGCCCGCTGGCAGTAGGACAACGTTTCGCGAGGCCGTTCAGACGCGAGGTGAGTTCCTGTTGGCGCTTCGTTACGCCGGCGAGTTCCCGTTGGCCCTTAATAAAGGGAGCCATGTCTTTCATTAGCGCGACACCCGCCACGCTCATGGCCTCCATCCCTTGCCGCAACGCGGGATTGTTTTTGAACTCGGCTATCCCCGCATCCATATTCTGCTGAGACAGCGCCTGAATGCGCTCGTTCAACTCGTCGAGATGGCGGATGGAGCGCCCGAGTTCCGTATCGCTTGCTTTGAGCCGTGCGGTCATTTTCACAAGCGCTGACGCGGCGGAGGTGGCCCATGCGCGCTGGCCAGCGGCGAAGCTCTCATCCATCAATCTTCGCTCATCGGCGCCGGGCTTAAGGCGGAGTGCCGCGGCTGTACGCCCGAGGCCGATGAAAGTATCCCGATGCTCTTTGAGCTGAGAGTCGATAAAAGAGCGATCCGTCACGCGCTCAGCAGACCGGCTCGTTAGCCGGTGTACGGCTTTGCGATAGTTGGCGAGGGCGGCGCCATAATCGCCGCGCGCCAGTTTGACCGCTCCGAGGCCGGAATGAGCGCCGGGCGGCACATTTTCCTCGTCGCCAAAGAGATCGCTATAAATCTGGATCTCGCGTGAATACCGGGCTTCGGCTTCGGCGAACCGGCCCTGTTTGAAGAGCGCGTGCCCGAGGTACTCAAGCGCAGCGGCGACAAGTTGGCTGTCCCGGCCAGACAGGATCTCCCGGACGCGCAGGCATTCGGTATATTGGCGCGTGGCCTCGGCAAAATCGCCCGCCGCCTCCGCGGCAGTGCCAACGCCGCAGGACTGATTGCTCGCCTGCAGGCTGTCCGGCCCGAATTTCTGGACCGCCAGCGCCAGAGCCTGTTTGGCCACTTGGAGCGCTTGTCCATCGGAACCCGCCTCGTGGAGCCGGAACAACTCCTCTTGCAGTTGCCAGAGCTTGTCTGGCTGCTCGGCAGCTCTGGCTGGGCCACCTCCTGCCGCCAAAAGCGCCACAAGAACGGACGCCAAAACCGGAAATATGCTGCCAAGACCCTTCATCCAACATTCCCCCAAATAGCGGCTAACACTTCAAAGACTCGAGGCAGGCCCCTTCAGAGCGCAGCCAACTCACTGCGGGACGCGTTCACTTGCCTGGACAGCCGGACGTCAGATCCCCCGCCCTGGCCAAGGGCTTCCCGTTTACAAAGACGTTGGACGCTCCCCCAACCACGACGCCGCCGCAGCTCGTCGTATCGCCAACCGTTACCGCGGGCCGGCCGTTGATAAACACGTTGCTGGAGCCTTGGGCGATGGCATGTCCATCGTCCGTCCTGTCGCCCTTGCGGGCCGCGGGCTGTCCGCCAACGCTGACATTGCCACTGCCTTCAACCGCGCCCCCTGGAGCGCCGGCAGGTAGGCCGCCGCCATCCTCCGCGAAGGCCGGCGCCACCGCCACCATGAAAAGTAAACCGAGTGCCTGTAATGGCACGCTTAGAATCCGCTGGCGTTTCATCTTACCCTTCCCAGATTAGGCCCCCCGCCATGCTCCATTCACATGCCAGACATGGCTTAAACGGGGCGGCAAAGCGGCAAATTGCGGTGGTACTCGCGCTGAAAGCGGTCCCCGCAGGCTGGCCCACAACCGGCCCAGGTAGCGCCCTTTGCAAAAAACTCAAAATTGCACAATTATACCGGGCGGCGATACCCGGTAGAAACCAATCTGCCCCACTGTGGCGCGGCTAAGCCAGCCTTGTTAGGGGAACGCGGATGTACATTTCAAGGCTACTTCATGGAATGAGCCTTCCCATTCTGATGGGAGCGCTCATCGCGATTTTCGTGCTTTGCACCACGATCGTTTTGTTTTGGGTCGCCCAGTCGGAGCTTCTCGCCGGCGAGGTGAAACGGACCGTCTCGCGCTCCGTCAAGGTAGCCGCGATGCAGCTCGCGGAGAAGTATCCAGATATCGAACTTGTCTGGAGCCCGGACGGCAAGCTTGAGAAGATCGTCGCAAGCGGGCTGCCAGACGTAAAAGACAACCGTTTTGTCGACCAAACCTCACGAATAACGGAGTCTCCCGCAACCGTTTTCTCCTATAGCGATGCAGAAAACGACTTCATCCGCATCAGCACGACTCTCAAGGATAAGGACGGAAACCGGGCTATTGGCACGAAATTGGGAAGAAGCAGCACGGCCTACGAGCCCGCCATGCAGGGCAAGGCCTTTACCGGCGAAGCGAACATTCTGGACGTGCCGTACTATACGGCTTATCAGCCCATCGTCGGCAGGTCCGGCAAGGTCATCGGCTTGCTATTCTCCGGCGTTGCAAAGTCGTCCATTGCGCAATTCGCCGGCGCCATTACGGGCAGGATCATGCAATCGTCGGCAATCCTGACAGTTATAATGGCCGCTCTCGGCTTTCTCCTGGCCCGGTGGCTGACCTCCCCGCTTACGCAATTTGCCGCCATGGTCGACAAAGCCGGCTTCAGGGATTGCTCCAGCAAAGTTCCCTTTACCAGCCAGAAAAACGAGCTTGGGCTTATCGCGCGTGCCTTCGAGCATTTCCGCGACTCCATGGCGGAACACACCCGGCAGTTGGAAGTGCTGCAAACGCAAACCGCCGGGAGAGAGGTGCGCGAACAGCAGCGTCTCAGTCACTTCGAGAACGCGGCCCGCCAGTTCAAGAGCGGCATCACCGCCGTTGTGGCGGCCTTGGCCGGGCAGGTGGACCAGCTTAAGGTTTCGGCGGAAACGCTCTCCGAGGCCGCTGAGACTTCGACCTTGGAGGCCGGCAACGCGGCCAGCGTCTCCCAGAGTGCCGCGGACAATTCGCACGCGGTGTCGGCTGCGACGGAACAGCTCAGCGTCTCGATCAAGGACATTGCCGGCCAGGCGCACAAGACCAACGCCGTAGTCGAAGCGGCCTCCAAGGAAGCATCCCGCACGAATGCCGATGTCGCAGGCCTGGCCAGCGCCGCCGAGGAGATCGGCTCCATCGTGGCGGTGATCCGCGGCATCGCCGACCAGACCAACCTTCTTGCGCTGAACGCCACCATCGAGGCGGCGCGTGCCGGCGAGTCGGGGCGCGGTTTTGCGGTGGTGGCCGCCGAGGTCAAGGAGCTTTCCGCGCAGACGGCCAAGGCGACCGACGCCATCGCCGATCAGATCCACGCCATTCAAGCCTCCACCGGCACCGCCGTCAGCGCCATCCAGTCGGTTTCCGGCAAGGTCGCGGAGATCCAGGCTTTCACCGGCACCATCGCGGCGGCGGTCGAGGAGCAGACCGCGGCCGCGGAGGAGATCGCAAGCAATGTCGCGCTTGCCGCCGAGGCCAGCGAGAAGGCTTCGGTCAGCTCAAGCGAGGTGTCCAAAACCGCCGCTCAGACCAAGCAGCAGGCCGCGTCGGTGTCGGATGTGTCGCAGCACCTGACAGCGGTTTCCTCGCAGCTTTCGAAGGCGGTCAGCGACTTCCTGGCGGCGGTTGCGGAAGACATTTCCGATTCGCGGCATCGGGACGCTGGCGAAGGCGGCGAACCCGCCCCCTTCGCCCAAGCGGCCTGACCCGCCAGACAAAGGCAGACCGCAGCCATCGCTGGAGGTGAGGCCCGCGCTATTTCGCGGCGGAGGCGATGAACTCGATCTCCACATGCGCGCCGCCGGGCAGCGCGGCTATGCCAATGGTGCTGCGGGCAGGGTAGGGCGCCTCGAAGAAGGTCTCATAGACTTTGTTCATGGCGGCGAAATCGTTCATGTCCGTGAGAAAGACGTTCGCCTTCACAACGTCGCCCACGCTGAGCCCAGCGGCGGCGAGCACCGCCGAAACCCCTTTCAGGAGCTGCTCCGTCTCGGCGGCGACCCCGCCTTCCACCAGCTTGTTCGTAGCCGGATCGATGCCGAGCTGGCCCGACATGTAAAGGACATCCCCGGCCCAAACTGCGCGGGAATAGGGGCCAAGCACTTTTCCAAGGGCAGGCACGTCGTTAACGGCACGGCGAGTCATGGCTCACTCCTTAAATGTCAGATTGTTACCGCTTGGGCGTTTATTCGGCGGCGGCGGTCTTTACGCGCGTACCGGCGCTGTAGCCGGCCATCAGCGTTTTGGTCATCTCGCCGGGGGTGAAGCGGTATTCCCCGATCTCGGAGACGGGCGTCACCTCGGCGGCCGAGCCAGTGAGGAAACACTGCTCGAAGCCGGCAAGCTCCTCCGGCTGAATCCGCCGCTCGATCACCTCGATGCCGCGCTTCTTGGCAAGCGCTATGACCGTGCGGCGCGTGATACCGTCCAGGAAGCAATCGGCGATTGGCGTGTGCAGCTTGCCGTCCTTCACGAAGAACACGTTCGCGCCGGTTGCCTCCGCCACGCGGCCCTGCCAGTCGAGCATCAGCGCGTCGGCATAGCCTTCGTCCATCGATTTGTGCTTCTCGATCGTGCAGATCATGTAGAGGCCCGCCGCCTTGGCGCGGCACGGGGCGGTCGCGGGATCGGGCCGCCGGTAATCCGCCCAGCGCAGGCGGATGCCCTTGAGCCGTTCCTCTTCCGGGAAGTAGGAGCCCCAATCCCAGCAGGCGACGGCAACGTGAATCTTGGTCCTTTTCGCCGCGACGCCCATTTCTTCGGCGCCGCGCCAGGCGATGGGCCGGAGATAGCCATCGGTAAGCCCCTGTGCCTCGATGACATCCCTGTATGCCTGGTCGAGCTGTGCAACGGTGTAGGGAACCTCGAAGCCGATGATGTTGGCGGAGGCATGCAGCCGCTCGCTGTGCGCCGTGGATGCGAAAACCTCGCCACCATAGATGCGCGCGCCTTCGAACACGCCGCTGCCGTAATGAAGGGCGTGAGTCAGTACGTGGATCTTGGCGTCGCGCCACGGTACCAGCGCGCCATCGATCCAAATGAAGCCGTCTCGCTGATCATATGGAACGAATGACATCGCCTTCTCCACCAGTTCGATTTTTGTTTCTTGTGAGTTCGAGAATCCGCTCACGCCGCTTTGGCGCGGCGGCATTCAGACTCTCGAATAGCTAAAGAGTGGAGGAAAGCGTGTCAATATCGCCGGCGCCTATGATCAGGGCAATCGGGTGAAAAAGTCCGTGACATGAGGAATGAAGGCTGAATCTGCTTTAAGCCTCTGATTCGCAGGGTAGGGGCGGCGCTGGACGGCGGCACGGCAGATTGCGTGGCGTTGAGCGAGAGCATTGTTTTTCTTCGGTACTTTAAGGACTTATCCGATCCCCGGCAACAAAAGAAGGTTATCTATCCGTTGAACGAGGTGCTGCTTCTCTGCCTTCCGGCGGTGCTGGCTGGTGCGGAAACCTTCACGGACAATCCGTGCCCATGGTTTTCACAGCCGCATTTTTGTGAATTTTTCCCGCTATTGCCCGCATTCGGCGTTTCAAATATCCAATTGAATATACCAGCAGGTTCCGTATTAACCAATATCGTGCGCTCTGCTGCGCGGGAAGTGGTTATGCTTCCCTCCGGCCTATCAAATACATGGCGCCGCGCGCTGGCCTTAAAGCTGTCTCGAGCCGCGTCTGCTAAATTAGTTCAACGCAAAACCGTTAACGCGCGCCGTTCTTGGGGCGTTTGGGGGCGAGCCTTACGAGCACGTCGATGCGGCTGATCTCCCATCCCTCCGGCGGCTCGGGCAGGTTCTCGACCGCGAGGTTCTCGACGGCGATGTCTTCAAGCTCGCCGTCCCCCTCGAAGAAGAAGTGGAAGTGGTTCGATGTCTTGGTGTCGAAATAGGTCTTGGTGCTCTCGATCGCGACTTCGCGCAAAAGCCCCGCCTCGACGAACTGATGCAGAGTGTTGTAGACTGTGGCAAGCGAAACCGGCACGCCGTGACTCAAGGCCTCCGCGTGCACCATCTCGGCCGTGAAATGCCTATCGCCGCGCCCGAACAGAAGCTCGGCCAGCGCGACGCGTTGACGCGTCGGGCGCAAGCCGGTCTTTCTCAAGCGCTGGATGGGCAGATCCGGAATGGTATCAGGCATTTCTTCTTTGCATTCTGTCGCGTTCCTGCTTGTACTATAGGTATGGGGGTCCTAACTCGCAAGCGCAACCCGGCCCCTCCTTTCTGCCGGCCGCCATCGAGATGCCTTGCGGGTTGCGTAGGGTATGATAGTTAAGAGGCGCCTTTCCGGCCGGCACAATGCGAGCACGAACGAGGAATTATGTCTGAACGCCGCGACAGCTACGATTATGAGAACTTGCTCGCATGTGGACGCGGCGAGCTTTTCGGGGCAGGAAACGCGCAGCTCCCCCTGCCGCCCATGCTGATGTTCGACCGTATCACGAGCATAACCGAGACCGGCGGCGAGTATGGCAAGGGGCGCGTGGTGGCCGAACTCGATATCCGGCCCGACCTTTGGTTCTTCGCGTGCCACTTCAAGGGCGATCCGGTCATGCCCGGCTGCCTTGGGCTTGACGCCTTGTGGCAGATGCTGGGCTTCTTCCTGGGCTGGCTTGGCGCACCTGGGAAGGGCCGGGCGCTGGGTGCCGGCGAGATCAAGTTCTCCGGCATGGTGGTGCCGAGTGTGAAGCGGCTCGAATATATCGTCGATCTGAAACGGGTGATCCGCGGCAAGCTCACGCTGGGCATCGGCGACGGAATACTCAAGGCCGACGGAACGCCGATTTACAAGGTAAACGGCATGAAGGTCGGCTTGTTTACCGATAATACGGGTATGCAGGCGGTCTAGCCGTCCCGCCCCGGCATCGCCGCCTGAGAAACCTATTGTGAATCGTGGGGTTAAAGTCATGAGACGTGTTGCTGTCACGGGAATGGGCATCGTCTCGTCCATCGGTAACAACACCCAGGAAGTGCTTTCCTCCTTGCGCGAGGCAAGGTCTGGCATCGTCACCGCCAAGGACTATGCCGAGCGAGGCTTCCGCTGCCAAGTGCATGGCGAGCCTCAGATAAATTGGGAAGAGCAGGTCGACCGCCGGGCACGCCGCTTCATGGGCGCCGGCGCCGGGTGGAACTACATCGCCATGCAGCAGGCGATCGTCGACTCGGGGCTTGAGGCAGGCGAGATCAGTCACGAGCGCACCGGCCTCATCATGGGCTCCGGCGGACCCTCCACCCGCGCCATCGTGGCAGCGGCGGACATCACCCGCGAGAAAGGCCCGCGCAAGATCGGCCCGTTCGAGGTGCCCAAGGCGATGTCGAGCACGAACTCGGCGACGCTTGCCACGCCGTTCCACATCAAGGGCGTGAACTATTCCATCTCGTCGGCCTGCTCCACCTCGGCGCACTGCATCGGCAATGCCGCGGAGATGATCCAGTGGGGCAAGCAGGACATCATGTTCGCGGGCGGCGGCGAGGAACTCGACTGGACGCTCTCGGTGTTGTTCGACGCCATGAACGCGATGTCCTCCAACTTCAACGATACGCCAACCAAGGCCAGCCGCGCCTACGACGTTAATCGCGACGGTTTCGTCATCGCGGGCGGCGCCGGCGTGCTGGTGCTGGAGGAACTCACGCGGGCGCAAGCGCGCGGGGCCAAGATCTACGGCGAACTGGTGGGCTATGGCGCAACCTCGGACGGCCACGACATGGTGCAGCCGTCGGGCGAAGGCGCTGTGCGTTGCATGAAGCTTGCAATGCAAGGAATTGACACAAAAATTGACTATATTAACCCGCACGCAACTTCTACACCTATAGGCGATCTGAAGGAGATCGAGGCCATCCGCGAAGTCTTCGGCCAGGATGTCCCGCTGATTTCCGGAACCAAGTCGCTGACAGGGCATTCGCTTGGGGCCACGGGCGCGCAGGAGGCAATCTACTCGCTGCTCATGATGAATAACGGCTTTGTGTGCGAATCCGCGAATATCGAGGAGCTGGACCCGGCGTTTGCGGATATTCCCATAGTCAGGCAGCGTCTCGACAACGTTCGTCTTAATACTGTCATGTCAAACAGCTTTGGTTTTGGTGGCACGAACGCCACCTTGATTTTTAGGCGTTACGAAGCCTAACGGCGCAGGGATGGAAAGGCCTAGAATCGTATGACTCCGGTAGACATTGCTAAACCCGCGCCGCTGATGGCGGGCAAGCGCGGGCTCATTATGGGGGTCGCCAACGAACGGTCTATCGCTTACGGCATCGCGCGTGTGCTCGCGGGCCATGGTGCTGAGATCGCCTATACTTATCAGGGAGACGCATTCGGACGCAGGGCGGTGCCCTTGGTCCAGGGCCTCGGCGGCAAGATCGTCCTTCCCTGCGATGTTACGGATCTCGCCTCGGTCGATGCCGTTTTCTCCGAGATTCAGTCGAAATGGGGCGGCCTCGATTTCGTGGTGCACGCGCTGGCTTTTTCGGATCGCAACGAGCTTAAGGGCCGTTACGCCGACACGACGCGCGAGAACTTCACCAATACCATGGTGATTTCGTGCTTCTCCTTCACGGAGATCGCGAAGCGCGCTGCGGCACTGATGAAGAATGGCGGCTCGATGATCACGCTCACCTATGGCGGCTCGACCCGCGTGGTCCCGCGCTACAACGTCATGGGCGTGGCCAAGGCGGCGCTTGAGGCGTCGGTGCGCTATCTTGCCATGGACTTCGGGCCGCAGGGCATCCGCGTGAACGGCCTGTCGCCGGGACCGATGCGCACGCTTGCCGGCGCTGGCATTTCGGACGCGCGCGTGCTGTTCAACTACCAGAAGATGCACTCGCCACTTGGCCGCACGCCCTCCCTCGACGAGGTCGGCGGGGCCGCGCTTTATCTGCTTTCGGATCTTTCGACCGCTGTTACCGGCGAAGTCCATTATGTGGATTCGGGCTACAATATCGTAGCCATGCCGCGCCCCGAGACTATCAACGAGAGGGGCGAAGGGATGGTCATCGACACTGGAAACGGGCACCGCCCGCACGAGGCCCGCAGCGAGCCGAAGGCGGCCGAATAGCCTCATTCCGCCGCCATTGCGAAGGGCGAAGTCCCGGCGCAATGCTTGAGCGGTAATGTAATCCTGGTTGTAGTTGCCCCTGGATCGCCGCAGCGCTGAAGCGCATCGCGATGACGCTTGGGGGGACATCATGACCAGCTATATAGCGCTAAGCGAATGCTCTCCATCGGATGGGGTGCGTTTGCTTGCCCAGGCGGAGCGGATTTTCTTCGAGACGACCCCCACGAAGACCTTTGAATCGGCGGCCGCGAGAACGGCCTTCCAACGGCGCTGGTTCGGCAACTACGCGGATGCGCACCCTGGCGCCTTCGTGTTCGCCTTGGACGAAAACGGAAGCGTAGCGGGGTACGTGGCGGGCTGCCCCGATAGCTTCTCGCTCGCATCCAAGACCATCATCGGCGATATCGCCTACTTCACCCATTCCTTCCGCGCCGCGCTCAAAAACTACCCGTCGCACTTTCACATCAACGTCAAATCCGCCCTGCAGGGAAGAGGCATAGGGCATTGCCTGGTTGCCTGGTTTGCGGAAATTTGCGGGCGGAACGGCTCGCCCGGCATCCACGTTGTCACCAGCGCCACGTCCCGCGCGGTGAAATTCTACGAGGCCTGCGGCTTCAGTTCCGTAACGCCCTACGCTGGAGCTGACCCTGGCCTTGCCGTCCTTATTCGCGCCACGGTTGTGCCGCAAAAAGGGCCATCGGCCACCTGATTGCCGCCCCCCTGCCGGCGCCAGCTTGTACCATGGCTAATTAGCAGGAAAGGTTGCGCGCGATGCGGTATCCCGGTTTGCGGTGGCGGACACTTGCGGTTCTCCTTTTCGGCTGTTTCCAGTGCGGCGGCGCCATGGCTGGAAACAGCGTCAAGCTCGCCGTCGAGCCGAACCAATCGGTTTTCACTGCGGGCGAGTCGAACAAGGCTTATCTGCGGGTGCAGCTCGAAGGGCTTGGCGAGGAAGAGCCCATGGCGGCAAGACCGCCAGTCAATATCGCGCTGGTGATCGACCGATCCGGCTCCATGAGGGGGCCGAAGATCGAGCAGGCCAAGGAGGCCGCCATCCTGGCGCTGTCCAGATTAACGCCAAGCGATCGGGTCTCGGTCGTCGCCTTCGATCACAATGTGGACGTGGTCGTGCCAGCCGGGCCGTTCGTGGATTTCGGCGAAATGAAGCGGCGGATTTCCAGCATCCATCCAGGCGGCCGGACTGCCATTTACGCGGCCGTCCGGCAGGCGGGGCAAAGCGTCGGCGAGACCGTTTCCGAAGGCAGCATCAGCCGTGTGATCCTGATGTCGGATGGCCAGGCCAATGTAGGACCAAGCTCTCCCGCCGAGCTTGAACACCTCGGCCGCGAGTTGGCGGGCCAAGGCATGTCCGTGACGACCATCGGCCTGGGTCTCGACTATAGCGAGGAACTGATGACCAGGCTGGCGGCAGCCAGCGACGGCAACCACGCCTTCGTCGAGAACCCGGAGCAGCTTGCCGATATCTTCAACAAGGAGTTCGGCGATGTGTTTTCGGTGGCTGGCCTGGATGCCGAGGTCGAGATCGAGTGCCCCGAGGGCGTCGAGCCTGTGCGCGGGATGGGACGCGACATGAAAATCCAGGGCCGCCGCGCAAGCTTCCAGCTCAAGCGCATCGGCGCCAAACAGGAGCGCTATGTCATCCTTGAGCTTCAGCTCTCCAAGGGCATCGCGCAAGGCAGCGCCGCAATCGCCGATGTGAACGTTTCCTATGTCGATCCCAAGACGAAGCAGCGGAATAAGCTGACAGGAAAGGCGAATGTGAGCTTCAGCGCCTCGCAGGATGAGGTGAGCCGCAGCAGGAGCGCCGCCGTAGGCGCATCCGTCGCGTCGCAGATGGCCAATGAGGTCAGCGCAAGGGCAGTAGCCTCGCGCGACGCCGGAAAGGTTGAGGACGCGAAGAAGCAGCTTGAGCAGAACGCGGCCACCTTGCGTGCGGAGGCGGACCGGATTGGAGCACAAGCACCTGCCGCCGCCGCGCCATTGCGCAGACTTTCGGAAAAAGCCGAGGCCGATGCGAAGGCGATGTCGGGCGGGGATTGGAATAAGCAGCGTAAGTCCATGACCGCCGATCAATACCGCACCACGAATCAGCAAAAATATTGATGCGATGGACGCCTCCGCCGCCGCGCTGTAGCATCGGCCTTCAGTATCAAACTGACTGTCCAGATGACGCGGCGGCAGAGTTCAAATGCGCTAACCGCGAGCCCACTCTGTAACGCCAGACGGTGCCTTGAACCGAGGGGATCTCCCCTCATCCTGTTTTTCTCCCCATGGGAGAAGGGACGCCCGAATAGGACTCGGAGCGTGCAACGACGTTCCCTCTCCCACTGGGACATGGTGAGGGGTGGAACGCTCCGTTCATGCCGGAACCCAGCATCCGGCAGTACCACGCGAGTCTGGTCATTCAAAAAGCTGAAGGCTAGATAGATGCTTCCCAATGCGCCCTCGTCGCCCCCCCTGTCCGGCATCCGCGTCGTGGAATTCGCCGGACTTGGACCGGCGCCCTACGCCGGAATGCTGCTCGCGGACCTGGGCGCCGATGTGCTGAGGATCGCCCGGCCGGACGCGCCGGAGCTGTTTCCGGTGCGGAACGCGCCCCAGGATCGCGGACGCCGCCAGATCCTCCTCGATTTGAAGAAGGCGGAAGCGATCGAGCAGGGCCTGCGCATCGCCGGGAAGGCCGATGTGTTGATCGAGGGCTTCAGGCCGGGCGTGATGGAACGGCTTGGCCTTGGGCCGGATGTGGTGCTTGGCCGGAACCCCAAGCTGATCTACGGCCGCATGACCGGCTGGGGGCAGGATGGCCCGCTGGCGAATACCGCGGGGCACGATCTCACCTATCTCGCGCTGACCGGCGTGCTTGAGGCTATCGGCCCTGAGAACGGCCCGCCGGTCCCGCCCCTCAACCTCGTCGGCGATATGGGCGGCGGCGGCGCTTTCCTGGTCATCGGCATCTTGTCCGCGCTTCTGGAGCGGCAGAGGTCGGGCCTGGGCCAGGTCATCGACGCCGCGATCATCGATGGCACCGTCTCGCAACTTGCGCTTATCCTTGGGCTCAGGGCTGGCGGCCTTTGGGGTGGCGCGCGCGGGCAGAACATCCTCGATGGCGGCGCGCCGTTCTACCGGACCTACCGCTGCCTCGACGGGAAATACGTCGCCGTGGCCGCGCTCGAATCGAAGTTCTTCGCCATGCTCGTGCAGGGGGTGGGGCTCGACGCCGCAGCACTCCTGCCTGTGCAATGGGACCGGGCGCGGTGGCCGGCGCTGCAAAGCGAACTTGCCGCGACCTTCGCCACCAAGCCGCGCGACGCCTGGGCCTCGCTTTTCGAGAAAACCGACGCCTGCGTGGCGCCCGTTCTCAGCTTCGACGAAGCGGCGCGCCACCCCCACAACGCCGCCCGCTCCACCTATGCTGAGGTGGACGGCCATTTGCAACCGCCGCCCGCGCCGCGATTCTCGCGTTCGCCCACCTCCCTTTCCAGCCGTTCCGACTCAGGCGAGGACGTACTCAAAGAATGGGGCGTCGAAGCTTAGCGAGCTTCGATCCGGCGAATCCGCAGCGCTGTTCCGGCGAAAGCGGGACCCCTTTTCTGCCGTTAGAACAAGCTACTATATGCGTCTGGACATTTGCGGGGACGACGCCGCGGCGGAGCTGCCTCCGCGAACCATGGCGGCGGACGCAGGTGGCAGGCGCCCACGAATTGCGTCAACTTTGCGGAAGCGGTTTCCTCGAAATTGTACAGATCCGGGCACGATTCCGTAGAAATGCACAGATGTGATTGCTGCTTGCGGAGCTTGCCGGGGGGAGGGCTTCTTTGAGAGGAGTGCTCGCATGCGTTCTGTGTTGCTTGCGGCTTTGACCGCCGTGGCGGTTGTTTTGGGACTGCCGCCGGACCCGGCGCGCGCGGAAGGCGCCCCCGTGATCACGGGGCCAGTTTCCCACGCGAATCTGGCGATCTACTTCATTCATGGAGAAAGCGCGCCGGGTCCGGCTCCGCTTACCTTGCAGGAGGCAATGGCCAAGGGAACCGTGCGCGTGATCGAGACCAGCTCGGTGAACGAGCTTAAGATCGAAAACGCCGGCGAAGAAGATGTCTATGTCCAATCGGGCGACATGGTGAAAGGCGGACGGCAGGACCGGGTGCTGACGGTGAGCTTCGTGCTGCCCCGCAAGTCGGGCGAAGTGCCGGTGTCCGCCTATTGCGTGGAACATGGCCGCTGGAGCAAGCGTGGCGCGGAGGAAGTCACGGCTTTTGCGGGCTCCTACAATTCTCTTCCATCGCGCGAGGCGAAGCTTGCCATGAAGGCGCCTCTGGAGGGGGTGCCCTTACTCCAAGACTTTTCGCATGATGACACAGGCAAGCGCCAGCGCGCCGTTTGGGATGAGGTCGCCAAGGCACAGCAGAAGCTTTCCGCGGGAGCGGAAGCGCCTGTCGCCGCGGCAGCCTCTCCCTCAAGTCTTCAACTGGCACTCGAAAACGACAAGCTGAAGAACGTGCGCGAGGAGTATGTGAAGGCGCTGGAGGATAAGGCTGCGGAAGGCGATATCGTTGGCTTCGTGTTCGCGGTGAACGGCCGGATCAACAGCGCCGACGTTTACCCATCGAACGCTCTGTTCCGGAAAATGTGGGTGAAGCTTCTCACCGCGAGTGTGACCGAAGCGGTGGCCGGAAAAAAGGATGCGCAGGATGGCAAAGCCCCCTCGATCGAAGCCGTCCGGGAGTTCCTGGCAGCTGCCGAAAAGGGCAAGGCGAATGCCCAGAAAATAGGCAGCCTCGCGAATCAGGAAACGCGCGATGCCGATGCCGCCCTCTTTGTCGAGTCCGCCAAGCCAAGCGGCGGGTGGGTGCACAGGAACTATTTGGCTAAGTGATTTCAGTTTTGAGGCCAGCCGGCCAAAGTTTCTTCTCTTGTCTGCTCCCACCCCCGGACTGAGAAGAATCTCTAAGCCGTGGCCTCCCACCCTCTCCCTTCGGGGAGAGGGTCCGGCTTCGTCGCTCCTGGTATTCCGCCAGAACCGCCCAAGATGCGTTCACCTAAGGTATGAATGATCGATTAGGTCTCCAGTGCAAAAGAACTGGAAACTTGGCGGCCTTAATCCTGATTGCAGTTGCGGCACGTTGCCCGTCAGTTTATCCTGTCACCATCGATTTGGCCGGACGATTGGGCCGTTTCGCCTCGCCTTTCGCGATTTGGCGCACGTGTTCCTACTTCTATCCCCAAAATTCGAAGACCGCCGCAGTATGTCTCATGCTGTGGCACTGTGCATCGTTAGCGAAAGGACTGTCCCCATGAACGTGGGCGTCGTGAAATGGTACAATAGCCAAAAGGGTTACGGCTTCATTCAACCCGATGACGGCAGCAAGGACGTTTTCGTCCATGTCAGTGCCCTTGAGCGGGCAGGTTTGCGCGGCCTTGCCGAAGGTCAGAAGGTATCCTTCGAGATCCAGACTGACCGGCGCACGGGTAAAACCTCCGCAGGCAACCTGCAACTCGCTTAACAAAAATGGAAAAGGGCGCGTTTAATACGCGCTCTTTTCTTAAAATCTTCTTTTTAACTAAAACATTTAGCCATAGCGGCAGTTTTGCACCAGCCAGGCCTGTTTAGGGGCTTCTATCCATAAGGTCGAGCTTTTCAAGAGCGGCGCGGGCGCTTATTATGGAATCCGGAAGCAATGAGGCTGCACTTGGCATCCGCCTTGCGTATGGAACCTATAGCTTAGGCTGGAAAACGGTTAGGCATTGAGCCGTCATTCAAAACAGACTTTTAAATTACCGTTAGGCGAATGGACCCCCTTCCATTGGTCCACAGGCGAACAACATAGATCTGGAACGCTCTCTTTCGGGGTATCGTTAGAGAGCACGGCGGATAATACCGGAAGACCGGCTATTCGCCCCCTGGTTGCGCGCGGGCGAGGATTTCAGGCCCGCATGCCAGGAAATGGCTTCAACGACGATCAGCGGGGTTGCTATGCCGACCGACTTGTTTGACACTTATGCGCGAAGCTTCGAGGCACGGCGCGAAACGTTGATGACGGTGTCTGAGTTCATGAAGGGGTGCAAGACCGACCCTCTCATGTACGCCTCGCCGCATGAGCGGCTGCTGGCCGCGATCGGCGAGCCCCAGATGGTGGATACCTCCAAGGACGCTCGCCCCGGCCGGATCTTCATGAACCGGACGATCCGGATGTATCCNNGCCTTCGCCGAGTTCTACGGCATGGAGGAAACGATCGAGCGGATCGTCGCCTTCTTCCGGCAGGGCGCGCAAGGCTTGGAGGAGCGCAAGCAGATCCTCTATCTCCTCGGGCCGGTCGGCGGCGGCAAATCTTCGCTTGCCGAGCGCATCAAGGCGCTGATGGAACTTAATCCCATCTACGTGCTGAAGGCGGGCAACGAGCTGAGCCCGATCTTCGAGAGCCCGCTCTGCCTGTTCGATCCCGAAACCATGGGCGACAGGATCGAGAAGGAATATGGCGTTCCGAAGCGCCGCCTGACCGGCCTGATGAGCCCCTGGTGCCTGAAGCGGCTCGACGAGTTCGGCGGCGACATCACCAAGTTCCGCGTGGCCAAGCTGAGTCCATCGCGCCTGCGCCAGATCGGCATCGCGAAAACCGAGCCGGGCGACGAGAACAACCAGGACGTGTCCTCGCTGGTCGGCAAGGTGGACATCCGCCGGCTTGAGCTGCTTGCGCAGAACGATCCCGACGCCTACTCCTACTCGGGCGGCCTGAACCGCGCCAACCAGGGCGTGCTCGAATTCGTCGAGATGTTCAAGGCGCCTATCAAGATGCTGCATCCGCTTTTGACGGCGACGCAGGAAAGCAACTATGTCGGGTCCGAGAATATCGGCTCGATCCCCTTCAACGGCATCGTCATGGCGCACTCGAACGAGGCCGAATGGCGAACCTTCAAGAACAACAAGACCAACGAAGCGTTCATCGACCGCATCTACGTCATCAAGGTTCCGTATTGCCTGCGCGTCCTTGAGGAAGAGAAGATTTATCAAAAGCTTATCCAGGGCTCCGAACTGGCGAAGGCTCCTTGCGCGCCCGGCACGCTCGACATGCTTGCGCGCTTCTCCGTGTTGTCGCGCCTCAAACCGCATGAAAATTCGAGCCTTTACGCAAAAATGCGGGTTTACAACGGTGAGAGCCTGAAGGAGGTCGATCCCAAGGCGCGGACCATGCAGGAGTACCGGGACCACGCCGGCATCGACGAGGGCATGGACGGCATCTCGACGCGCTTCGCGTTCAAGACGCTGTCGGCTACCTACAATCACGACACCCAGGAGGTTGCCGCCGATCCGGTGCACCTGATGTATGTGCTTGAGCAGGCTATCCGGCGCGAGCAGTTTCCGGAGGACACCGAAAGCACCTACATCGAGTTCATCAAGGCGGAGCTAGGTCCCCGCTATGCGGAATTCATCGGGCACGAGATCCAGAAAGCCTACCTCGAATCCTATTCCGACTACGGCCAGAACCTTTTCGACCGCTATGTGTCCTATGCCGATGCGTGGATCGAGGATCAGGACTTCAAGGATCAGGACACCGGCCAGCTCATGAACCGGGAGCTTCTGAACCAAGAGCTTTCGAAAATCGAGAAGCCGGCCGGCATNNAGAGCGAGGGCGCAGCGCGGTGGCAAGAACCCCTCCTGGACAAGCTATGAAAAGATCCGGGAGGTCATCGAGCGGCGCATGTTCAGCCAGGTGGAGGACTTGCTTCCCGTGATCAGCTTCGGCTCGAAGAAGGACAGCGAGACGGAGAAGAAGCACAGCGAGTTCGTCGAACGTATGGTGACACGCGGCTATACGGAGCGCCAGGTTCGCAGGCTGGTGGAATGGTACATGCGCGTGAGGCAGGCTGGCTAAGGGGAACCGTGCATATCATCGATCGGCGCCGCGACGCGAGCGGCAAGAGTCTCGGCAACCGCCAGCGGTTTATCCGCCGGGCCAGGGCGTTGGTCCGGCATGCGGTCCGTGAGGCCTCGAAGGACCGCAAAGTGACCGACGCGGGCAAGGGCGGCGAGATCACCGTCCCGTCCGGCGGCATCCACGAGCCGAGCTTGCGGCGCAGCTCCAAGGGCGGCATCCGCGAATATCTTCTGCCCGGCAATAAGCAGTACACCGAAGGCGATACCATCGAGCGCCCTCCGTCTGGCGGAGGAGCCGGAGGGGCGAGCGCCGATGGCGAGGGCGAGGACGAGTTCCGCTTCGTCCTCTCCGACGACGAGTTCATCGACCTCTTTCTTGAAGATCTGGAGCTTCCGGACCTCGCCAAGCGTCAGGTTATGGGCGAGGAAAAGACCCAGCCCAGGCGCGCGGGCTACAAGTCATCCGGCGCACCGTCGCAGCTTTCGGTTCCGCGCACGATGCGGAACAGCCTGTCGCGGCGCCTCGCGCTCAAGCGGCCGAAACCCGACGAAATCGCGGCCTTGGAAGGCCGCCTGAAGGAGTTGGAAGAGGCGGGCGCGGACGAGGACGAGATTTTGGCCGTCCGGGCCGAGCTGGAGCGGCAAGGCTTGCGCGCGCGCGCAATCCCCTTCATCGACCCGGTCGATGTACGCTACCGGCGCTATGAAATGGTGCCAAAGCCCGTGGCGCAGGCCGTGATGTTCTGCCTCATGGATGTGTCCGGCTCCATGGACGAGCACCTCAAGGACTTGGCAAAGCGCTTTTACAGCCTGCTCTACCTCTTCCTGAGCCGGCGCTACCGCTATGTCGAGGTGGTCTTCATCCGTCACACGCACGAGGCCCAGGAGGTCGATGAGGATACGTTTTTCCACAGCCGCGAGACTGGCGGAACGGTCGTTTCCACCGCGCTTGAGGAGATGATCCGCGTCGTGTCCGACCGCTTCCCTCCGGCCAACTGGAACATCTATGCGGCCCAGGCGTCCGATGGCGACAACCTGCCCATCGACAACGAAAAGGCGGTCACCCTTTTGAGAAACGTCATCCTGCCCATGTGCCAGCATTACGCTTACATCGAGGTCGGCCGGGAGCCTGAGGAGCGCCGCCGCGGGGGTGAGCCGCCGAGCACGCTTTGGCGCGCCTACGATCTCATTCAATCGCCTGACTTGCCCATGGCCATGCGCAAGGTTCGCGACCGCCGCGACATCTACCCTGTGTTCCGGGAGCTTTTCGAGCGGAAACCCACGGTTGCGGGGGTGGCATGAAGAACAAGCCGGCGAAAAACAAGCTCTTGTTTGAGGGCGCCGACTGGGATTTCGACACGCTGAACAGGATCTACGAGGGCGTTGCCGCGATCGGCCATGGCGAGTTGAAGCTCGACATCTACCGGCCCCGGATCGAGGTCATAACCACCGAGCAGATGCTCGACGCCTATGCTTCGACAGGTATGCCGCTGTTCTACCGGCATTGGTCGTTCGGCAAGCAGTTCGTGCGCAACGAGGCCCTCTACCGCAAGGGTTGGCAGGGCCTCGCCTACGAGATCGTCATCAACTCGAACCCGTGCGTCGTCTACCTGCTCGAAGAAAACACCGCGACCATGCAGGCGCTGGTGCTGGCGCACGCCGCTTTCGGGCATAACCACTTCTTCAAGAACAACTATGTCTTCAAGCAGTGGACGGACGCGGACGGCATCCTCGACTACCTCGCCTTTGCCAAGAACTATATCGCGCATTGCGAGGACCGCTACGGTGCGGCCGAAGTCGAGCGGGTGCTGGACGCCGCGCACGCCTTGCAAAATCAGGGTATTCACAGGTATCCTGGCAAGAAGACCATCGACCTGCGTTCCGAGGAGAAGCGGGAGCGCCAGCGGCGCGAGCATGGCGAGCGGCTCTTCAACGATTTGTGGCGCACCGTTCCGGAGCAAACCAAAAAGGCGAAGAAGCGCATCGATCAGGAACGCGAGCGCCGCCGCGCGCTTTTGGGCCTGCCCGAGGAGAACATCCTCTACTTCCTTGAGAAAACCGCGCCGCGGCTCAGGCCCTGGCAGCGCGAGGTGATCCGCATCGTCCGGCTTATCGCGCAATATTTCTACCCGCAGCGCCAGACCAAGATGATGAACGAGGGCTGTGCGACCTACACCCATTATCAGATCATGCAGCGCCTCCTCGAAAAGGGCCAGATCGGCGAGGGCTCCTTCATGGAGTTCCTGCATTCGCATACCAACGTGGTCGCCCAGCCCGGCTTCGACGACCGGCGCTATTATGGGCTCAACCCCTATGCGCTCGGCTTTGCCATGATGAAGGACATCGAGCGCATCTGCCTCAAGCCCGAAGCCGAGGACCGCCAATGGTTCCCGGATATCGCGGGCAACAAAGACCCGATGGAGACGCTCAAGGATATCTGGGCGAATTACCGCGACGAAAGCTTCGTCTCGCAGTTCCTGAGCCCCAATATCATCCGCAAGCTGGGCCTGTTCCTGGTTGTGGACGATCACCGGGAGAGCGAGCTGGCGGTGGACGCCATCCACAACGAGAGGGGCTACACCAAAGTGCGCCGGGCGCTTGCCCGCAATTACGATGTTTCGCGGGCCGATCCCGACATCCAGATCGTCGATGTGAACCTGGATGGGGACCGGCGGCTGGAGCTGCGCCATCAAGTCGTCGACGGCGTGACACTCGACGAGGACGATGCCGAGCGGGTGCTGCAGCATCTCGCCAATCTGTGGGGTTACGAAGTGTATCTCGTCGAGAGCAACCCAGAGGGCGAGACAACCACGAAGCATCACGCCGAGCCAGTTCACCCCTTCATGTAGCTATTCCGGCCCGCGGGATGACCCCAGGTTCAACCTAAACCAAGCAAGAGACCGTCATGCCCGCGCATGCGGGTATCCATCTAACCGATTGTTCTGACGCTGGAAATATGGATTCCCGCTTTCGCGGGAATGACGCTTGGTAATGGCGCCGGCGGCAAAGGCTCGCGTCAGCGCGGGCCGCTGCTGGAGGGGGGGCACCGCATACCCAGGATGATTTGCCGGAGCATTTCCGCGTGGAGTGGCTTCGGCAGCCTGCGAAAGTGACGGAAGCGTTCCGGCAGGTCTGAAGGCACGTAGCCAGTCAGGAACACGAAGGGGACGCCAGCTCTGTCGAGGAACTCGGCCAGCGGGTAGACCATCTCGCCATTGAGGTTGATGTCGAGCACCGCGCCGTCGAGTTGCAGGCGCCGGGCCGCATCCAGGGCCTTCGCCAGTTTGGCAAACGGGCCAGCGACGGAGCATCCAAAGCCTATCAGCGCCGCCTCGACTTCCAAAGCCAGCAAGAACTCGTCCTCGACGACGAGGATGCGCAGACCTTTCAGACTCGCCTCCTCGCCGGCTTCGTCTTCCGTGTCCTCGCTCCGGTGCGGTTCGCCGCCGTTTCCCGCCTGTCCGGAGGCGCCCAACTCGCAGCCTGCCGGTGCGCGTGCCTTCAAGGCCGGGCCGAACGAAAGGCACTCCTCAAATGCCATCGTCAGTCTCGCCATCGTCTTGGGCCGGGTTGCCATCGATCGGAAACACGATGGTACATTTCAGGCCTTCGCGCGCAAATTCAAGCTGCACCTTGCCTCGAAGCTCATGAGCGAGGCCCCGCTCAAGCAGTAGCCTGCCAAACCCGCTGCGGGCGGGTGCGGAAACCTCCGGCCCGCCCCGCTCGCTCCAGCGGATACGGAGCTGGTTATCGGAGGGCCGGACCCAATCCCAGCCAATCTCGACCGCGCCGCCGTCTTTCGATAGCGCTCCATGTTTTGCCGCATTGGTGATGAGTTCATGAAACGCCATGCCCAGCGAGATCGCGACCCTGGGCTTCAGCATGACATCCGGCCCGGAGGCGAGCACGTTGGCGGCGGTTTGGTATGGCTGGACCTCGCCGCCGATGAGTTCGGCAAGCGACACCTCGGCCCAGCTTCGCTCGGCAAGGCTGCTATGCGTATGCGCCAGCGCCCGTATCCGGCCATCGAAAGCTTCGACGGCGCTGGTGAATGGCTCCACGCGTGGGAACGTCTGCCGCGCGATGGAGATCACCGTGGCCAGCGTGTTCTTGACCCGGTGGCTCAGCTCGGCGACCAGCAGCGCGCGGTGCTGCTCGATTTCCTTGCGGCCCGAGATATCGCGGATAATGCCCGTGAAAAGCCGCCGGTTGCTGAGCGGAACCTCGCTCACCGAAAGGTCGATGGGAAAAACGGTGCCGTCCTTGCGGCGGCCGAGCGTCTCGCGGCCCGTGCCGATGATTTTGCCTTTGCCGGTGTGCCGGTAGGTCCGCATATATTGGTCGTGCTCGCGCCGGTAGGGATCGGGCATCAGCATGTTGACGCTCTGCCCCAGCAAATCGCCGGCCTCGTAGCCGAAAATCGTGTGCGCGGCCGGGTTCACCTCTTCTATGATGCCGCGCTCGTTGATGGTGACGATGCCGTCGACCGCGCTGCTGAGGATCGCCTTGAGCCGCGCCTCGCCGTCGCGGAGCGCTTGCTCGCGCCGCATCTGCTCGCGCATGTCCCGCAAGGAAAAGGCCATGGCGAGCGGCTCGCCGCTGTGCGGGTCGAGGATGCCGAATGCGTTGCAGTCCACGTCGATGGCCCGGCCGGTCACGAAATGCTTGACCTTGCCGTGAAACCTGAAAGAGCCGCCCCTGAGTTGAACGGGCCCGGCCTGCTTGAGCACGGAAGGCAGGGTGCCTTCCTCCCAGAGGTCGCGCACCTCCATGCCCTTGACCTGCTCGCGGCCGATGCCGATAAGCTCGCGCCCGGCCTTGTTGATGTATAGCAGCTCCCAGCTCAGCGAGGCCATGGCTATGAAATCGCTGCTGTTTTCCACCAGCCCCACGAATTTCTGCCGTTCCTCCTCGATGCGCTTGCGCTCGGAGATATCGCGCACGATGCCGGTGAACACGCGCCGGCCGCCGCGCTGAACCTCGCTCACCGCGAGTTCGAGCGGGAAGACGGTGCCGTCCTTGCGCCTGCCCGAAACCTCGCGGCCGATGCCGACGATTTTGCGTACCCCCGTCTCGCGGTAGCTCCGCAGGTAGGCATCGTGCTGGCCGCGGAAAGGCTCGGGCATCAATATCTTGACGTTCTGGCCCACCAACTCCCCGGCGGTGTAGCCGAAAAGCCTGAGCGCGGCGGGGTTGACCTCGGTGATCGAGCCTTGCTCGTCTATGGTTATGATGCCGTCCACTGCGCTATCGACAATCGCCCGGAGCCAAGCTTCGCTTCCGTTTCCGGACGCATAGGATTCGGCGTATGCGGCCGCCGTCTCCCGATCGGCGTCGAAAACACCGCTTAACGGTTTCACCGGCTTGCCGATCATAACTCAAGATCCTGAACTATAGTCACGGAATGATTGCGATCCCAGGGTCCCATAAATAGCCGGCTGAGTCACTAGGGTATTGGTTCAACAACTCGCGCGCGGTTACACGGCCGGCCGGCGGATGCCTTTGGCCGCTCCGCTTGCGCCTTCTGTTCAATTACTTTTCTTGTGGTTCGAGTTCTGAGCACTTGCGAAAGGCGCGGCGGAAGCTTAATTTCGCGCCGCAACACCATCCTGGAGTTAGAATCCATGGCTTTCCTATCGGACGCACTTGCCCGCGTTAAGCCCTCGGCCACCATTGCCGTTGCTTCCAAGGCGCGCGAACTCAAAGCGGCGGGAAGGGACGTGATCAGCCTTGGCGCCGGCGAGCCCGATTTCGACACGCCGGACAACATCAAGGAAGCCGCCGTCAGGGCGATCTGGGAAGGCAAGACGAAATACACCAATGTGGACGGCATCCCCGAGCTGAAGGAAGCCATCTGCAGAAAGTTCAAGCGCGAGAATGGCTTGGACTACAAGCCCGCCCAGGCTTTCGTGGCGCCGGGCGGCAAGAAGATCATTTTCAACGCCATGATGGCGACGCTGAATCCCGGCGACGAGGTGGTGATCCCGGCGCCCTACTGGGTGTCGTATCCCGACATCGTGCTCTTGGCCGGCGGGCAGCCGGTCTTTGCGGAGGCCGGGATCGAGAGCAAGTTCAAGCTCAGCCCCGAGACGCTCGAAGCAGCCATCACGCCCAAGACTAAGTGGTTGATTTTCAATCATCCTTCGAACCCCACGGGCGCTGCCTACAGCCGCGCCGAACTTAAGGCGCTGACGGACGTGCTGATGCGGCACCCCCATGTGTGGGTGCTGACCGACGACATGTACGAGCACCTCGTCTACGACGATTTCGAGTTCACCACGCCGGCCCAGGTCGAGCCTGGCCTCTACGGCCGCACGCTGACCATGAACGGTGTCTCGAAGGCCTACGCCATGACTGGCTGGCGCATCGGCTACTGCGCCGGGCCGGAGCCGCTCATCAAGGCGATGACCAAGCTCCAGTCGCAGACCACGTCGAACCCCACCAGCATCAGCCAGTGGGCGAGCGTCGAGGCGCTGAACGGTCCGCAGGACTTCCTCAAGAGCCGCGCGCAAAGCTTCAAGGAGCGGCGCGACCTCGTGGTGTCGATGCTGAACCAGGCGAAGGGCATCCAGTGCCCCACGCCCGAAGGCGCGTTCTATGTCTACCCCTCCTGTGCCGGGCTGATCGGCAAGCGCACCCAAACCGGCAAGGTGCTCGGCAACGACGAGGACGTGGTCACCGCGCTTCTCGAAGAGGAAGGCGTGGCCGTTGTCCACGGCGCGGCTTTCGGGCTTTCGCCCTATTTCCGCATCTCCTACGCCACCTCGAAGGAGGAGTTGGAGGAGTCCTGCCGCCGCATCCAGCGCTTCTGCGGCAACCTGGAATAGGCGCCGCTCTCGCCAATCACCCCGGTATCGCGCCTGCGATTTCCGGGGTGTTGCATGTGCCGGTAAGTTTTCGTTAACCCATATTTCGCCAATAGTTGAGGTTTTGAGACCTGTTTCGATTTTGAAACAATATAGCGCAAGTGTTTTTAAAAAGAGTTAAAGCGCGTAAGTGTCTGATTGCGGATGAATAATTCAAACTTGCAGCTGCCATCTCATGGTTAATTCGCGAATTGCTTCTATATTTAACGGATGTTTTGAAACGCAGAATCGGGGCAAAAGCACGGAAAATTTCGCAGAAAACAGCGTGTGGAACGCATGCCGCGTTGGCGTTAACCATAGCCGTATTTACCATGATACCGCCCTACGCGATTTCAACGGCCTGTTAAGCTTTCGTCACGGAGACATTTGCCGGAACTGCGGGTTACGCCCGGCATAAGCGAGGGTGCTTCGCGGGGACGGGATGGGCAGGCCGTCCTCCACCAGCCCCTCCAGGTGAAAGCGGATCGCCTCGCGCATGTTGTCTTTGGCCTCTTGTGGCGTCTGGCCAGTTGCCACGCAGCCCGGCGGGGCCGGCGCATAGGCCCGGTAGCTTATACCAACGGCCAAAGATTCTGACCGTTCCATCCCACTGGTAGAGTGCAACAGGCCAGGAGCTGACTCGCGGACTGCCGG